>JAISSQ010000153.1 GCA_031273045.1 Puniceicoccales bacterium
CCCGTTTCCTCGACCGGCAAAAAGGCGTTGAGCAACGAGATGCACAGCGGCTTGTCGTTGGCGAAAATCTCCTTGAAGGCGGTGTCGTTTTTCGGGTCGAGGTAGGCGCTCATGGCGGGTTACCGTTTTTTGTTGCGCGGAGGGTGCGAAGGCGGGCTTTGAGCGTCAAGCGGGAAGCGGTCAGCGGGAAGCGGCGCGTAAGGCGGTTGTTCCGGCGGAGAACGTTGTGCGCGAGGGCGCACTGCGAATGGGCGCGACCATGCTCAACGGGCAACGGTCTTCGATGCGTTTGCGTTCGGGAACGGCTGCGCCGGCAGCGTCACCGGCAGTGCCGGTGGCGTCGCCGGTGCCGGTGGCGGCGCCGGTGCCGGTAGCGGCGGCGAGGGCGGCGGTGTGCTTGTAATCGAGCGTCGCGCCGCTTTTGCAGGTGCCGCAGGTGGCAGCGGGGTCGCTCACAAAGACGATGGCGTAGTGCGTGGCGGCGTGAACGCCGCCGGCACGACTGGAACCGGTTGCACCGGCAGTTCGCGCTTTCTCGCTATTCCCCGCATCCGCCCCTCCATTCCCCGCATCAAAGAACTCAAACCGCTCGGTGCTGCCGATGAGTGTTGCCGGCGAGGGGGTGAAGTCGGGAGTGGCACCGCGGTGGATTTCGGTGATGAGTCCGATGGTGCGTGCGCTGCGTTCCCACGAGAGGCGGACGCCGTGCGGGGTGGATTCGGCGTGGAGTGCCGGCATTGTTTCGGGGAGCGGTTGGGGGATGATTTGGCGGGAGCGGCCGGCGACGATTCCTTTGCCGATGGTGGCGGCGCCGGCGACGTCAACGCGGGGGTTCGCCAAGACGGCAGCGCGGGCGTCGCGAATGAGCGCGAGCATTTTTTGGTAATGCGCGTTGCCGGTGCCGTCTTTGAACGTGACGACCGGCGCGCCGCTCTGCGCGTCTTTCCACGGCACCCACTTTTGCGTCGGGAACTGGTCGAGCGGTTTGACTTGGTGCGCGTAGCCGGCCTTGAACATCGTGCCGCGCCGCGAGAAATTCTGGTCAACCTTGCGCTGCCGGCACAGCGCGAGTCCGAAGCCGTCACCGTCGGCGCCACCGGCGGCGGACTTCGCGCCTTTCGTCGGTTTTGCCAACGGTGCGCGCAGGACGAGCGAGAGTTCGGGGCGTTCGAGGTTCACCCAGTTGTCGAAACGGCGAATGTTTCCCTTGGCGTCGCCGTGGCACTCGGCGCAACCGGCGGCCTTCATTTCGGCTTTGAGTTGGTTGACGAGTTTCGAGTAGCCGGCGAGACGCGGACCGGCGGGCGTGTAGTCCCACGTTCCGAAGTAGATGCCGTTGCTATCAATCCACGCGAGGAGCAGTTGGCGCTCGGTCTCGGTGAGACCGCCGATGGTGCGGTGCTTGCCGGTGGTGAGCAGTCGGGCGAGCGGCGCCTTGCCGGATCCGTGCTCGTAGGGCTGGAAGATTTTGCACGAGTAGTCGGCGGTGCCGTTCATACAGCAGACGCCGGCGATGAGGTCGGCGATGTATTGCTTTTCGCGGCGGGCGGTGAGCGTCTCGTAGGAGTTGTTAAAAAACTCCGTCCAACCGCCGGTGAGGTCGAGACCGCCGGCGTAACCCTTTTCGCCGCCGTGGCACTCGGCGCACCGGCGGTCGAGAATCGGCTGCACCATCGAGGCGTAGTCCATATAGCCGCCGCCCCACGACTCGTCGCGCAACTTCTTCGGCGCGCGGCGGGCGAAGGCGCGCGGCGTCGTGGGCGCGTTCTCGTATTCGTGGCAACCGATGCAACTGCGCGTGCTACCCGGCGCGGCTTGGACAAAGGTGCGCATCGAGCGAACGAGCCGGTAGTCGGCGTCGAGCAACTGAAAGTAAAGCGCGCGTCCCGACGGCGCCTCAAAGAACGCCGAGCCGTCCTCCTCGACGGGCACGATGCCGTGGTAGATTTTCGGCGACCACGCGAGCGCCGCGCTGATTGAAAACGTCTGGTTCATCCACGTGCCGCCGGGCGACTCGGTGACGCGCGAGGTCTCTTCAAGAACGCGCAGCCACTTGACGCTTCCGCGCTTCACGCCCGCCATCTCCGCGCCGCGATAGACGTCAACGACGAGGAAGTTGCCGGTGATTTTGGTGCGGTCGGTCGTGTCGGCAATGAGGCGCGGACGGGCGCGGGGCACGAGCGGAATCGGGTTGTGCAAGTCAATCTTCGGGTCGCGCAAAATGGGCGTCTTGTTACCGGCACCGTCAATGTGCATCAGCGCGTTCGGACCGGGATTTTTGCCGGCGACCTTGCCGGAATAGACGATGGAGTTCGCCGAGAGCGCCCACGGGTCGCAGGAGTTTCCGCGGTCGAACGTCGGTCGGTTCGGGTGCTCAAGATTCTTGATTGCGGACGGGTCGTTCTTGCCCTTGCCGGCGGCGGTGTTGATGAGCGCGATGCTGCCGCGCGGCGGCGCGTTGTGCGGCGCGAACGTGGCGACAAGCAGGTTCTCGACGCCGGGCACCGGCTTCGCCTGCAACACCGCTTCGGGGAACACCATATTGTTCGCGAACAACGCGGTCTCGTTCGTGCCGGCAGGGTTCACCGTCCACAGCGACTGAATCGTGAGCGCGTTCTTGTCGATGTATTCCCAACGACCGAAAAGAATGCGCCCGTCGGGCAACTGCTGCGGGTCGAACTCGGTGACGTTGTTGACGGAGATGGTGTGAATGTCCGAACCGTCGGCGTTCGCGATGTGCAGGATGGCGACGCCGTTGTTGGCGCACGGCACGAGGCCGGAGTAGCGCGTCGAAGTGAACACGATGCGCCCGTCGGCGAGATAACCGGGCTTCACGTCGTGGTGCCCCGTCTGCCCGTGACCGCCCTTGTAAGGATTGTTCATCCGGTCGAGATTCGTGATTTGACGCAGCCCCGTCCCGTCGAGCCGGATTTCGTAAATGGTGCTATTCGCGCCCTGACGCGGCTTGTGGCAAAAGAGGATTTTCGTGGCGTCGAACGACAACGCCGGGTCGAAGTAAATCCCCCCGCCGAGCGTCACCGGCGTCGTCGGGTCAATGACGGCGCGAATGCGGTGTTTCTCCGGCGGGTCGGACGGATTTTCGAGCACGTAAATTCCGCTGGGAACGCCGCCGGTGCGGAACTGGTAAAACGTGTCGTAAATGTGCAACCCCTGATAATTCGCGCGCCGGCAAAACAACAGCGGCGGCAAATCCTTCGGCAAACCGCCAACCGCCGGCGCCGGTGCCGGCGCAGCGACGGGCGCGGCAGACGCAGAAGGCACCGGCGCGGGCGCGACCGCACCGGCACCGGCACCGGCAACAACGAATGCCAGCGCGAGCAAACGAAAGCGCGAGAACGCGCGGACGGAAGAGTGTGCGAGAGAGCGGACGAAAGAGCGGACGGAAAAAGCCGGACAGCGGCATGCGGGATTTGCGAAGACCATAGCCACCCTTGGACAAGCATTCCGCGCGCAAGTTGCATCGGTGCCACCGGTATGCATCGGTGCCACCGGTGGCACGGCTAATCGTCCAAGGGCGAGGCGGAAATACACAGTCCTCCCTCGCAAAGAGCGGAGGAATTCCTTGGCACATTCCCTGCTCTCTCCGTGTCCAATTCCGCGCATGAAACGCCCATTCTCCCTCCTCCTCGCCGCAAGTGCCGCACTACTCGCCAGCACCGGTGGTGCCGCCGCTGGCGACGGTGCCGTTGCCCACGACGCCGCCACCGCCCCTGCCACGCTCAAAACCGACTGGCTGCTCGACCCCGCGCCGTTCACCGGCAGCGTCCGCGAAAGCACCGCCGGTAGCACCGCCGGCAACACCACCGCCGCCGCCGTCAAGACGCTCGTCATTGGCAACGGTCTCGCCGAGCGCGTCATCCAACTCGCGCCGAACGCTGCGACAATCGCCCTGCGCGAACTGCGCTCCGGCGAAAACCACGTCCGCGCCGTCCGTCCCGAAGCGTTGCTGACGCTCGACGGCGAGCAGGTCGCCGTCGGCGGCCTCACCGGTCAGCCCATCCAAAACTACCTGCTGCCGGAATTTTTGCCGCGTCTCAAAAGCGACCCGAACGCTTTCAAATTTTCGCGCTGGACGACGCGCGAAATCCAGCCGCGCCTCGAATGGAAACCGCGTCCCGAATGGCTTCCGAAAAACGCCGCCGGCGAACCGCTCGCCGCCGCGTGGCCGCCGAAGGGAACCGAGGTGCAATTGCATTTCACCGCGCCGCCGAACAACGCGAAACTGCGCGGCGTCAGCGTCACCGTGCACTACGAAATTTACGACGGCATTCCGCTGTTTTGCAAATGGCTCACGATTGCAAACAACACCGGTCGCGAAATCACGCTCGACCGCTTCACAAGCGAGATTCTCGCAATGCCGGAACAGCCGTGGCCGGACGGCGAGGAAGCGCGGCGCGTCTGCCCGAAAATACACGTCGAGACCGATTACTCGTTTTGCTCAAACGGATACAACGGACCCGTCCGGTGGAAGACCGACCCGTCCTACAAAACAAGCATCAGTTGGTCGCACGTTTTCCGCTGTCTTTTGGAGGTGACGCCGCCCATTGGACCGAAGCAAAAAATCGCCGCCGGCACCTCGTTCCAAACATTCCGCGCGTGGGAGTTGATTTACGATTCCACAGAGCGCGAGCGGCGCGGGCTTTCTTTGCGCAAAATGTATCGCGCACTCGCGCCGTGGTCGCAGGAAAATCCAATCATGCAACACGTGCGCAATGCCGACGACAAATCGGTGCGCAACGCCATTGACCAATGCGCCGAAACGGGCTTCGAACTCGTCATCCTAACCTTCGGCAGCGGCTTCGCGGTTGACGCCGCAAAACCTCATGATGTTGAACGGGTTAAGCGGCTCGCCGACTACGCGCACAGCAAGGGAATCGCCCTCGGTGGCTACTCGCTTTTTTCGAGCCGGAAAATCAACGCCGACGTTGATGTTGTGAATCCGAAAACAGGAAAAACCGGCGGCTTCGCAATCTTCGGAAACGCCCCCTGCCTCGCAAGCGATTGGGGGCTGAAATACCTCGAAAAACTGCGCTCCGTTTTGAACGGCGCGAACATGGACATGCTCGAACTCGACGGTCCCTATCCGGGCGATTACTGCGCATCGAAAAAACACGCCGCGCACGCCTCGCTCGACGACTCCCAATGGACGCAGTGGAAACTCCAAACAGACCTCTTCGCGTGGAGCCGAAAAAACGGTTTGTTCGTCAACGCGCCCGACTGGTATTACCTCAACGGCGCGAACAAAAGCGCGCTCGGTTACCGCGAGACAAACTGGTCGCTCCCGCGCGCGCAGCAGGAGATTATCGAACGCCAAAACATCTTCGACGGCACGTGGGACAAAACACCCTCAATGGGCTGGATGTTCGTGCCGCTCACCGTCTATCACGGCGGCGGAAAAGCGGCGACAATCGAACCGCTCGACGAACACCTCGAACACTACAACATGCGCCTCGCAAACCTCTTCGGCGCCGGCGTCCAAGCGTGCTGGCGCGGTCCGCGCCTCTACGACACGCCGCGCGTCCGCGACACCGTCAAAAAATGGGTCGCGTTCTACAAAAAACACCGCGCCATTCTCGACTCCGACATCATTCACCTGCGCCGCCCCGACGGGCAGGACTGGGACGGCATCCTGCACGTCAACCCCGCCCTCAAAGAACGCGCCCTGCTCTTCGTCAGCAACCCGCTCACGCACGACATCGAGCGCGAAATCCGCGTGCCGCTCTACTACGCCGGCGCCACCGGCAGCGCCACCTTCCGCGAACAGGACGCCGGCGCGCCGCTCACGCTCCCGCTCGCCCGCGACAACTCCGCCCTGCTCAAAGTCAAAATCCCCGCCCGCAGCCAAACGTGGTTCGTGGTGGAATAA
>JAISSQ010000213.1 GCA_031273045.1 Puniceicoccales bacterium
GCGGATTCGCCGTTCGCGAATTTGCCGCCGGTGGCGCCGCAGGGGACGCTCAAGCCGGCGCAGTTGCTCGAAGAGGCGCGGGCGGTGTTCTCGAAGGACCGCGCGAATGTGCCCGGTCCCGACGGTTCGGAGTGGCAGAATGAGCGCGCGCTTTCGCTCAACCGGCTGCCGGTGCGCGCAATCGGCGTGTCGTTCCCGGACGCCGCCTCCGCGCTGCGCGGTGCCGACGACTCCGCGAAGTCGCCGTTCTATTTGTCATTGAGCGACGCCGGCACCGGCGCGACCGCCGCCGGCGCGAAGTTCGCCGGCACCGCCGCCACCGGCACTGCCGGCGCGTGGCGTTTCAACTACGTGCCGCATCCGGACAAGCGGCCGCGCGAGTTTTTCAAGCCGTCGTTCGACGTGTCGGGCTGGGCGACGTTGCCGGTGCCGTCGTGCTGGCAGATGCACGGTTACGGCGTGCCGATTTACACGAACATCACCTACCCGTTCGCCAACAAGCCGCCGCGCGTGATGGACGCGCCGCCGAAGCACTACACGTTCTTCAACGAGCGGAACGCCGTCGGCTCCTACCGGCGCGAGTTCGCGGTGCCGGCGGCGTGGAGCGGGCGCGATGTGCACCTGACGTTCGACGGCGTGGACTCGTTCTTCTACCTCTGGGTCAACGGCCGTTATGTCGGGTTCTCGAAGGACAGCCGCATTGCGGCGCGCTTCGACATCACGCCGTTCCTCAACAAGGCGGGCGAGCCGAACACGCTCGCCGTCGAGGTCTATCGGAACTGCGACGCCTCGTATCTCGAAGACCAAGACATGTTCCGAATGTCGGGAATTTTCCGCGACGTGTATCTCTCCGCCGAGCCGCGCCGGCGCATTGAGGACGTGCTCGTCAACGCGGGCTTCAACGCCGCCGCCAACGCCGGCGCCGGTGCCGCGACGCTCGCCGTCGAAGTCCAACTCAACGACGCCGCCCGCGCCGCCGGCGCCACCGCCACGAGCGAGTTGCTCGACGCCGCCGGCAAGGTCGTCGCCCTCGCCGACGTGGAGCCGTGGAGCGCCGAGGCGCCGCGCCTCTACACGTTGCTCGTGACGCTGCGGGACGCCGCCGGTGCCGTTCTCGACACCCGCGCCACGACCGTCGGCTTCCGCACCGTCGTCATCGCCGGCGGCAAATTCCTCGTCAACGGCAAGCCCGTGAAACTGCACGGCGTGAACCGTCACGAGATGGAGCCGGACACCGGCCACACCGTCGGGCGCGACCGGATGCTCGCGGACATTCTGCGCTTCAAGCAACTCAACATAAACGCCGTCCGCAACTCGCACTACCCGCAGCCGCCGCATTGGTATGCGCTGTGCGACCGCTACGGGATTTACGTCGTTGACGAGGCGAACGTCGAAAGCCACGGCAGCCACTACGGCCGCGCCTCGATGTCGCACCCCGCCTCGTGGCGCGCCGCGCACGTCCGCCGCGTCACCGACATGGTTCGTCGCGACCGCAACCACCCCAGCGTCGTCGTCTGGTCGCTCGGCAACGAAGCCGGCCCCGGCGCCAGCCACGCCGCCAGCGCCGCCGCCGCCCGCGCCCTCGACCCGTCCCGCCCCATTCACTACGAAGGCAACCGCAAGGTGTCCGACATCGACTCACACATGTATTCCGACGCCCGCTACGTCGCGAAAATGGCTGCCAACAAAAAGGCCGGCGACAAGCCGTTCTACCTCTGCGAATACGCCCACACGATGGGCAACGCCGTCGGCTCCCTGCGCGAATACTGGGAAGCCATTGACAGCAGCGAGCACCTCATGGGCGGCACAATCTGGGAATGGAAAGACCACTCCATCTACGCCCTGCGCCGCAACGGAAAGCGCGTGGTGGTTAATGGGGAGCGGGGAGCGGCTCCCTATTCCCTCCCCGAAATCGCCTACTCCCCCGCCACCGGCACCTACACCATTGCCGCCGGTGCCAACACCATCGAACGCGCCTACGGCGGCGACTTCGGCGACGAACCCAACGACGCCACCTTCATCCTCGACGGACTGATGTTCGCCGAACGCACACCCAAACCCGCCGCCGCCGCCGTCAAACACCTCTACCAAGACCCCCGCGCCAAACTCATCGAAATCAAGACCGACCCCGCCACCGGCAAACGCACCGCCATCGTCGAAATCTTCAACCGCCGCTTCTTTGAACCCCTGACCGACCTCCGCGCCACGTGGGAAATCATCGCATTGGAACAAACCCCCGGCGGCGACGTCCGCCTGCGCAACCGCGCCACCGGCGACCTCGGCACCCTCTCCGCCGGACCCCGCCAGACCCAGCGCGTCGAAATCCCCGTCGGCTCCCTCTCCGCGAACTTCCCCACCACCCGCTTCTACCTCCGCCTCTCCTACCGCCTCGCCGCCAACACCCCGTGGGAAAAAGCCAACTACGAACTCGGCTGGGACCAACTCAAACTCGCCGACAACCCCAGCCAAGTGGCGTCCTCGTGGCTGACTTCCGACAACCCCCTCAAAGTCACCGAGACCCCCGAAACCATCACCCTCTCCAACGACCGCCACGGCGCCGGCGCCTTCGACGCCATCTTCGACAAACGCGCCGGCACCTTCACCTCAATCCGCCACGCCGGCGTCGAAATCCTCGCCCCCGCCGACGCCACCGCCGGCACCCCCGCCGGCCCCCTCCCCAACTTCTTCCGCGCCCCAACCGACAACGACAAATACGCCGCCGGCAAATGGTTCGCCAACGGCCTCCACGCCCCCAAACACACCGTCGAAACCGTCACCCTCTCCGAACGCCCAATCACCGCCGCCGACTTCCACGCCCTCGGCTCCACCACCGGCACCGCCGCCATCATCAAAACCCGCGTCCTCACCCGCGGCACCCAGACCGCCCGCCTCGGCGAACTCTCCAAAGGCAAACGCCCCCTCACCAAACAAGCCCCCATCGCCGACACCGACACCGGCCGCACCCACTTCACCACCGAGACCACGTGGACCATCACCGGCAACGGCACCATCCGCGCCGAAATCCGCTTCACCGGCGCCGGCGCCGACATCGAACTCCCCCGCGCCGGCATCGCCCTCCAACTCGCCCCCGCCCTCCGCGCCGTCAAATGGCACGGCCTCGGCCCCGGCGAAAATTACCCCGACCGCGCCGACGGCTCGTGGTTCGACGAGTTCACCGGCACCGTCGAAACCCTCTTCCCCAAATACGTCCGCACCCAAGAAAGCGGCTCCCGCGCCCAAACCACCAACCTCCACCTCACCGACCCCGCCACCGGCGCCGGCCTCCGCGTCTCCGCCACCGCCGGCACTGCCACCGGCAGTGCCACCACCGGCAGCACCGGCACCGCCGCCGGTAGCCAAGGTTCCAGTCAGGCCGCCGGCGTTCACGCCGGCAATGAGTTTGCCTTCTCCGTGAACCCGTGGACCGCCCTCGAACTCTTCGATGCCCCGCACCTGCGCGACCTCCCCGCGAGCCGCCGCCTGATTCTCTCCCTCGACGCCGCCCAACTCGGTCTCGGCGGCAACAGTTGCGGCCCGCAGCCACTCCCGCAGCACATCATCCGCTCCAAATCCACCTACACCCTCGACCTCATCCTCGCCCCCGTCGCGGCACAGCGGTAGCCGCCGGACGCGCCCGCTTCCGCGCCGCCGAGGTTTTCATCTATTCCAACTCATGCTCGCGCTGGTGAAGGCGCAGCGCGAAGGCGACGAGGCGGTCAAGCGCGAATTCGCGCGCCGCGAAGTCGATATGAGCGGTCTGGCCGAACCGCTGAAACTACGCCTCATCAACTACGTCATGCAGACCACCGACATTGGCAAATCCGAGTGGGAACACATCCTCACCGAACTGGAAAAAACTGCACGCAAAGGAGCCAACCATGACCATCGCGGAACAATACATTCACGAAGGCGAAAAACGGGGCGAAGCGCGGGGAATCGCCCTTGGCGAGGCGCGCGGAGAAAAGCGCGGCGAAGCGCGCGGCGTTCTGCTTGGTCGAATTTGCGACCGCTACGAAACCGCTGGTCGCCCGCTGACGCATGCGCAGGAGCGACGCCTGTGCGCCTACTCGACCGAGCAACTTTCCGCCCTCCTCGAAACCGTCCGCTCCGGCAAGTTCCCCCGAATCGCAACCCCGCGCCGTTCCGCGCACTCCCGCCGTCCCCT
>JAISSQ010000236.1 GCA_031273045.1 Puniceicoccales bacterium
CGTCCGGGCGACGCCGAACCGGCGTTGCGGCACGGGTTGCTGGTCGGGGTCGGCTACGGGCTGGCGGTGGCGGTCGGGTGGCACGCGCTGGTCGCCGCCGGCGGACTGAATTGGTTCGGGCAAGACGCGGAGGTCGTGGCGGAGGCGCACGATTTCGCGCTGTTGATGGGCTGGTCAACGGTGCCGGCGATGCTGTTTCAGTCGTTGAAAAACCATCGCGAGGCGGTGCAGCAACCGTGGGTCGCGCTGCTGTGGCTCGGTGCCGGCGTCGTCGTGAACGTCATCGTCAACTACGTGCTGATGTTCGGACATTTTGGGGCGCCGGCGTTGGGGCTTGCCGGCGCGGGCTGGGGAACGGTCGCGGCGCGCGTCGTCTCGCTGACGGGCTTGGTGTTCCACAGAGGCGGCTCGCGGCCGCGCTGGCACCTCGGCGTTCAACGCCGGTGGCTGCGCGAGTCGCTGACGCTCGGCGTCCCCAGCGCGGTGCAGTGGACGTTTGAGGTGGGCGTGTTCACGTGCGCGGCGGTCGTCATCGGCGGCTTTGGCAAACACCAACTCGCGGCGCACCAAGTCGTGGTGTCGCTCGCGTCGCTGGCGTTTATGGTGCCGGCGGGACTTTCGCAGGGGACGAGCATCCGCGTCGGCGAGGCGTTCGGGGCGAAAAACGCCGTCGCGCTGCGCCGCATCGCCGCCGGCGCCCTCGCCTTCGGCGGCGGATTCATGGCGCTCTACGCGCTCGTGGTGACGTTGCTCGCGGGGCACATTCCGGCGTGGTTCCTCGGCGCGGAAAACGCCGCCGGCGAGACCGCCGCGCTGGCGACGCGGATGATTTTCGTGGCGGCGGCGTTCGCGATTTTCGACGGCCTGCAGGTCGTCGCCAGCGGCGCGTTGCGCGGGATAAGCGACGTGCGGTTCTCGTCGCTCTCGGCGTTCATCTGCTACTGGCTCGTGAGCATGCCGGTGGCGTTGCCGCTGGCGTATTGGGCGGACTGGAAAGGCGTCGGCATCTGGGTCGGACTGGCGTTCGGCATCGCGATGGCGGCGGTGGTTCTCAACGCCCGCCTCGCGTGGCAGACACACCGCTACCGGCGGCTGTGGGCGGAAGTGAGGAAACGGGAATAGGGAATGGGAAAAGGGGAGAGCCGCCGGTGGCACCGGTGGTGACAAAATCCGAACGGAACCCCCGCCCCGCCCCGCTTTCACCACCGTCATCTTCATCCCTCATCCTTCATCCTTCACCCTTCATCCCTCATCCTTTCCCATGTGCTTTTCCCGCCTGCAATTTCTCAAAGCCGCCGCCGTCGGCGCGATCTCCGGCACGCTCCTCACCGGCAACGGTTGCGCGAACACCACCACCGGCGGCGCGTCCACCGGAACCGCCGGCGGCACCGGCGCGAGCGCGCCCAAGGCGGCGTCGCCCTTCGCCCGCCGCCTCGCGCTGAACACCGCCACCATCAGCGGATTCCGCCTGCCGCTCGCGCGCCAAATCGAAATCGCCGCCGCCGCCGGTTACGACGCCATCGAACCGTGGTTGGGCGACCTCGCCGCCGTCGCCGCCACCGGTGCCGGCGCGTTGCGCGACGCCGCCAAACGCCGCGCCGACGCCGGTCTTGCCGTTGCCGGCGGCATCGCGTTCGCCCCGTGGATTGTCGGGGACGCCACCGCCCGCGCCAAGGGGCTCGACCAATTGCGGCGCGACATGGAACTCATCGCGGCCTTCGGCGGCACGACCATCGCCGCGCCGCCGGCGGGCGCCTACGACCCGCCCGCGCTCGACCTCGACCGCGTCGCCGAACGCTACCGCGCCGCCCTCGAACTCGGCGACAAGACCGGCGTCACGCCGATGCTCGAATTCTGGGGCGGCGCGGCGACGCTCTCGCGCCTCGACCAGTGCGCCTACGTCGCCGCCCGCGCCGCACACCCGAACGCCTGCGTCCTCGCGGACGTCTTCCACATGCGGCGCGGCGGCAGCGCGCCGGCGACGCTGCGGCTCTTCGGCGCGTCCTCGCTGCGCTGCCTACACGTCAACGACTACCCTGCCGGCGCACCGGCAACGCTGCGCGACGCCGACCGCGTCTGGCCCGGCGACGGCATCGCGCCGTGGCGTGAGATTTTTGCCGCGCTCGCCGCCGCCGGTGCCGCGCCGTGGCTGTCCGTCGAGGTTTTCAACGAGCGTTACTGGCGTGGCGACCCGCTCGCGACCGCCCGCGCCGGACGCGAAAAAATCGCCGCGCTCGCGGCAACTCTTTCGTAGCGGTGCTGTCGGCGGGACGCTCCCATGCGTCCCACTTCCCTGCTCTCCCGCTTTTCAACCGCCGCTCTCGCGAGCATTGCCGCCATTGCCGCCGCCGGTGCCACCGGTGGCGCGTTCGCAGCCGTAGCCGCCCCCGCCCAATTGCCGATGCGCTGGGAATACAATGCGCCGGCGAAAAAGTATTGGGAAGGTCTCCCAATCGGCACCGGCAGGTTCGCCGCGATGATTCCCGGAGGCGTCGGGCGCGAGGTCATCGCGTTCAATGACGAGACGTTTTGGACGGGCGGTCCCTACA
>JAISSQ010000137.1 GCA_031273045.1 Puniceicoccales bacterium
AAACGATTTCATCCGCATCCGCGACGCGCGGCAGAACAACCTGCAAGGGCTGGACCTCGACCTGCCGACGGGGAAACTTATCGTCGTGACGGGGTTGAGCGGGGCGGGGAAGAGTTCGCTGGTCTTCGACACGCTGCACGCCGAGGGGCAGCGGCGGTATGTCGAGACGTTCTCGCCCTACACGCGGCAGTTTCTCGAACTGCTGCCGGCGCCGGCGGTCGGGGCGATTGAGAACATCCGGCCGTCAATCGCGGTGCAGCAGGGCAACTCGGTGAAGACCTCGCGTTCGACGGTCGGGACGATGACCGAACTGTGCGACTGGCTCAAAGTGTGGTTCGCGCACCGCGCGGAACTCCGCGACCCGAAGACGGGCGAGCGCGTGCGGGCGTGGGCGCCGGAGAGCGTCTGGGAGGAGGTTGCGGTCGCAGGGGCGGTTCCGTGTGGCTGCCCGCCGGCACCGGCGGCACCGGCACCGGTGGCGGTGGTGGCGTTTGCGGTGGTGAAGCCGGCGGCGTTGTCGTGGGCGCAGGTGCTGGGCGAATTTGAGAAGCAGGGCTACTCGCGGGCGTTGCCGGCGAGCGGGGCAGGGGAGCCGGTGCGATTCGCGGAGGTGGCGGCTGCCGGCAGTGCCGGCGGCACTCTCGCCGGCGCCGGCGAGTTGCTGCTTGTGCAAGACCGCATCGCGCTGGAGCCGGAAAACAAGGCGCGGTTCGTCGAGGCGGCGGAGAAGGCGTTCGCCCTCGGTGCCGGCAAAATCACGGTCATCATAAACGGCGAGCGGAGGGAGTTCCGCGACACGTTGACGAACGCCGCCGGTGAGCGTTTCCGGCCGGCGTTTCCGGCGTTGTTCTCGTTTAACTCGCCGGTGGGGGCGTGTCCGAAGTGCCGCGGTTTCGGGCGGGTCATCGGCATTGATTGGGGGAAGGTTATTCCCGACGAGTCGCTCTCGCTCGCCGGCGGTGCAATCGCGCCGTTCGCGGGGAAAATCTACAGCGAGTCGCTGCGTGATTTGCTGCGCTGCGCGGGTAAGGCGGGCGTGCCGGCGGACGTGTCGTGGCGCGACCTCGATGCGCGGCAGCGGGCGTGGGTCATTGACGGCGAGCCGGGCTACGGCACCGGCAACGTGCGTTATCCGAAGGCGTGGTATGGCGTGAAGGAGTTTTTCAAGTGGCTCGAAAACACGTCCTACAAAATGCACGTGCGCGTCTTCCTCTCGCGCTGGCGCAGTTATGCGACGTGCGACGAGTGCGGCGGCGCGCGGCTGCGACCGGAGGCGTTGTGCTGGCAATGGAACGGGCGCACGTTGCCGGCACTCTACGCGCTGCCGGTGACGGAACTGCTCGCGTTGCTGCGGCCGCGGAACGCGCCGGCGTCGCGGCATCCGGCTGACCAAGCGTTGGCGGCGGCGGTGGCGCGGCTGGGTTATCTCGAAGACGTCGGGCTGGGCTATCTGACGCTCGACCGGCAGTCGCGAACGCTCTCCGGCGGCGAGGCGCAACGGGTGAATTTGACAACGTGCCTCGGCGCCGCGCTCGCCGACGCGCTGTTCGTTCTCGACGAGCCGAGCATCGGGCTGCACCCGCGCGACCTCGACCGGATGACGGGGATTTTGCGGCGGCTCGTTGCGCAGGGGAACACGGTGGTGGTCGTCGAGCACGACGAGTCGGTGATGCGCGCGGCGGACTTCTTGGTGGAAATCGGTCCGCAGCCCGGCGCCGGCGGCGGGCGATTGGTTTACGCCGGCAACGTCGCCGGCATCGGCAAGGCGAAAGGGAGTGCCACCGGCGCGTGGCTTTCAGGGCGGCGGACGCCGGTGGAGAGCCGCCGGCGGAGCGTTGAAAAAGACGACTGCTCGTGGTGGCGGGTTGCCGGCATCACGTCGAACAACCTGCGCGACTTCGCGGTGGAGATACCGCTGCAACGGCTCGTCGGACTGTGCGGCGTCAGCGGCAGCGGAAAAAGTTCGCTCGTGGAAGCCCTCGCCGGCAGCGCTTTGTCCTCTTGTGGCGAAGCCACCGCACTATCTCCCCGCTCCCCGCTCCCCGCTCCCCGCTCCCTACCGTGGAGCGAAGCGGCTCTCATCGACCAATCGCCGGTGTCGAAGACGCCGCGCTCGAACCCCGCGCTCTACTCCGGCGCGTGGGACGCCATCCGCAAACGGCTCGCTGCCGACCCCGCTGCCGACGCCGCCGGTCTGACGGCTTCGCATTTCTCGTTTAACAGCGGCGACGGACGTTGCCCGCACTGCGGCGGCTCCGGCTGGGAGAGTGTCGAGATGCAATTTCTCGCCGACGTGCACGTGCCGTGCCCGATTTGCGACGGGCACCGTTTCCGCCCCGAAATCCTCGCGTTCAAACACCGTGGCAAAACCGTTTCGGAAATCCTCGCGATGACCATTTCCGAAGCACTCGAATTTTTTGCCGACACCGCCGGCGCCGTCCGCCCGCTCGCGTTGCTCGACGAAGTCGGCCTCGGTTACCTCGCCCTCGGTCAACCGCTGAACACACTCTCCGGCGGCGAGGCACAGCGGCTGAAACTCGTGCGGTTTCTCGGCGGGGAGCGGGGAGCGGGGAGCGGGGAGCGGGGAAATAGTGCGAGAAATAAAAAAAGAGGTGACGTTGGCGAAGCGCAGCGGAGCCAGTCATCGCCACCGGTGGCTGTTTTTTGCCCTTTGCCCTTATCCCTTTGCCCTTCGTCTTCCATATTATCTCCCTGCTCCCCGCTCCCCGCTCCCTGCTCCCTCCTCCTCCTCGACGAGCCGACGACCGGTTTGCACCGCGACGACATCGCCCGCTTAATCGGCGTGTTGCAACGACTCGTTGATGCCGGCAACACGTTGTTCGTCGTCGAGCACAATGCCGATGTTCTCAACGCCTGCGATTATTTGCTCGAACTCGGACCTGGTGCCGGTGCTGCCGGCGGTCAACTTATCGCCGCCGCCCCGCCCCGGATTCTCGCCGCCGGCAACACCCCCACCGCCCCCTACCTCCGCCGGTAGTATTACGACCGTCAGCGTCTTTCATTGTCGAGACCGGTTGCAGAACCGGACGCCCGCCAAGTGCTCATCAAAGACAACCCCGCCGCCGCCACCATCGCCCCCGCCGCCGCCGAACTCCTCGGCCTCGCCCCCGACCGCCGCCCTATTCCCGGACACCGCCACGCCCGCATTTTTCCGCTCTCCCTGCTCAACGCCGACAACCACCTCGACCACATTCTCATCTACGCCGCCGGCGGTCTCACCGCCTGCTCGCAAGACATCCTCCGCTCCCTGCGCTAAACCTATATGAAAGGCGGCGTCGGCGAACTCGAAGTCCGCTTCGCCGGTGCCGGCAACCGCGCCGACTTCCTCAAAATCCCCGCCCTGCGCCACCTGCTTGCCCCCGCCCGCATCTGGCAAAGCGTCACCCCGCTCGTCCTCTCCCGCCACCGCAAAAAACACGGCGTCAACACCCTCGAAGGACAAATCGCCGCCGAGTGCGCCTTGCTCGGCATCCCCGCTCCCGAACAAATTGAAATCCTTAAAGACGAAAGCATCGCTCTGCGCCACTTTGTCCGCACCCGCCGCGACGGTGCCGCTCCCCCCAGCGACTACGGCTACGCCCTCCGCCTCACCTTCCCCGAACCCGTCTCCGGTCCCCTTTCCCTCGGCCACTCCTCCCACTTCGGCCTCGGCCTCTTCGCACCGGCAGCGGTTCCGCGCACTTGACACTTCCGTTGCCAAAAAACTTTCGCCACGCTACTCGCCAATGTCTGCCCTCCTCTCGTCCGCCTCTTCTGTTCTCTCCGGCACTCTCTCCCGCGATGGTGCTGCCGGCGGAAGCATCGCCGGTGGAAGCGTTGCCGACGGTGGGTTTGACACCCTTTTTCAAGGCGCCACCGGTCACGAACCATTGCCGTGGCAGGAAGAGTTGTTCAACAAGTTTGTCTCGGAAAAATTCTTCGCGCCAGCGGCACCCGCCTCGGCTTCTGCAAACATTCCGACCGGTCTGGGAAAAACTTCCGTCGTCGCAATCTGGCTGCTCGCACTCGCCCGACAAACGCTCGAAAGAAATGCCGCCGGTGCTGCCGCTGACGGTGCCGCCGCTGACGGTGCCGGTGCTGTCGCCGTCGGTGCCGGTGGTGTCGCCGCTGTGCCGCGCCGGCTCGTGTATGTTGTCAATCGCCGCACGGTCGTTGACCAAACAACCGCCGAGGTCGAAAAACTGCGCGATGCCCTCGCCAACGCCGCCGCCGGCTCGCCGCTCGCCGAAGTCCGCGACGCGCTCCGCTCGCTGTGCGCGTTGCCGCTGCCGGCGGACGCTTCGCCGCTCGCAATCAGCACACTGCGCGGGCAGTTCGCCGACAACGGCGACTGGTGCGCCGACCCGTCGCGCCCCGCCGTCATCGTCGGCACCGTGGATATGATTGGCAGCGCGCTGCTCTTTTCGCGCTACAACACCGGCTTCAAAACGCGCCCGCTCCACGCCGCCTTCCTCGCCCAAGACGCCCTGCTCGTCCACGACGAGGCGCACCTCGAACCCGCCTTCCAGCATCTGCTCGACGAAATCGTCGCCACCCAGAACACCGCCGGCGGCGACCCGCGCCGCCTGCGCGTCCTCGAACTCACCGCGACCAGTCGTTCCGAAGAAAAAAACAGCGCGCCGGCACTCACGCTCTCCGCCGCCGACCTCGAAAACGAGACCGTCCGAAAACGCTACAACGCCGCCAAGCACCTCTCCTTCGTGCCGCTTGTCGCCGACGAAAAACTCCCCGTAAAACTCGCCGCCCTCGCCCTTCAAAAAGCCACCGGCACCGGCGGTAGCACCGACGCCGGCACTACCGACCCCGACCGCGCCGTTCTCATCTTTGTCCGCTCCGTCGAAGACGCCGTGAAAATCGCCGACGCCCTCGACAAGAACGACACCAAAGGTCGCGTCGCCACGCTCACCGGCACAATGCGCGGCAAGGAGCGCGACGAACTCGTCTCCGCCAACGCCGTCTTCCAACGCTTTCTACCCGCTGC
>JAISSQ010000159.1 GCA_031273045.1 Puniceicoccales bacterium
ACGTCACCGCCGGCACCGTCACCCTCGACGGCGCGTTCAGCGTCACCGTCACGCCGAACACCGCGACGCTCGTCACCGCGCCCGCCGGCTATGCCGGACACCCCGCCGCGCCGACCCTCACGGTCACGAACCTCGCCGTGAACACCGGCGCGCTGTTCATCGGTGACGCGGCGTCGCTCGTCCTCGCCGACACCGCCGCCACGAGCGTCGAAGTCAAAGTCGGCAGCGCGTCCGCCACCGCCGGCGCGACCACCGGCACCACCTCGCTCGGCAACGCAGGCACCGTCCGCCTGACCGCCGACAGCGACGTCGGCTTCGCCGGCACCGTCGCGTCCGCGCACGTCGTCCTCGACGCCGGCGCGCTGGAAATTCTCGCCGGCAACGCCACCGGCACCCCGAACTACACCGCCTCGCTCGGACCGCAGGTCTCCTACTCGTTCACCGAGAAAGGCGCCGCGCTGCGCGCCCAGACCGGCGTCACCGCCAGCATCGCCGGCGTCATCAGCGACCGCGACACCGACAGCAACGCCGGCACGCTCGGCACACTGACCATCGGTGGCGACACCTTCACGAACCACGACCTCGACGGCACGGAGGTCGGCTTCAACGGCAAAATCGTCCTGCTCGGAAAGAACACCTTCCAAGGCGACATCGCCGTGAAAGCGGACAACACCACCGCCGCCGGTGCCGGTGCCACGCTGCAAGTCGGCGGCAAGTCGCTCGCCACCCCCGTCGCTGACGGCGAGGCCGGCGTCCTCGGCTACCGCTCCGCCGCGCCCGCCGCGCCGGTCTATAACGGCGACATCACCGTCGAGACCAAGGCGACTCTCATCTTCAACCAGAACGAGACGCTCTACGGCGCGACGAACGCGACGATTGCCGACCGCTTCACGCAGACCCTCACCGGCGACATCAACGGCGCCGGCAGCGGCGAAGCCACCGGCAACATCATCAAGCACCTCGGCGGAACGCTGGTCTTCACCGGCGACGAAATCGGCTTCGACACCCTGCTCGCCGACGGCGGCACGACGCGGTTCCTGACCAGCGGCCAGACCGTCTCGATTGGCACCAGCGCGACGATTGCCAGCGCGGTCGCGCCGACCGCCTCGACCCCGTGGAACGCCGCGCGCGTGGAAGTCGCCACCGACATCCTCATCCAGCAAGACCCCGCGACCGCCCCGAACACGGCTATCACCATCACCCTCGGCGGCAGCACCACCGGTGCCACCGGCGAACTGTTCGTGAAACTCGCGACCGGTGCCGGCGCGGAAACGATGCTCACGCCCTTCGGCTCCGGCGCGAATGCCGGCGGCAAGGTCGTCCTCGGCAGCGCCGGCGGCATCATCAACATCGAGGACGGCGCGACGCTCCGCCTCTACGCGCCGCTCACCGGCACCAACGGCCTGCTCGTGTTCAACGTCCCGGCGGGGAACGACGAGGACTACGTCACCACCGACGACCCCGACACCACCCCGACCGGCACACTGCGCCTGTTCAGCACCGGCACCTACACCGGCGGCTCGGAACTCTACGCCGGAACCGTCCAAGTCGGCAGTTACCTCGACAACACCGCCGCGACCGCCCGCGAGAACGTCCTCGGCACCGGCCTCGCGAAGGTTCGCGGCGTCGTGACCATCGAGGCGCTCTCCCACGCCACGTTCAGCCAGAACAGCGGCAACACCTTCGAACTCGATTACGACAACGCCGTCCTGAACCTCGACGCCTCCGACTACGGCAGCGTGCTCACCTTCGGCAACGTCTTCACCGACGACATCGCCGGCGCCAACCACCACACCGGCGGCGCGCAAGGAACCGCGCTCCACATCACGACCGACACCGCGCAGGGCGGGGCAGTCGGCAAGTTCACCGCCGGCAAGCCAGACCTCGTGAACAACCGCTACGCCGACATCGTCGTCACCGCCGCCGGCCGCACGTGGCTCGACGGCTCCGCCGGCTTCACCTACGGCTCCTTCACCCAGACCGGCTTCACGCAGGTCGCGGACGGCCTCACGGCGCACACGATTGGCGCCGAGCGCGTCCACCTCGACAGCGCGTTCCTGACCGCCGACACCACCGACGACAGCACCACCCTCGCCGCCATCACCATCGAAACCCTCACCGGCAACGGAACGGTGACGCTCTCGAACACCGGCGACATCACCGGTGCCGGCAAAATCCTCATCAAAGACCTCGTTTCGCCCGACACGAAGTCCTACGGCACCGCCGCCGCCAACGCCGCCCTCGTCGCCGGTCTCGGCGCGAGCGACAGCGCCATCTACGCCACCCTCACGTTCCTCACCACGCCCGGCGCCACCGCCCCGCTCGGAACCGTCACCCTCGGCAACTCCACCTCGAACAAGGACTACGCTGCGGTGCCCGGCACCGACCCCGCCGTCTACCGCAACATCTACCACATTGACGTGAAGGACGCCGCCGGCGGTCTCGCAACCAACGGCGCCAAGTGGGACTCGCTCGTCGTCGGCTCCGCCGCGAACGCCACCGTCCTCACCTTCAACACGCACGTCACCGCCGACGTGATTGACTGGGTCGCCACCGCCGTCACGCCCTCGCGCTACCTCGTCGTGGACACCGCCGCGAAGATTCTCACGGACGACGCCGCGCTCGGTTCCATCGCGCTCTCCGCGTCCGACAAGGTCGTTCTGCGCCCGTGGACAAGCAACGGCGACCACGACTCCACCGGTGCCGCCCCCGGCACCACGCACATCCACGTCCTCAAGGACGAGTGGCTCGACCTCACCAGCGCGCTGCCCAGCGGCGCCGCCTATCCGCCCGCCGAGCGCCGCAAGGGCTTCCTGCTGCTCACGAACGACGCCAAGGGCGTCTCCGCCTCCTCGCCCGCCGATGACGCGAACATCGAACTCTACCTGACGACCACGAACGCGCTCGTCGAATGGTGGGGCTTGGACAGCAACACCCTCGCCGGCACCGCCGCGCTCTCCGGCGCGACGGTTCCCGCCACCACGCTTTGGACGGAGATGGAGGAGCACCTCGCCGCCACTCCCGCCTCCGAGAACAGCAATTGGGAAATTCTCGACACCGACACGCCGCGCACCGGCACCGGCGTCGCCACGCCGTTCGTGAACGGCGACGTCGTGCACTTCCTCGGCCTCGGTCAGAGCACGATTGCCGCCACCGCCGCCAACCAAGTGCAGGTCAACGGCGCCTACAAGGTCGGCGCGTTCCTGCTCACCAACGGCTCCTACATCTTCGACGCCGTCTCCGGGAAAGCCGCGTCCGTCACCGCCGACATCACGCCCTCGCCGGCGAACTGGGACATCGAAAAGTTCCTCACCGGTGACCTGACGATTGGCGAGCGGCCGGACCTCATCCACGAGCACCCGACGACGGGCGCGCCCGCCGCGAGCGCCGTCTTCAACATCCCGCTGGCGTTCGCCGGCGTCACCGTCTTCGACACCTCGGCGGTCGAATTCAACCGCGCCCTCGAAATCAAGACCCTCGCTGGCATCGGCGGCGTCGCCGGCTGGGCAGGCCTCGTTGCCGCCGACCTCGGCAAGACCCTCGGCGTCACCTTCGAGACCGGCACGAAGATTTATTTCGGCGGCGAGGCCGACAGCGGCACGACGAAGTGGGCGCTCACGACGCCTGCGAACGTCTCCACGCTCATCCGCATCGGCGCGCTGCCGGCGACGAACCACCCCGCCAGCACCGCCGCGACCGTCCTGACCTTCACCCGCCTCGGCAACATCGGCGAAGCGGCCTCCACGAACCTCGACAACATCGTCCTCGGCGACGCGCTCCTCTACGTCGCCTCCGGCACCGGCACCGCCGCGTCCACCACCGCCGACGCCGTCGGCGCGCACACGCTGACCATCAACACGCCGGTCAACGACGCCACCGCGATTTCCGCCGCCAAGACCGCCAACCTGCTCGACAGCACCTTCGCTGTTGCTGCCACCACGCTCGTCATCGGCGGCAACGCCGTCGCGAACATCGCCGCCGACCCCTCGCTGTTCACCGGCGACGTCATCTTCCAGAACAACGTCTCCATCGGCACGCTCACGCTCGACGGCGCGCTGTCCGTGCGCGTCCGCAAGGACGCCGGTCTCGGCGCTCCGACCCTCGCCGCCGACCGCATCGTCATCAACACCGGCGCGCTCTCGTTCGGCGACGGCACCACGATTCAAGCCGGCGTTGACGGTTCCGGCAGCACCGTGCCGACCATCGCGATTGGCAGCGCGTCGCTCACCGCCGGCAGCGCCGCCGGCACCGTCTCGCAAGGCAGCAACGGCACGTTGCGCCTGACCACCGGCTCCTTGCTCGCCCTCGGCGCGAGCGAAAGCGCCGTCAAGGTCGCCCTCGACAGCGGCGCGCTCGAAGTCATCAAGAAGGCCGGCTGGGTTGCTACCGACGCCCCCGCCGGCATCGGCGGACTGGTCACCTACACCTTCACCGAGAAGGGCGGCGCGCTCCGCGCCGAGACCGGCGTCACCGCCTACATCCACGGCGTCATCAGCGACCGCGACACCGACAGCAACGCCGGCACACTCGGCACGCTGACCATCGGCGGCGACACCTTCGCGAACCACGACCTCTCGAAGAACGCCTTCAACGGCAAAATCGTCCTCACCGCGAAGAACGACTTCCAAGGCGCCATCCACGTCGTCACCACCGGTGGCGGCACCGCGCAGGGCACCGGCGCCACGCTGCAAATCGGCGACTACGCGACCGTCGCCGCCGACACGCTCACCACCGACACGCTGAACCTCGGCGCCTATCCGTTCACCTCGCTCGGCACCGACCACGAAGGCGTCCTCGGCTACTCCGCGTCCGCCCCGAACGCGCCGACCTACACCGGCGCCATCGCGCTCGATAACTCCGCCACGCTCATCTTCAACCAGCGCGTCGTCTCCGGCGGCGTCGGCTCCTTCACGCAGACCCTCGCGGGCGCGGTCACCGGCGACGGCGACATCATCAAGCACAACGCCAACACCCTCGCGTTCACTGGCAACGCCGCGTTCGACACGCTGTTTGCCGACGCCGGCCTGACCACCTTCACCGCCGCCGGAAAGACCGTGAAACTCGGCGGCGACACCGCCGCCAACGCCGCCAGCAAGAGCAGCACCGAGGCGCGCATCACCCTCAACGGCGCGACTTACAGCGCCGCCGGCTACGGCGACGCCGACACGACGCTGCGCATCGGCACCGAGACCATCCTCACGAGCAACACCACCAACGCCGGCGCGTTCATCGAAATCAACGCCGCCACGCTCGACTTCGTGAAGAGCGGCTCCGTCACCGCCTACGAACTCGCCAGCACGACGAACACCTTCGCGGCCTCGGACGGCCCGACCGTCCTGCTCGGCAGCACCGGCGGCAACATCACCGTCGGCGACGGCGTGACCGTCACGCTCCACAGCACCGTCCAGTCCCTCGCCGGCTCGACGACCGCCGCCGGCAGCGGCGTCCTGCACGTCAACGAGGCGACGTTGCTCGCCGACTACGCCTCCAGCGTCAGCCGCGCCGGCACGCTCATCCTGACCGGCCGCAACTTCACCGACGTTTCGACGAACAGCGTCTCCGGCACCGGCTCGAACGCCGGCATCGAAATCGCCGCCGGCACGCTGCAAATCGGCGGCATCAGCACCTCCGGAGGCACCGTGAACGGCGGCTCGCTCGGCGTCATCGAGAGCACCGGCCACGCCCGCTACGACGGCTTCATCAACATCCTCGGCGACGGCTCCGGCTCCGGCGCGGAAAGCGTCCTCGTCTTCAACCAAGACCGGACGAATCTCGCCGCCGGTCAGACCGTCACCGGCGCCGTCAACTACTACGACGCCACCGCGACCGAGCACCTCGGCGGAACCGCCGCCGCCCACGCCACCGGCGACATCGTCAAGCACCTCGCCGCGAACCTCGCCTTCACCAACGCGAACATCGCGTTCAACTCGCTCGACTCCGACGGCGCCGACTCGACCGTCCGCCTCACCGGCGAGAGCGCGCGGAGCACCGCCACGACCCGCAACGTCCTCACGAACGCCGGCGGCGGTGCCACCGCCGGTGACGATGCCGCGGTGATTACCGTGAGCGTCGCCAGCGCCATCACCATCACCAGCGCGGCGAACGCGAACTTCACGCCGACCTACACCGCCGCCACCGGCCAATGGGCGAAGAACGACAAGAACGAACCCGCCCGCCTCGAACTCGGCAGCGCGGTCGCCTACCGCGCCGCCGCGAGCACGGATGTCCTGACGCTCACCTTCGGCGGCGCGAACAAGACCGGCGAACTCTACGTCGTCTCGCAGGGCACCGCCGGCCTCACCACCGACGGCGGTCAGCCGAGCGACCCCGACAACGTCCTGCGTCCCTTCGCCAACGCCGCCACCGGCACCAAGGTCGTCCTCGGCAGCGGCGCGGGCGCGGGCGTCATCAACATCGAGGACAACGCGAAACTCGTCCTCGACTACGCCCTCACCGGCGGCCACCTGCTCTTCAACGTCCCGTCCACCGGCACCGGTTACAACGCCGACTTCGACACCACGCCGGGCGGCACGCTGCTGCTCAACGCCACCGGCACGCTCACCGAGGCCAGCACGCTCTTCGCCGGCCGCATCGAAGTCGCCGCGGACAACGTCCTCGGCAACGGCACCACGCTCTTCATCAAGGGCTACCAACTGAACAGCGTCACCGGCACCACCGGCGTCACCCTGCGCAACGTCCTCAACGACCTCGACAGCAGCAAAGACCACTCGCTGAACAACCCGCTCGTGCTCGCCGCCAACGGCGCGTTCCTGACGCTCGACGACCGCAACGGCACGAACGACACGCTGACCGACGACTACGTGTTCACGCTCACCGGCGGCATCACCTCGACCGCGCAGACGAACGCCGCGAACACCTACCTGCGCCTGCTCGGCGGCACCGCCACCGGCACCGTGCCGCAGGGCGTCGGCCTCGTCATCGCCACCACCGGCATCACCGCCGGCATCACCGCCGGCAGCACCGCGCCCATCCAGATTGAGACCTCCGGCAAAGTGTTCCTGAACGCCGCCGTCACCAACGGCATCACCACCGGCGACACCGGCGACGCGTCCATCTACTCGAACTTCCACCAGTTCGCCGCCACCGGCAGCGGCGTCGTCGCGCTCGACACGCTGACGCAGTTCGCCACCGGCGGCACCGTGAACACCGTCGGCGAACTGCTCGTCGAAGGCGGTCAGTTCCGCCTCGCCAACAGCACCGTCTCCGCGACCGCCGCCGGCAACGCGAACGCCGCCGGTCTTGCCACCGGCAAGGCGGACGGCACCGGCGCCGGCGTCTCCACCTCCGGCAACGCCGCCGGCTTCATCACGAAGAGCGCCGACTCGCCCGTCCTCGTGACCGGCCAAGGCACGCTCACCTCCGCCGACGGCTTCCTGTTCGACGGCACGGCGGGCAACTTCTCCGCCGGCGCCATCTTCGCCGCCGCCGACCTGTCCGACACCCACGGCTACCTCGCCTACGCCGGACAAATCCCCGCGCTGACCCTTTCGCCCGACAACGGCAAGGCGCTCACCCCGACCGACCTGTCCATCCGCACCGCCGCCAGCCCGCTCTCCGACCTCACCGGTCAAATCGTCGTCAACGGCGACGCCGAGTTCCGCAACGTCCTGTTCAAGACCGACATCACCGGCTGGGACGTCTCCGGCGCCACCTCCGCTTGGGACAAGTCCGGCTCCGCCGCGCACGCCTCCTACTACGGCGCGAACGACAACATCCTGCTGCCCAACACCGACAAGCACGTCGCCACCTTCGGCGCCGACAACCACATCTCGCTCAACATCGAGAACTGGCACGACGGGCGCTACATCCTGCTCGACACCGGCGCCACGATTCTCACCGCCGACGCCGCGACCGCCCTCGCCGACGACGCCCGCTACGCGCTCTCCTACGGCTCCAACCCGCCGTTCGTGAACTACGCGCTCCTGAGCCACGACGCCGCCAACGCCGCCTCCGCCAAGGCGTTCAACCTCATCCCGTCGCCCTTCAACAATCTGCTCGGCGACGTCACCCTCGGCTCCGCCGTCTCCGACCCGACCTCCATCCGCAAGGCGGTCTATCTCGCCGTCACCGACGACCCCGCCACCGGTCCCGCCACCGTCGAGAAGACGAACATCGAAGCCATCCTCGTCACCCGAAACCTCGTCCTGACTTGGACGAACTCGCAGAGCGACAACGTCTGGAACGCGGACTATGACACCTACACCGCCGGCACCGGCAACACGACCACCACCGCCGGCACCGAGAACTGGAAGGTCGAAGCCGCCCTCAACGACGGCCTCGCCGCCGACCCGTTCTCGTTCCGCAACGGCGACGTGGTGTTCTTCAACTTCACCGAGGACACCGACGCCGCCTACGAGACCGACACCAGCACCGGTGACGTGCGCTTCCTTGGCGGCAGCGTCGCCCAGCAGACCATCAAGATTGACACCGCGGCGGCGACCGCCGGCGGCGTCCGCTTCGTCGGCGCGATGACCGTCCACGGCAGCAGCGATTACGTGTTTGAGGGCGACACCGGTCGCGTCACCGCGCTCACCGGCGGCGGCTACCTCCTCACCGGCCGCGACGTCGAGAACCTCGCCTCCTTCGAGATTGAGCAGTTCGTCACCGGCAAACTCACCGTCGGCAGCGCGCCGACGCGCGGCGGGTTCACCCGCTCGACCCTGCTCGACGGCGACATCACCGCCGACGGCAACGCGCTCGCGTTCCCCGACACCACGACCGCCCGCTTCGACGTGCCGGTCTCCTTCGAGGGCTTTGACCTGCTCTCCGGCGTCACGACCTTCAACGCGCCGCTCTTCATCGGCGCCGCCGCCCGCGCCGCGAACGCCCTCACCGGCGAGCCGCAGGAACCCGCCCGCGCCGGAACCGTCAACCTGCTCGCCGGCGCCACCGCCATCCTCGACAAGTCGGCGGTCGTCTCCGCCGAAGTCGCCGCCACCTTCAACCTCGGCTTCATCAACTACGACTACGAGCAGAAGGGCTGGACGGTCGGAACCGGCTGGGTGGACACCGCCGCCGGCAACGAATTCGTGACCCCGAACGCCGCCTACCTCGCCAAGGCGTTCGCCGACGGCGCGCACCTCGTCTTCAAGGACGAGTTCGCGACCGCCGACGGCACCACCGGCACCACCACCTACGAACTCGGCCTGCGCTACGCGAAGAACGTCATCAACCTCGGCGTCGCCACAATCAGCGTGAACGTCGCCGCCGACCAGCCGACCTACTCGTCCGAACTCAACGTGACGCTCTGGGACTCCATCAACGTCCCGATGACCGTCACCGCCGACACCGTCGTCTCCGGCGTCGTTACCACCGCCGGCACCGTGCTGCCGACTTATGCCGACGGCTCCGCCGGCGCCGCCGCGAAGACCTTCGCCTCCGACGGCTCCGTCTCGCCCGCGTGGCTGCGCGACAGCGCGCTGCTGCTCGACGGGCACGGCACACTCACCTTCGGCCGCTCGACCTACGCCCTGAACGGTGGAGCCGCCGACAACCTTGTCGCCGTCAACACCCTCATCGTCGCCAACGGCCCCGCGACCTCCGTCGCCGGCGGTCTGGCTCTCGGCGCCGCCGATGACCAAGGCGCGGCGTTCGGGCACGGCACCACCTTCGCCACCGGTCGCGCGCTCGCCGTCAACACGCTCGAAATCGCCTCCGGCAGCCACCTGCTCTTCGAGGAGCAGACCTGGCTCGTCCTCGACAACCAGCAGACGCAAGCCCTCGGCGCTTCCGGCGCCGCTCCGACCATCACCCTGCGTGACGGCGCGAAACTCGAACTGACCACCACCACGAAGGTCTCGCCCAGCACCGCCGTCTCCGGCGCCGCCGCCGGCAACGCCGACGCCTACACGCTCTACATCGGCGACGACTCCATCGTGACCACCGTCGCCGCCGCCGGTGGTGACCCCGGCAATTCCAACTCCTATCCCGTCCGCACCGACCTCGTGTTCAACGCCGGCCACGCCGTCACGTTCAGCGCGGGCGTCTCCGCCGGCACCGCGACCATCGGCGACTATGTCCGCGCTTACACCTTCGCCGCCGACGCCTCCGAGACCCGCACCGCCGCCGGTGCCGAATGGACATCCGGCAAGAACCGCATCGTCCTCTCCGCGCACGGCGAGAACGTCATCACCGTCAACAACGCCGACGGATACGTCTTCTCCGGCAAAATTATTATTGGATATACGGATCCAACTCCCGGTCCTTCTGTCCCCATTTACGCCAACGATTACACCGGTCTTGCCGCCGCCATCACGACCGTTGAAATCGCCGACAACATCACCGGCGGTGTCCTCGTGAAGGAAGGCGCGGGCATCCTCAAACTCTCCGCGCAGAACACCTACAAGGAGCCATCGAGCGACCTCGCCCCGTGGGCGGTTCTCAACGCCGACCGCGTCGCCGGCACCTACATCACGTGGGGCACCGAACTGCGCGAGGGCTTCATCGAAATCGCCGCCGACACGCGCGACGCCTCCGGCAACATCACCGGCGACTCCTACGGCGGTGTCGGCACCACCGCCGTCTCCGGTCCGCTGGGCACCGGCAACGTCCTCGTCTCGAACATCGCCGGTCTGACCAACTACGACGACTACACGCCCACCGGAACCTCGCTGAACTCCTACATCTCCGCCGCCCTCACCGGTATCCGCGCCACCGCGTCGCACAGCATCGCCAACCAGTTCTTCGTGAACGACTACCTCGACCGCGGTGACCACCAGGACTTCTGGGTCGAGGCGGACGGGCAGAACACGCTCCTCAAACTCGCCGGCAACACCGGCAGTGACGCCATCACGTTCTTCGGCGGCGGCGACACCGTCTCGTTCATCGGCACCGGCAGCATCTCGCTCCAAGGGCACGACGAGGCCATCGCCCACTCCTCCACCGGCACCATCAACATCACCGTCGGCGGCGCGAACCCGCTCACTGGCAAGAACGACAACACGAACGTCTATTTCTCGTCGCGCATCACCGCCACTGCCGCCAACTCCTCGCTGAAGAACCTCGGTGCCGGCATTGTCCAGTTCTCCGTCCTCGACGCTTCCGGCGTCCACAAGGTCGGCGGCGAGATTTCCGCCACCGCCGGCGGCGTGTTGCGCGTCTATTCGACCATCGGCGCCACCTCCGCGCTCGAATCCGGCTCGTTCGTCGTCAGTAACGGTTCGACCCTCGCCGGCAACGGCCAGATTTCCGCGACCAGCGGCTTCAAGTTCACCAACGCCATCATTTCGCCCGACAACGTGGAACTCGCGCCGGGCTACCATGCGTTCAGCGCCGGCGCCCCGTCCGCGTCCATCCTGCCCGGCGGCGTCTCGATGAGCAAAATCGGCCGTCTCGACCTCGCCGGCGATGCCGAGTTCATCGAGAACACGAACCTCTACTACGGCGTCATTACCGCCGGTTCGCAGCACGACTACGTGACCGCCACCAACATCATCCTCGAAGCCGGCAACAACTATACGACCACCTTTAACGTCCTGCTCACCGGCTCGCTCGTCGAGCAGACCTACCCGCTGCTGTCCTCCACCGGAAACGTCATCCGCTACGGCAGCACCAACTACAACCTCGCCGACCACACCCTCGGCACTTGGGGTAGCGAAAAACTGCTCACCAGCGCGTTCACGCCCGACGGCTCCTTCGTCGCCACCGGCTACCCCGCCAACAACCTCGTCCTGAAACTCAACTGGGAGAACGCGACCGGCGACAAGTATCGCGACGCCGCACGCCTCGTCCTCACCGACAACGACGCGACCATCGCCCTCAAGACCTACAAGGCGAACCTGCTCGTCGAGTGGTATGGCGAGGACGCCGATAACGACGGCGTCTCCACCACCGCCGACCTGCTCACCGGAGCCGTCGCCGCCGACGCCATCCAGACCTGGAACATCACCGCCAAGAACTGGAACGCCGTCACGACGCCCAAGAACACCGACGCCATCGCGTTCATCGAGCGCGACGCCGTGCTCTTCGCCGGCCACGGACAGGGAACCGTCACCGTCACCGGCAACCCGGGCACCCCCGCCTCCCCCGGCACCCCCGCCAACCCCGGCAAATACTTCGTCTCGGCGATGACCGTGACCAACACGTCCGTCACCAATCCGGGCACGGACGCCGTGAACTATGTCTTCGCCGGTGCCGACATCGTCGGCTCCGACGCGCAGACCCTCACCAACTCCGGCCTCTACCAGCGCGTTACCGGCGCGCTCACCATCGCCGGCGCCAAGGTCACCGCCACCTTCAACAACAACATCTCGTTCACCGAGATTGACGCGCGCGACGCCGCCCGCGCCGCCTTCGCCGGAAAAGTCACCCTGACCGCCACGACGTGGACCGCGCCGTGGGTGCACAGCCCCGCCATCTCCTCCGTCCTCAACATCGGCACCACCGGCGGAATCGACGCCGCCGGCGCCGCCTACGCCGCCTCGAACGCGACCGTCGTCTTCCTCGACGACGCGACGCTCACGACCCTCAACGCCGCCGACACCGCCGTCGCCTCGACGATTAACCTCACCACCGGCGCCGCCGCCGCCGGCGTCTCCGTCCTCGGCTTCGACACCACCGAGACCAACTCCGCCACCGCCGTCCCCGTCAACGCCCTCGCCGCGACCAACGTTAACAGCGTGCTGAACACAATCGTCACCACCGGCAACGTCGCCCTCGACGTGTCGAACACCGGCGTCGCGGCGAGCGTCACCGCGACCGTCGGCTACCAAATCACCGGCACCGGCAACACGGTTGAGAAGACCGGCGTGGGCAAACTCATCCTCATCGGCGCCAACGATGACGGGCAGGACAGCACCCTCACCGACACGTGGTCGGCGAAGGTCTCCGTCGGCATCTTGAGCATCGGCGCGGACGCCAACATCGGCTCCGGCGCGGCGCACACGCTCGCCGGCGGCACGCTCGAACTCACCGGCGCCACCTACGCCAAGGACTGGTTCCTCGCGGACGACACCGACAGCGCGATTGTCGCCGCCAACACCACCTCGCCGTTCACCACCGTCTTCCGCGGCGTCATCGCCGACGAGCCGGTCACGGGCAACGGCACGCTCACGGTGAGCAGCCCGCAGAACGCCACCGCCGGCAGCACCACCGGCGCCCTCGTCTTCACCGGCGAGAGCACCTTCTCCGGCAACCTGACCATCGCCGCCGGCAAACTCGTCCTCGGCAACGGAACCACCGGCTCGTTCGACAGCGCCAACGCCGACTCCACCGGCAACGCGCCGACCTACGTCGGCGCCGTCGCCATCGCGCAGGGCGCCTCGCTCGAATTCAACCAGAAGGTCGTCTCCTCCGGCGCGCCGCTCTCCCAGAAGCAGACCTTCTCCGGCGACGTGACGACCACCGCCACCGCCGCGACGGGCGACTACTCGACCATCACCAAGAACGCCACCAACACGCTCGCCTTCACCGGAAACGTCGCCGTGGACGTCCTCAACGCCACCGGCGGCCTGACCACCTTCGGCACCGCCATCGGCGCGACCAACGGCGGCGCGAAGACGCTCGCGCTCAACGCCCTCGCCATCACCGACGGCACCAACACCGGCACCAACACCTTCACGCAGGTCACCATCGGCTCCGGCGTCGCGACGACCTTCGCCGTCCGCGACTCCTCGGTCGCTCCGGCGCTCTCCATCACCGGCGCCAGCGCGGCACTGCCCGCCGTCCTGCGCTTCGAGGACGCCGCGGACGGCGTCGCCTACGCGACCGCGCCCGCGACGAGCGACGTCCTCGCCGTCACGCTCGACAACGCCCGCCTCGAATTCCTCGGCGCGCCGGCGACGAACTACGGCGGCACCGTCACCGCCCTCTCCACCGCCGCCACCAAGGAACTCTTCAGCGGCGCGGACAGCGTCATCACCCTCGCCAACACCGCCATCTTCGCCGTCAACGACGCCAAACTCACCGTCGTCGTGGACGAGTTGATTGAGGGCACCGGACCGCTCGTGAAGACCGGCGCCGGCCGCCTCGTCCTCTCCGGCGCGAACACCTACACCGCGAACACCACCCTCGCCGCCTCCGGCGTCTCCGCGAACGGCAACGACGCCGGCGTCCTCGAAATCGCCAACAACAACGCCCTCGGCGTGAACGACGGCAGCACGACGCTCACCGGCTCCGCCGGCACCATCGCCGCCAACGGCGACTACACCGTCCGCCAGCAGTTCTTCATTGATGGCAGCACCGGCATCAACGCCCAGACGCTGACCTTCGCCGCCGAAACCGCCGGCAAACTGCTCACGATTGACTATGGCACAGGTCTGGCGAACGCCATCAATCCGGGCGACAACGACACCATCACCTTCACCGGACCCGGCGGCGTCCGCATCACGAACGCCTTCAACCGCGCCATCAATAACGCCAGCGACACTGTCGCCATCAACGTCAACGGCGGCGTCACCGCGTTGCTCGACTCTATCATCAGAATCGGAAACGGCCTCTTGACCGTCTCCGGCGCGGGCACGCTGCTGCAATTGCAAGGCGACTCGAACCTCTCCGGTGCCAGTGCCTCGGATGGTCGCGCGACCGTCACCGGCGGCGAACTGCGTCTTGCCGGCGCGGGTGCGAAACTGACCGCGAACACCTTCACCGCGACCGCCGCCGCCTCGACCGCCGCGAAACTCTCCGGCGCGGGAGAAATCATCGCCGTCGGCGGCTTCGCCTTCGACGGTTCCGCGAGCGGCGCGACCGTCACCATCGCGCCTGACAGCGGCAACGCCTTCACCGGCGCCACCGACGACGAGAAGACCGTCTCCGGCTACGGCGAATTGAAACTCACCGGCACCACCGGCGCGACGTTCACCAAGACCGTCTTCGACCTCGACTACACGACCACCACCGGCAGCACCGCGCACGACACCGTGACCGTCTCCGGCGCCGTCCGCTTCCTCAACACCGACGCCTCGAACAGCACCAAGAGCACGTTCGACCTCGGCGGCATCGGCGTCTTCGGCGAAGGCCTCTCCGCCGCAGACCTCCCGACGCTCTCCGGCTCCACCCTCGGCACCTCGAAGACGTGGACCCTGCTCACCGCCGGCGGCGGCTTCCAAGTCAACAACGGCGGCACCGACCACGACCTCGCCTACACGCTCGTCGCGGGGCTGAAAGTCCTCGCCTCGACCGCCACGACCACCACCGCCGTTCCGAACTCCGCCGAACTCGAGTTCACGAACTTCCCGACCGCCACCGCGCGCCTCGGCTACGCCGCAATCCTCAACGACTTCGGCTATGGCGCGACCACCACGCAGTCCATTGACCTGATTGCCTTCGCGAAGAACGCCACGCTCTACTGGGTCGGCGACGCCGCCACCGGCATCACCACTTGGGACGTGACCACCCAGAACTGGAGCGACATCGGCAGCGGCTCGCAGGCCTCGCGCGACGTCAAGACCTTCGCCCAAGGCGACGCCGTCGTCTTCAACGGCCTGCAGACCGACGGCGCGACCGACCCCGCCGCGAGCGTCTCCGGCACCGTCACCGTGAACGTCGCGGCCACCGGCGGCGTCACCGTCTCCGCCGCCGAAATCACGAATCCCGCCAGCGACCTGCTGACATACACCTTCACCGGCAGCGCCATCACCGGCGTCGCGGACGACTCGCTCGCGACCGTTGACCTCACCCGCCACGACGGCCGCCTCGTCATCTCCGGCAACGTCCGCGCGGTCATCAACAACACGCTCACGTTCGCCGAAGGCGCGACCGTCACCGCCGGCACCAAAGCCAGCGACACCGACGCCGGCGCGGTCTTCGCGGGCGCCGTGACCGTCGGCACGCTCAACAAGGGCTTGGTCATCGGCAACGCCACCGGCGCCGGCAACGCCTCGTTCAACACCACCGCGACCTTCACCGGCGACATCTCGCTCAACGGCGGCGCGCTCGGCCTCATCTTCCCGCAGGGCAGCAGCGCGACCAACACCGTCCTCACCGCCGCCACGAACATCAAACTCGGCCTCTTCGGAGCCACCGCCGCCGACGACACCGACACGAACGGCGTGATTTACGTCGTGGACACCGCCGCCACCGGCAACACGCAGACCGCGACCGTCGCCGCCAAGATTATCGGCGCCGGCACCGCCGCGACCGCCGTCACGCTCGCCAAGCAGGGCAACGGCTACCTCGCGCTCACGAACACGAACAACAGCGCGACCTTCTGGCGCGCGAAGGTCGAGAGCGGCACGTTGAGCATCGGCGCCGACACCAACATCGGCGCGCTCGGCACCGGCGGCACGTTCACCGCGCACGTCCTGCACGCCGACGCGACCCTCGAACTCACCGGCGCGACTTACGCCGCCGACTGGACGCTCGCCGGCGCCGTCACCACCGACGGCGTCAAATACGCGCACCTCGTCTCGACCGTTTCCTCCGGCAGCACCTTCGCCGGAACCCTCACCGGCAACACGAGCGTCAACAGCAACACCGGCCTCGTGCCGCTCGTCACCGAAGGCAACATCACCCTCACCAACACCACCGCCGGCGCGACAACCAGCGCCTACGACTTCGGCACCCTCACCGTCGCCAGCGGCACCCTCACCGTCGGCAACGGCGGCGCGACCGGACTGGGCGTGACCACCGCCGGCACACCGAACGAGTCCGTCTTCGACCAATACACCTTCATCGCCACCGGCGCGACGCTCGCCCTCAACTCCGCGAACGACCAAATCTTCGGCGCCGGCCTGAACTACAACGGCACGAACGCGACGGTCACCGGCTCGTTCGTCAAGAGCGGCACCGGAACCCTCGTCTTCACGGACGACATCTACGGCGGCTACAACTCCTACACCTTCGTCTCGGCGCAAAACATCACCCTGAACGACGGACACACCGACTTCGGCGTCACCGCCGACCTCACCTCCGCTGTCGTCGAGGTGAACAAACTCGTCATCCAAGACCTCGTCACCACCGACTCCTCGAAGACCACCGTGACCGCCGCCGGCATGACCACGTTCATCTTCGAGCAGTCCGGCACGACCGAGCCGAAACTCGTCGTCTCCGACGCCACGCTCACCCTCGGCGACACCGTCAGCGGCGCGGCGTTCACCGTGCTCGACACCGGTGCCACCGCCGCCGCCGAGTTCAAGAACGCCAACATCATCACCTACGACGCGCACCTCTTCCTTTCCGACGCTGGTGTCACTGCGGTTTCCACCGACAGCACCCTCGCCGTTGACGGCGTGACCTTCGATGTCCGCGCGTGGTTCGACGGTGCCAAGGACATTGCCGCCCTCTACATCGGCGCGACGATTTCCGACCTCGGCACCGCCGCGAAGGGCATCGTGAAGACCGGTGCCGGCGACCTCTACCTCCTCGGCGAGACCGGCTCCGCCGCCGCCAACACCTACACCCAAGGCACCGAACTCAACCAAGGCCGCATCTTCCTCGCGAAGGACAGCGCGCTCGGAACCGGCACCATCACCGTCACCGGCGGCACCGCCGCCAAGCCGGTCGCACTCATCGCCGACGACTCCGCTGCCGAAGACATCTACACCGCCAACGGCGACACCGCCCGCTCGCTCGGCAACGCCATCGTCATTGACGCCGGTGCCGCCGGCAGCACCGCCGCCCGCTACCTCACGATTGATAACGGCGACCGCGACGGTGCTGGCTGGACAGACCTCACCTTCACCCTCTCCGGTGCGCTCTCCACGAGCGCGATTGCGGCGAGCGGCGACGCCGTGACCTCCGTCCTCACCCTCGGCGGCGGCACGAAGGGCTTGGCGTTCACGAGCACCATCACCGCCGGCGCCGAGCACGCGCTCGCCATCGCCACCACCGGCGAAGTGTTCTTCGGCGGCGCCGTTGACGTGACCAACGCCACCCAGACCACCGGCAACGGCTCCTTCACGCAGAACGGCTCGCTCGTCCAGTTCGCCGCCGCCACCAACGACCTCGGCACCGCGAGCATCGGCGTCGGCACCGGCACCACCGCCGAGTTCCGCACGACCGCCGGCGCCGGCGTCAGCGCGCTGACCTTCGCCACCGCCTCCGGCGTGAAACTCACCGGCGCGGGCACCATCACCTCCGCCGCCGGCTTCACCCTCTCCGGCGTCACCCTCGCGCCGGACAACGGCGCCGCCTACACCCCCGCCACGACCCACACCGCCGCCGGCACCGGCACGCTGACCCTCGCCGGCGACGCCACGGCCGACATCGTCGCCATCACCGGCAGCACGCTCGCGCACGACTTCGTCTTCGGCTCGTCCCCGACCCCGACCACTTGGGACAAGGTGGACGTCTCCACCGGCACCGTGAAGTTCGCCCTCGGCGGCTCGAACAAGTTCATCCTGAACTTCTCCGGCGCGCTCCAAATCGGCCAATACGACCTGCTCACCACCGGTCAGACCCTGCTCGACGCCGCCGGCACCGCGTTCGACCTCACCAACACCTCGCTCTTCTCGAAGCCCGCCGGCGCGACCGTCTATTACGTCGCCGACACCACCGCGCTCTTCGGCTTCACCGCCACCGGCACCGCCTTCGGACCGCGCCAGAGTGCCGTCCTCTACGTCAGCGGCGACGGCACCGACATCGGCGTCGAAATCTACAAGCAACAGGCCGTCCTCACCTGGCACGGCAAGGACTCCAACACCGCCAACACCCCGACCGCCGGCTACAAGAGCCAGATTTGGGCTGCCGGTGACGGCGCCGCCACCACGCACACCAACTGGTTCGACGCCGCCGCGAACGACTACGCCTACTTCCTCGACGGCGACATCGTGAAGTTCACCAACATCGGCGACACTAACGGCGCGTCCGGCACCGAGACCTACGGCGACGTCCTCCTAGCCGCGAACCCCGTCGTCGGCGGAATGAGCATCACCGACGGCACCTTCACGTTCGCGCCGAACGACTCCGCCGAGCACACCATCACCGGCACCAACGTCCAGAGCGCCGGCAACCTCGGCCTCGGCGCCAACGGCCAACTCACCATCACCAGCCGCTCCGGCGCCACCGTGCTCACCGACGTCACCTTCGCCGACGGCGTGAACCTCGCCTTCATCGGCTACGACATCAGCAACGGTGCCAGCGTGTTCGACGCCCCCGTGAGCGTCACCTTTGCCGGCGACGTGCGCGTGCTCGCCGACGACATCGCCGGCGCCAACGCCTCCGCCCCGCTCTACTTCTCCGTGGACGGCGCGAAAGTCACCTTCGACACCGCCACCGCCTCCTACGGCGCCGCCACCGGCACCGCCGCCGTGCAGCCCGAAATCGTCGTCACCGCCCTCAAGAACGCCGCGCAACTCATCTTCGACGACAGGTCGATTTCCGACGGCACCGCCGCCGCGTTCGACTTCACCGCGACCACCGCCGACGGCATCGGCACGCTCGGCATCCTCTCCTTCACCGGAAGCAGCGCGACGCCCGTCATCACCGTCGCTGACGCCGGCCTGAACGTCACCACCGGCGACACCCTCGCGGGCGGCTCCTTCACCAAGAACGGACCCGGCACGCTGACCCTCGCCGGCGACAGTTCCGCGACCAACGCCGCGAACACCACCGCCTACGCCGGAACCATCACCGTCGCCGCCGGCACCGTGAGCGTCTCCGCGCAGAAGAACCTCGGCGACGCCGACCTCGTCCTCGGCGCCACCGTCGCCGGCACGCTGCAAATCCTCGCCGACCCGACCGCCGCCGCGAAGCCCGCCGCCGACGTCTCGCTCAACAACGACATCCAACTCGACGGCGCCGGCGGCATCATCGAGGTCTCGCTGCTCGACCCGTCGAACGCCGCGCAGACCGCCGCCGCCGCCGACCTGTCCGTCGCGCTCTCCGCGCCCATCGCCGGCGCCGCGACCGCCCCGCTCACCAAGACCGGCACCGGCGCGCTGCTGCTGACCGCCGCGAACACCTACGCGGGCGACACCACCATCCTCGCCGGCGAAATCGAAATCGCCGCCGGCGGCACGCTCGGCAACGGCTCCTACGCCGGCGCCATCGCCATCAACGCCGGCGCCGCGCTGCGCTACACCTCGTCCGCCGCGCAAACACTCTCCGGCAACATCACCGGCGTCACCACCGGCTCCGACACCACCTACGGCGGCGTGCACTACGCCGGCACCGGCGTCCTCACGCTCGACCACACCGGCGCCCAGAGCGTCGCCGTGAACGAACTCTCCGCGACCAAGTCCGCAACCGGCACCGCCGGCACCCTCGCGCTCGGCGAACAAACCGCCGTCACCTTCCACGGCGCGAACGCCGCCCTGACCGTCAGCAAAGGCGCGACCCTCGCCATCGCCGACAACACCACCTTCGCCTCCGCCGCCGACACCGGCGCCGCGAAGACCGCCGTCACCCTCGCCGATGGCGGCATCGTGAAGGTGAGCCAAATCGGCTCCGCCTACGGCTACGGCTCGCCGCTCAACTTCCTGCGCGGCGTCTCCAACGGCACCGACGCCGCCCTCGCGAACGGCTCCGGCGCCATCACGCTCGACACCGACACCGTCCCCGGCGGCGGCGGCGTGTTCGACATCGCGCCGAACGGAACGAACACCTTCGTCGTGAAAGTCCCGCAGACCCTCACGGGCGACGGCTCGCTGACCAAGACCGGTGCCGGCTCGCTGTGGCTCGCCGCCACGCCGAACAGTTACTCCGGCGGCACGGTTCTGACGGAGGGCGAACTGCTCGTCACCGCCGCCAACTCGCTCGGCAGCGGCGCCATCACGCTCGACGGCACCGCCGGCAACGCCGCGCTGACCTACTACGCCAACGCCGGCGCGACCCCGCTCGACCTCTCCGGCCACACCGTCACCACCACCGCCGGCAGCGTCACCAAGTTGGAGAGCCGCGAACTTGACGGCACCGCCGGCGCCGCGAACGAGTTCCAGTTCGGCGCGATTGGCGGCACCGGCACGGTCGTCAACGCCACCGGCGGCATCGTTTATCTCAACGCCTCCGGCACCGGCATCACCACCGCCGCCACGATTCAGGGCGGCGACTGGGCGGTCCGCGGCGCCACCTACATCACCGACGCCTACGGCCTCTCCTCGCTGACCATCCGCTCCACCGGACCCTTCGCGGCACTCATCATCCGCGACAACATCGAGCAGGACGCCGCGGACGCCTCCATCGCGCTCAAAAACCTGACCCTCAACGTCCGCCTCTCCACCGCGAACGCCGCCGACCTCTACGACATCTGGGGCAACGCCCCGACCAACCTCACCGGCACCGACAACGTCTTCAATGTCACCACCGGCTGGCAGAACGGCGGCGGCGACTACAAGGTCCTCCAAGCGCTGAAAGACAAGCTCTCATACGACCTCGACCGCGCCGGCTTCATTGGCTCCGCGCCGGACGCCGGCACCTCGGCCGACTACACCATCACCGGCATCGGCGTGACCGTCGGCGGCGCGACGGTCTCCTCGCTCTCCGCGCACTATGACGCCGCGCTCGTCCTCGTCACCGCCTTGGCGAACGACGAAATCCACCTGCGCCTCACCGAAAGCAACCGCGCGTTGCTGTGGAACGGCGACGCCGCCCTCACCGCCGACGACGTCTGGGCGGGCGGAACCGCCGCAGACCGCACCAAGAAGAACTGGCTCGACATCGCCTCCGGCTACAACGCCGACTTCTTCCTCGACGGCGACAGCGTCACCTTCGACACCGCCGACGCGAACCTCACCGCCACCACGCTCGCCACGACCGTCAAGGTTCCGGCGAACGTGAAGGTCAGCGCCGCCGTCATCAAGAGCGACGGCTTCACCTTCACCGGCGCCGGCAAAATCACCGGCATCACCACCGGCGTCCTCGGCAACGCCATCACCGCCACGGGCATCCTCGCGCTCGACGCGGGCGTGGACGCGACCTTCAACAACACCGGCGGCCTCGACTTCACCGCCGTCGGCGCGGGCAACGCCGGCATCACGCTCGGCGCCGGCGCGGAAATCACGCTCGGCTTCGCCGACACCGCGTTCGCCACAATCATCGGCGACGCCACCACCGGCGCCGCCGGCAAGGTCACCGTCAGGAACGCCACCGGCGTCCCGGGCACCCTCGGCTTCACCACCGTCCAGCAATACACCGGCCTGACGACCGTCTCCGGCGCCGACACCACCCTCGCGCTCACCGGCGCCGGCGACATCAGCGCCTCCGCCGGCGTCTCCTTGGATACCGCCGCGACCTTCACCGTCGCGGGCATCACCGGCACCGCCACCACGATTCGCACGTTCAACGGCGACGACAGCGGCGTCGAGACGTTCCTCGGCGAGAAGACCCTCAAGGTCACCGGCGGCGGCGTTTACGCCGGCACGCTCGCGGCGACCTCCGAGGGCGGCACGCTCGAAGTCGCCGGCGCCGTCCTCGAACTCACCGGCGACAACGCCGCCGCGAACTTCGCCGGCACCGTGAGAATCACCTCCGGCATCCTGCAGGTTGCCAGCGAGGACAACGTCGGCAGCACCGCCGGCCACATCGTCTTCAACGGCGGCACGCTGCGCGCCGAGGGCGACCTCGACTTCTCCGGCTGGAACAGCGGCACTCGCCCCGTCGACGCCACCTACGGCACTACCTCCGCCATCGAGACCACCTCCACCCTCGGCGACGCCACGACCGTCAACCTCGGTCACGTCACTACCGACGGCTCCGCCCCCAAACTGCGAAACACCGGCATCGGCCTCGTGAAGATTGGCGACGAGCCGGACATCAGCAGCGGCAGCACCAACACCTTCCACGGCACCATCGAGCAGGGCAAGTGGTCGGTCGCCTCCGGCTACACCGTGGAACTGCTCGGAACCACCGGCACCGGCGGCACCGGCGGCATCACCGACATCTCCGTCCACAACACCAACGGCGTTGCCACCTTCAAGAACAATACCGCCGCTCTCAACGACGGCCTGACCGTCCACCTGCGCCTCGGCGTTGACACGACGCCCGCGCAGCCCGACACCACGGTCGCCGTCGGCGGCGACGCGCTGAACTTCAGTGACGGCGTCTCCCTCGCCACCCCGTCCGTCACCGGCTCCGGCTACAACGAGCGCACTTACGACCGCACCGCCACCGGCGACGACTACTCCGGCGTCACCTTCGACCTCGATGTGTTCAACATCGGTCTGCACACGCTGCTGACCGTCGGCGGCGGCTCCGGCACGAACTCGAACTTCACCGCCATCGCCACCGCGCTCGACGCGCTCGAACTGCACGGCAAGGAAGCGCTGACCATCGCCGGCAAGAACGTCTCCGCGCGCCAAGGCGTTGACTTCCGCACCGCCGCCACTGCCACCACCGACGGCAAGTTCAACGTCTATCTCTTCAACGAGACCCTGCCGCTCATCTGGGCGGGCACCGCCGGCGACGGCGTCTGGGACACCGCCTCGCACGGCGCCAAGCAGTGGGTCTCCTCGTCCGACTGGCTCGACACCGCCGACTTCCGCGCCGCCGACATCGTCGAGTTCCGCGCCCACGGCTCCGTCAAGAGCGTGGACAGCGAACTCGCCGCCACCGCGCCGGTCGTCGCCGCCTCGACGGTGAAAATCCCCGACGCCGTCCGCGTCTCCGCGATGAGCGTCACCGCCGGCGCCTTCGTCTTCGGCGAGACCGCCGCGAACAACGCGAAAATCACCGGCGTCTATAACGACACGACGAACATTGACCCGTCCTCGCGCGTGACGCGCACGCTGCTCACCGGCGCGCTGACCATCGGCGGCGTCACCCCGCAGTCCGTCGTCGAACCCGCGCCGTTCCCGAACAACGCGCCCGCGACCGTCAGCGCCACCTTCAACGCGCCGGTCGAGTTCACCGGAATCACCATCGCTTACGGCGATACCACCGCCGCCGGCAACGCGACCCTCGGCGACACCGCGACCGCCGTCTTCAACGCCGCCGTCACCACGAACAACTCCGACTCCGCCAGCGCGACGGCGCGCAACGGCTCGCTGACCGTCGGCGACGCCCTGCTCGCCACCGGCGGCACCGCCGGCACGCACTTCGACTCCTTCGCCACCTTCAACGGCACGACCACCATCGTCGGCTCCGTCACCATCAACAGCGACGCCAAGGCGACCTTCACCGGCGAGACCGTGCTGACCGACACCGGCGTCGTCTCCGGCGCCGACATCACGAACGCCGGCGTGCTCACCCTCGGCGGCGGCGAAGCCATCGCGCTCACCACCGGCGCCATCACCACGCCGAGCACCGCCGGCGTCGTCATCAGCGGCGACATCGCGGCGAACAGCGGCCTCCTCATCTTCGACCGCACGGCGAACAGCGACTTCGCGGGCGTCATCACCGGCACCGGCGCCGTGACCGTCACCGGCACGAAGACGCTCACCTTCTCCGGCAACAACACGCAGGCCTACACCGGCGTCACCACGCTCGCCGGCGGCGCGACGCTCGTCCTCTCCAACGACGTCGCCGCGCCCGGACCGCTCACCGCCTCCGCCGGCGTCGTCTTCGCCACCGAGACCGCGAAACTCGACCTGACCGCCCGCGCCGCCACGACGCTCAAGAACGTCACCACCGGCGCCGCGCTTGCCACCTCCTCCGACGTCGCCGCCGCCGATGACGCGCGCGTCCTGCTCCAAGGCGCGGCGACGCTCACGCTCACCGCCGCCAACGGCGTCTTCGCCGGCGTGTTCGACGATGACGCCGCGTCCACCGGCGCGTCGATCATCCTCGCGCCCGCCGCCACCGGCAACACCTACACCCTGCTCACCGCCCAGAAATACAGCGGCGAGACCCGCGCCACCGGCGACCAGAAACTCGTCCTCGGCGACGCGACGCTCGGCGCGACCGACGACATCCTGTCCGCCTCCGGCAAGGTCACGCTCGACGGCACCGCCGCGCTCAACGCGCTCGCGCTCGACACGGTGACCCTGCGCAACCTCAACGCCGCCGACGCCACCGGCGCCGGCACGACGGTCGCCCTCAAAGCCGCCGCCGAACTCGCCGTCCCGCTCACCGCGAACCAGACCTTCGCGGGCGTCATCAGCGGCACCGGCGCGAACCTCACCCTCACCGGCGACAAGGTTTGGACGCTCACGAACGCGCAGACCTACACCGGCACCACGACCGTCAAGGGCGGCACCACGCTCGCCCTCGCCACCGGCGCCGCCACCACCGGCAGCGTCGCCGCCAGCGTGGAAATCATCCTGCAAAACACGGCGGTCTTCGACGTGAGCGCGGTCAGCGCGCCCGGCGGCAGTTCAATCCAGAAACTCACCGGCGGCGGCAGCACGACCGTCGTCCTCGGCGGCACGACCCTCGCCGTCACCGGCGGCGGCAAGCACGAAGGCGTCGTCAGCGGCGCGACCGGCGCCGTCCTCAACGTCAACGGGGCGGGGAAGACCCTGACCCTCACCGGCGACAGTTCGGACGCGACGGACGGCTTCCACGGCACCGTGGCGGTCACCGCCGGCACGCTCGCCATCAACCAAGTCGAGAACCTCGGCGCGGACGACGCGGCACTGCTGCTCGCCGGCGGCACGCTCAACACCACCGCCGCGCTCGACTTCACGACCAGCGCGAAGATTCACACCGTCCGCGCCGCCGCCGACACCACCTCGACGCTCACCACCACCGGCTCGACCGTCACCGACGTGAACCTCGGCAACGTCGCCATCACCGGCACGCCGGCGAGCGCGGCGACCGACACGCTCATCAAGAACTCCCTCTCCGCCGGCAGCACGGCGAAGGTCGGCAACTTCGCCGGCACGATTGACAACGCGAAGTGGAGCATCGCCGCCGGCGCGACCGTCGGCGCCGCCACGAACATCACCGACCTGTCCGTCCACGGCGCGTCGGTCGGCACCGCGACCCTCGGCACGCTCAACGCCGGCGTCATCGCGGGCGTCACCCTCAACATCCGCGTCGGCACCGCCATCACGAGCGGTGTGACCGAGAGCGACACGTTCGCGCTCACCGCCGGCGGCTTCGACTTCGGCGCCGGCAACGAGTTCGACGTCGGCAACGGCTGGGCGGAAGGGCGCGTTATCACCGTCGCCACCACCACCGGCGCGAACCTGTTCACGACTTCGCTCAGCGGCTCGCTTGAAAACAGCGACACCAGCGCGACCGCGTTCCTCGCGACCATCAACGCCACCGGCGGCGTCGCGATTGACTTCCACAACGGCGACGCGCGCTCGCAGGCCGAGTTCGTGCTGGCCGACAAGAACACGCTCCAAATCGCGTTCTATCAGGACAAATACGACCTGCTGTGGACGGGCTTCAACGAAGGCCCGAACGGCACGACGCAGAACCTGAAATGGACGACCGAGCACACCGACACCAACTGGACGAAACTCGCGAACAGCCCGCTCGCCGGCAGCGAATACTTCGCGAACTACGACGCGGTGACCTTCGACCCCTCGGTCACCGGCAACAACCTCTCGGCGGGCAACACGCCGGTCGCCGTCCAGACGGCGGGCGTCATCACCACCGGCGTCGCGATTGAGACCGGCTCGTTCACCTTCACCGGCGGTTCCATCACCGGCACCACCTCGCTGCTCTCCGGCGGCACCGGCGGCGCGGGCAACCTCTCCGTCGGCTCGAACAACGGCGCCGCCGCCGCGACCTTCGAGAACGTCCTCACCTTCACCGGCGTCACCGTCAACGGCGCCACGAACAACGCCGCGCTGACGCTCCAGAACACGCTGACCGTCACCGGCACCGGAACCATCACCGTCGCCGCCGGCACCGGCGCGACCGGCGTCCTCACGCTCACCGAGAAGTTCGACGCCTCGAACGCGCTCGTCTCGACCGGCAAACTCGGCTCGGCGAACGACCACGACGTCGTCCTCGCCACCGGCGGCGAACTCGTCTTCGACTACGCGAACGCGAACACCTACGCCGGCGACATCACCGGCAACGGCAAGGTCACCAAGAAGGGCGCCGGCGTCCTGACCCTCACCGGCGCGGACACCTTCACCGGCACGCTCGCCATCAACGGCGGCGGGGTCGTCCTCGACAATGCCTCCGCGACCGTCCTGACCGCCTCCGCCGCCGTTGAATTCGGCAACGCCGCGACGACCCTGACCCTCGCCGCCGGCGCCGCCGCGCAGACCGTCGGCACGATTTCCGGCACCGCCGCCGGCGCGGTCATTGACCTTGGAAACTCCGCGCTGACCACCGTCTCCGCCGCCAACTCCACGTTCGCGGGCGTCATCACCGGCGGCACCGCCGGCACCGCGGGCTTCTCCTCGCCGGTCTTCGTCAAGGGCGGCGCGGGCCACACGCTCACGCTCTCCGGCGCCAGCGACTACGTTGGCGACACGGAGGTCGCCGACGGCGAACTGAAAATCACCGGCTCGCTCGGCGGCTCCGGCGCGAACTACGCCGACGACATCCAACTGACCGCCGCGACCTCCGTCCTGCACCTCGCCAACGCCGGCGCGTCCTTCACGCAGGAAATCTTCGGCGTGATTAGCGGCGCCGGCGCCTTCGCGAAGGACGGCGTGTCCGCCGCCCTCCTCTCCGGCGAAAACACCTACACCGGCGACACCACCCTCGGCGCGACCGGCGGCACCGTGACCGTCACCGGCTCGCTCGGCTACACCGGCGCGACCGCCGCGAAATACGCCGGCGACATCGCCGTCGGCACCGGCGCGGAACTCGTCTTCGACCGCGCGACCGCCGGTCTCACGCAGACCCTCACCGGCGAAATCACCGGCGCCGGCACGCTCACGCAGAACGGCGCGAACACGCTCGTCCTCGACCTCGGCGACACGGCGACGCCCGCCGGCGGCAACACCATCGCCGCCGTCAAGGTGCTCGACGGCACCGTGCGCTTCGGCAAGGCCGCCGACCTCGCCGCCGCCACGCTGACCCTCGGCGGCGCCACGACCGCCGGCACGTTGCAGTTCACCCTCGACACCACGCCGGGCACCACCGGCGAGCAGACCATCGCCGCCACGAGCGTCGTCTTCGGCGCCGGCACCGGCGTCATCGAGACCACGAACAGCGCGGACGAACTGAAAATCGCCGCCGTCCTGTCCGGCTCGGACTTCGAGAAGACCGGCGCGGGCAAACTCACCCTCGCGGGCGCCAGCGCCGACTACGCCGGCGACATCGCCGTCAGCAACGGCACGCTGCAAATCGCGAACGCCGCGAACCTCGGCAAGGGCGGCATCACCCTCGGCAGCGCCGCCACCGCCGCCACCTTCGCGCTCGTCACCGCCGCCGACGGCGACGCGGTCACCCTCGCCAACACCTTCACGCTCGACGGCAAGGGCGGCGACATCTCGGTCGTCTCCGGCACGACGCCCGCCGCCGCCACGCTGACGCTCACCGGCGCGTTCACCGGCACCGGTGACGCCCTCGCGAAGAACGGCGCCGGCTCGCTCGTCCTCGGCGGCACCGCCGTGAACGACTTCGTCGCCACGAACGGCATCGCGTTCAACGCCGGCCGCCTCGTCCTCGCCAAGGACAGCGCGCTGGGCGACACCGCGAACCTCCTCACCCACGCCAGCACCGGCGCGCTCGAAATCACCGACGGCGTGACCTCCGCGAACGACATCGCCTTCGACACCAACGCCGCGAGCCGCGAAATCTTCGTCGGCACGAAGGCGGGGAACGACGCCGCCGCCGCCGTCGGCACCCTCTCCGGCGTGTTCAGCGAGACCGGTGGCGGCACGCCGCCCTTCGGCCTCGTCAAGACCGGCGCGGGCGAACTCGTCCTCTCCGCGAACACCGCCGCCGACGGCGCGTTCGACTCCGGCGCCTATACCGGCAGCGTCACCATCAGCGCCGGCACGCTCACCGTCGCCTCCGCCGAGTTCAACAACGCGCTGCTCAACGACCCGTCGAACGACACGACGACCAACCTGAAAGACCCGCACGACAGCACCGGCAACACGCCCCTGAAGGACACCTTCCGCGTCGCCCGCGCGAACGCGACGGACGCCTTCGCGTTCGGCACCGGCGCCGGCACCGCGTTCACCGGCTACGTCGAAATCACGAAGGGCACCATCACCCTCGAAGCCGGCACCACCGCCGTTCCGACGCAGAACGCGACCGTTTCGACCGTCGCCCCCGCGACGCTCATCCTCACCGGTGCCAGCGGCGACACCTACGCCTCCGCGACCGGCCGCGCGCACGTCCTCGGCACGCCCGTCATCGGCGACCTCGTGCTCAACGGCGGCGCGCTGGAATTCGACGCCGACCTCATCCTGCCCTCCGCACTGCTCACGGTGGGCACCCTCACCGTCCGCGAAGGCAGCGTCGTCCACATCAACGGCATCTCCGGCACGCCCGCCTCGGGCGCGACCGTCATCACGACCAACCCCGCCGTCTCCGCCTCGCAGAACATCTACGACTACTGGCGCACCGGCTTGGACAACGACCCGCACCAACTCGTGAAGGCCGCCGACGTCGTCGGCGCGCAGGGCAACCTGACGCTCGACCCCGCCTCCGACACCGGTCAGGTCCGCTACCTTGCGGACGACGCCGCCGCCGTCGCCGCGAACAACATCACCGGCGAGGCGACCTTCGACTACGACTTCCTGCTCATCAGCGCGGCGGACGCCTCCTCCTCGACCTCCGCGACCATCGTCGCCGGCGGCGCCGGCCTCTACCTCGGCTACACGCTCACCGAAATCAAGGCATACGCGAACAAGGTCGTCTCGCTTAACGCCGACACCGTGACCGCCGCCGCCACGCAGCCGAAACTCGACGCGAAACTCACCGGCGACGGCGGGTTCAAGTTCACCGACGACCTGACCGCCGGCCGCGTCATCGAGATTGGTCACACCGGCAGCGACTACCTTGGCGCGACGACGCTCGACAACATCAGCGTCCACTCCGAGACCGCCGCCGTCTTCGGTGCCGCAGCCCCGCTCACCCTCGACAACAACGCGCAACTCAACCTCGGCGGCGGCCTGACCGTCACCTCCCTCGCCGGCACCGCCGGCACCGGCATCGCCAACTACGCCGCCACGCGCGACTCCGCCGGCTACGTCACCGGCCTCAACACCGCCAGCGCGCTGTCCCTCGCCCTCACCATTGACACGGCGGCGGCGGCCGACGCCGACTTCAGTGGCACGCTCACCGGCAACGCCGCCTCGACCCTGACCGTCAAGGGAACCGGCGCGCAGACCTTCTCGAACAACAACAGCGCGTTCGAGGGCGTCGTCGCCATCAGCGGCTCGGCGACGCTGAAACTGCTCGACGCCGGCGCGACGAGCGGCGCGTTCGCCGCCGCCGCCGCCGTGACCCTCGCCGGCTCGGCGACGCTCGACCTGTCCGCCGCCTCCCCGCTCGTCGAGTTCAAGAAACTCGCCGGCGCTTCGGCGGACGCGACCGTCCAGTTGAGCGCGGACGCCGGCGCGACCGGCGCGACGCTGCTCCGCCTCACCGCCGGCAACTACGTCGCCGGCAGCGCCGAATCGCCCGGTCTCGCCGCGACCATCACCGGCGACGGCGCGTTGCTCTTCGAAGGCGGCACGACCGGCTCGCCGTCGCCGTTCAGCGGAACCGTCCGCCTCTCCGGCGATAACGACTTCACCGGCGGCACGACGCTCACCGCCGGCAAACTCTACCTCGGCAGCGACACCGCGCTGGGCGTCTTCACCGGCAGCGGCGCGGCGGGCACGCTCGAAATCACCGACAACGCCACCCTCGGCGTCGCCATCGCCACCGACCACATCACCGCCGCCAACCGCGTCCACGTGAAGTCCTCCGCCGGCGTCGCGACCTCCGTCGCGCTCACGCTCGACATCGCCAAGACCGCGGACGACACCGGCTCGCTCACGCTCAACAACGTGAATGTCTCCGGCGCCGACGGCGGCGCGCTCCTGCTCGAAGACGCCTCGGTGGCTGTCCGCGACGGCAGCAACGGCGCCCTCGCCATCACGAACTCCTCGACCGACCGGAACGGCGGCGCCATCGCGCAGGTGAACACCGCCTTCGGCGCGACGCTCAAATTGGAGAACCTCTCCGCGCTCACCCTCACCGGCAACACCGCCGGCGGCGACGGCGGCGCCATCTACGCGAACGCCACCGGCGCGGCGGTGAACGTCTCCCTGCCCGCCAACACCACCGTCAGCGGCAACGCGGCGGGCGGCGACGGCGGCGCCATCCACCTCGCCTCCGCCGCCAGCAGCGCGTCGCTGACCATCCTCGGCGGCAGCGTGTTCGCGAACAACGAGGCGGACGGCGTCGGCGGCGCGATTGCCATCGCCGGCAACGGCTCCTCGACGAACACCCTCACGCTCAACGCCGAACTGGGCACCATCCGCTTCACCGGCAACACCGCCGCCGGCGTCCCGAACGCCGTTTACGCGGAGAAGACCGACATCACCGTCCGCGGCAGCAACGCCAGCGTCGCCACCGGCAACGTGTTCTTCGACGACCCGCTGACCGCCGTCGCCGGCAGTTCGCTGACCGTCGCGGGCAACTTCTCCGGCGACTGGTCGTTCGCGCCGGTCAACGGCAAGCCCGTCCTCACCGCCGGCTCGTCCGCCCTGCTGCAATTCGCCTCCGGCGACAGCACCGTCAGCGGCGCCATCGCCTTCAACGGACCCAGCGCCACCGGCACCGGCAACGCCGTGCGCGTCGCCGAAGGCGCGACGTTGACGACGACCTCCACGCTGATTGCGAGCAACAACACCGTGTTGCTGGGCGGCGGCATTGTGACCGCGCCGCTGGGCGCCATCTTCGACGGCGCCGCCATCGCGCCGGACTCGCACGTCACCACCGCCGCCGGCGCGAACGCCCTCGCGCTGCCCGCCGACCAACTCACCGTCGGCACCGGCAGCGTCGCGAACAACGCCGTCTATGGCACGCTGACCATCGTCGCCGGCACCGGCAGTGCCGCCGCCCAGTTCACCGCCGGCACCATCTTCCTCGACATCGAGGGCGGCGCGTCAGACCACGACGACCTCACCGACGGCAAACTCCGCAACGACCTCATCATCATTGACGGTGACGCGGACTTCGCGCCGTTCTCCGGCAACAACACCAACCTCGCCCTGCGCTACCACGACGCCGACGGGCAGGTTCGCGGCGAGGGCGCGCTCGCCTCGCAGCCGGTCGTCATCCACAACGACTACTCCTACCCGCTCATCGCCGCCACCGGCACGTTCACGACCGACCTCGGCAACACGTTCCAACTCTTCGGCGACCCGCAGCGCGACACCGACGTCTCGGCGCGCCAACTCGCCCAAGTGCGCCTCAACAAGGTGCTCGACGACGGCACGGTCGAGTTCGCCTCGCTCACCGACGGCGCCGGCAACACCTACACCTTCGCCGCCGGACAGGTGCTCGTCCTCGACGTGATGGGCAACATCAACACCAACATCACGTGGGACATCGGCACCGCCGCGACGAACCGCGCCTTCGTCTGGTCGAACGACGACACGAACGTCCCGTGGCTCGCCAAGAAGCCCGTCGCCACCGGCTCCGCCACCGTGTCCTACGAGAGCACCTACTTCCTCGACGGCGACTTCGTGTCCTTCTCGACGCAGAACGCGGTCAACGACGGCGCGAACCCCGCGTTCGGAAACGGCGCCATCAGCATCGAGATTGACGGCTTGGTGAAGCCCTCCGGCGTCGCCATCGGCGTCAACAAAGGCCTCACCGGCCAAGTCGCGCCCGCGAACCACTCGACCGTCGCGCTCGAATTCACCGGCGCCGGCCGCATCGTGAGCGCCGCCGCCAACGAGCGCCGCGCGCCGACCGCCGACGCGCTGAGTTCGCTCACCTACGACGACGTGCTCTACACGTCCGCCCTCGAAATCGCCTCCGGCGTCACCGTCACCTTCAAGAACACCGGCGGCTTCGCCTTCACCGCGCACGACGAGACCGCGCCCGGCGGCTCAATCAGCAGCGTCGGCGGCTTCGTGTCGCTCGGCGGCGCGACGACCAACCTCGTGTTCGCGGACGGCTTCGCCAGCACCGCCGGCACGTTCGCGGGCGGCGTCAGCGGCCTGCTCGCGACGCCCGTCACCGGCAGCGGCCGCGTGACCGCCACCGGCGGCGCGCTCGACCTGACCCTCGCCGGCGGCAACACGTTCAGCGGCGGCCTGCTCGTCACCGACGGCGCGCGCCTCGCCCTCACCGGCGCGAACGGCGTCAGCGGCGACTTCTCCGAAATCACCGTCAACAACGGCGCGACACTCGCCGTGACCGGCGACGCCGCGCTGGGCGGCTCCGGCGCCGCCTCGACGAACACCATCCTGCTCGGCGGCGCGCTCAACGGCGGCGTCCTCGGCGCCGGCGGCGTTCTCGACACGACGAACACCGCCTCCGCGACCCTCGAATTCATCGCGCCGCTGCAAACCCTCGCCGCGACCTTCGACGCCGACGGCAACCTCACCCGCGAGGGCGTCATCAACGACATCTACACCTATCCGGTCGAGGACTACCCCGTCGCCGTCAGCCGCGAAATCACCCTCGGCGCGAACGTGAACCTGCTCGTCGGCACCTACCGCTACGACGGCGGCAGCGGCGCCCTCGTGACGACCGCGCTCACGGCGGAACTCTCCGGCGCGCTGCTTGAGCACAGCGACCTCGCCGCCGCCGGCCTGCACAGCGCGGTCACCAAGACCGGCGCGGGCACGCTCTTCCTCACCAGCGCGGACAACAACTACACCGGCGTCACGCTCGTCGCCGACGGCGTCCTCGCCATCGCCGGCTTCGGCACCATCGAGAAGAGCAGCGGCGTCACGCTCGACACCGGCACCGCGCTCGACATCCGCTACGCCGCGCAGCCGGTCGTCATCCAGACCCTCGTCAGCGACGACGCGGACACGACCGTCAAACTCGGCGGCAACGCGCTCCAAATCGGCTCCGCCGACACCGCCGCCGGCTCCACCACGGATTACGCGGGCGTGTTCAGCGGCAGCGCGGACGCTGTCCTCGTGAAGGACGGTGCGGCCTACACGCTGACCCTCACCGGCGACAGCAGCGCGACGTTCCGCGGCAGCGTTGACGTGGCGGAAGGCGTCCTCGCCGTCACCAAATACGGCGCGCTCGGCGCGTCGAACGCCGCCGGCAACACGAACGCCGTCACCGTCAAAAGCGGCGCGGTCCTCGACCTGCGCTACACGGCGAGCGGCGAACTCGGCAACAACCTCGCCGGCGCCGGCACCGTCCAACTCACCGCGCCCGCCGGCATCGAAGTCGCGCTGACCGGCGCGAACACCGCGTTCGCCGGCTCGCTCGTCATCGCCAACGGCAACACCGCCGCGATTGGCACGGACACTTCCACCGCCGCCACCACCGCCGTCGCGAACCTTGGCTCCGCGACCGTCGTCCTCGGCACCGCCGCGATTGCCGAGGTGCCGGAGAGCGCGCCCGGCGCCGGTGACGGCTCGCCCGCCGTCGCCGCCACCGCCGGCACGCTGCGCATCAACACCGACGCCACGATTACGAACGCCTTCACGCTCGAAGGGCAGGGCATCGTGGAAACCGCCAGCACCGCCGCCGGCGTCACGCCCGCGGTCATCGCCGCCGGCGCGTTCACCGGCGCCGGCTCGCTCGAAAAGAGCGGCGACGGCTCGCTGACGCTCACGAGCGGCACGAACGCCTTCACCGGCGCCACGACCGTCACCGGCGGCACGCTCGCGCTCGTCGGCGCCGGCACCATCGAAAGCAGCGCCGGCGTGACGCTTTCCGCCGACACCACGTTCGACGTGAGCGCGGCGACGACGGCGTTCGACGCCGGCACGAAGCACGTCGAAGGCGCCATCATCCAGTCCCTCGCGACCGCCGCCGGCGTCACCGCCGCGACCGCTCCGACGACGGTTCTGGGCGCCGCCGCGCTGCAAATCGGCACCGCCGACACCGCCGCCGGCTCCACGGATTACGCGGGCGTGTTCAGCGGCAGCGCGGACGCTGTCCTCGTGAAGGACGGCGGCGCGGCCTACACGCTGACGGTGAAGAACGCCGCCGCCGCGCTCGCGAACTTCGCGGGTGCCATCGGCAGCACCGGCGGCAAACTCGTCCTCGACTACACCGCTCCCGCCGCGACCCCGTCGCCCGCGCCGCTTGGCGCGCCGACGCCGCTCGCCGCGCCGGTGACGCCGCTGGCGAACGACCCCGTTGTGGCGAACCCCGTCTTCGGCACGGCGGCGGCGGTCATCGAGTTCATCCTGCCCAGCGAGAACAACACGCTGCACGTCTTGGCGGACGCGACGGCCAACACCTCGTTCGGCGGCTTCACCGGCACGCTGCTCCTGAACAAGGGACGCATCCTCATCGAGGACGCGGCGACGAAGAGTTACGGCGGCAACAGCGACTACGCCGCCGACCTGCTCCAAAACGCCACGTTGAGCGTCGGCTCGACCGCGACCGTCGCTGTCAACAACACCCGCTCGCTCGCGGGCGTGGTCAGCAACGGCGCGACGTTCGACTTCACGAACGCCGAGGTCGTGCCGGCGGTGACGCTCAATGCCACCAACCTCACGCTCACCGGCACCACGACCGTCAAACTGCGTCCGGTTGACGTTCCGCTGCCGACGGTCGCTCCGCCCGCCATCGCGCAGAACATCCTCGATATGTGGGCGGATGCGACGCCCTCGCAGATGCTCATCACGAGCGCGACGGACGTCGCCGGTGACGGCGAGGTCAACCTCGTCTGGGCGAATTCGGACGGCACCCCCGCGCAAGCCATCGCGAGCGAAGGCGTCTCGGAACGTCCCATCGCCGGCGGCGTGGCGGAATTCGACTACACCAGCGGCCTCATCCGCACCGACGCCGACCAGCATTTCGCCGACACCGGCACACGCGGCATTTACCTCGGCTACGGCCTGACCGCGCTGCGCGCGAACGTCGGCGAGACCATCACGCTCGACGTTGCCGGCGCGACTAACCCGAAACTGCTCGCCGCGCTCACCGAGGAGAAGGCGGACGACGGCTCCGGTCAGTTGACCGAACCGGGCAACGGCGGCTTCGCCATCATCAACAGCAACTACACCACCGGCGGCGCGCTTCCGGTCGTCGAAGTCGGCAAAGACACGAGCGCGTTCACCGGCGGCGTGACGATTAGCGGCGTCGAGGTGCAACTGGTCGCCGACAACGCCTTCGGCAGCGCGGCGAACGGCGGCTACGCCTCGAACCTCACGCTCACCGACGGCGCGAAACTCGACATGGTGCAGACCAGCACCACGTCCGACCCCGTCACCGGCGACGACGTCACCACGCAGACCCCGATGAAGGTCATCGTCGCCTCCCTCGGCGGCGGCGCGAACGCCAACGGCGCGGGCACGACGATTAACGTCGGCGACCTGACCGTTGCCGGCGGCGGCGAATACGCGGGCAACCTCACCGGCGGCGCGCTCGACGGCGGCGCGGTCTCGACCCTCACCAAGACCGGCGACGAGACGTTCAAACTCACCGGCGCGAACGAGTTCCAAGGCGACATCGCCGTCAGCGGCGGAACGTTCGACCTGACCGGCACGCTCGGTGCCGACGGTGCGGGCGACAAGACGCCGGACTTCACCGGCAACATTGACCTGACGCCCGCCCCCGGCTCGACCAGCGCGCCGCAGGTCGTCTTCGGCAACACGGACGCGACCGTCACGCAGTCCCTCTCCGGCACCGTCACCGGCGGCAGCGTTGGCACCGCCACCGGCGACGTCGCGGGCGTCATCAAGAAGGTCGGCGACTCGACGCTCGACCTGACCGAGGTTGACGCGACCGCGTTCGACGGCGGCGTTGCCATCGAGGGCGGCGTCACGCGCATCGCGAGCGACGCCAACCTCGGCAAAGGCGTGAACGTCCTCGGCGGCGGCACCGCCAGCGGCACGGTCGCCCCGACGCTCGAACTCACCGGCACCGCCGGCGACGCGGCGTTCGGGAAGGGCTGGACGGTCGCGGGCGACGCGAACCTGCTGGTCGCCGCCGGCAACGACGTGACCTTCGCCGGCTCGCTTTCGGACGCCGATTTGAGCGTCGGCAACCTCACCAAGACCGGCGACGGCAAGGTGACGCTCACGAACCCGACGAACGCGCAGAACTTCACCGGCAACGTGACCATCGCCGGCGGCACCGTCGCCATCACGAGCGACGGCGCGCTCAACAATTCGGGAAGCGAGCGCGTGCTCAACGGCGGCGCGGTCGAACTCTCCGGCGGCGTGACCTACAACAACGACTGGAAGACCGGCGACAAGGGCGGCGCGGTCGTCGCGAACGGACCGGACACCGTGTTCAATGGCTCCATCACCGGCACCGGCGACCTCGCGCTCGACATCGGCGCCGGCGCGTCGCTGCAGTTCACCGAGGGCGCGACGGTTGACGTCGGCTCCGCCGGAACGGTCAAGACCGGCGCGGGCGTGCTCGTCGTGGACGGCGCGGTCAACAGCGCCATCACCATCGAGCAGGGAACGCTCGCCGGCAACGGCGTCATCAAGACCGCCACGTTCGACCCCGACCGCGACGGCGACGGCGTCGGCGACGCCTACGCGAAGTTCCTCGACAGCGGCAACGCGGACGACCTCGTGACCATCGCGCCGGGCGGCGTGGACAAGATTGGCGAAATCACGTTCGGCGACGGGGCGAACACGACCGACTTCACGGGCGTGCGCATCGCGCTCGACACGGACAACTCCGGCGCGCAGGACAAAATCCTCATCAAGGGCAACGGCACCTACGGCGCGAACAACGTCATTGACGTGCGCAACGCCGCCGGCGGTCCCTCGTGGGACAACGACACGTTCGTCGTCATTGACGCCGGCACCGGTCACATCGACTCGACCCGCGCCGACCTCGACAGCACGCAGTTCTACTACAACGGCTCCTACGTTGACATCGTCAACGGGCGCTTCCGCGTGGACATCGAGACCGTCGGCGACTCGCAGGTGGTCATCCACACGCAGGCGGGCGTTGACAACGACGGCGACGGCTACCCCGACGGCGTCTCGCTCAACCTCATCTGGAACGCGACGGACTCCGCGAAGTCCGACTGGAACGCCGGCGACGAGCCGCTCGCGACCAAGAACTGGCGCGAGGACAAGGGCGACGGCGTCGTCCACCCGCAGACGTTCTACAACGGCGACATCGTGACCTTCCCCGCCTACGACATCAACGGGGAGGACAAACTCATCAAGTCGGTGCGCGTCGCCGGCAGCGCGGTTCAGGCGGACGTCTCGGTCGGCCGGATGACGGTCAGCGGCGGCTCCTACGAGTTCGGCGGCAACGGCATCATCGGCACCGGCGACTTCACCTACGGCAGCGGCGCGGCGGAATTCGCCGACGGCTCGCTCAACATCACCGGCAGCGCGAGCGCGACGTTCAAGAACAGCGGCGTGGTGAAGTTCACCGGCGGCGCCTACGTCGGCTCGGCGGCGCAGTTGCGCATCGAGACGACGTTCGAGGCGCCGAACGCGAACGTCCTCGGTACGCTGACCATCGCCGACGGCGCGGTCATCAGCGGCCTGCCGCTCATCAACCTCGGCGTGAACAAGGCGGGCGACGTCGCCGGCGCGGGCACGGTCGTGTTCGACCGCACGTCGGGTCAGGACATCACCTACGGCGGCGTCATCGCCGGCAGCGGCGACCTCGTCAAACGCGGCGGCGGCAAACTGACGCTCACCGGCATCAACACCTACGACGGCGACACGACGGTCGAGAACGGCACGCTGTCCATCGCGGGCGACGCGAACATCGGCGCGGGCATCAACACCCTCACGAGCGGCGCGGACACGGTCGCGGTCCTGAACCCGACCGGCGGCACCTACGCGAAGGATTGGGTGCTGGGCGCGTTCGGCGGCACCGTCCAGAACGCGGCGCAGAGCGTGTTCACGGGCGTCTTCTCCGGCGCCGGCTCGCTCACGAAGACCGGCAACGGCACGCTCGTCCTCGCGGGCGAGAACACCTACACGGGCGCGACGGTCGTCAACGCCGGCAAACTGCAGGTCACCGGCTCGCTCGGCGCGAACAACGCCGCCGGCGGCGTCCCGACCTACCGCGCCGCCATCGCGCTCAACTCCGCCGAGGGCATCGAGTTCGCGCAGAACAGCGCGCAGAACATTGACGGCCTCATCAGCGGCACCGGCGCGCTCGCCAAGTCCGGCGAGGGAACGCTGACGCTGCTGGGCGACCGCGACCACACGGTCGGGAACGTGAACGTCACCGCCGGCGCGCTGCGCGTCGAAGGCACGCTGACCGCCTCGCAGTCGGGCAACGCCATCACCGTCACCGGCGGCACGCTCGAAGCGGCGCGGCTCGGCGGCGACGTGCTCGTCAGCCACGGCGCGACGTTGAAACTCGACGGCTCGCTGGCGGCGCGGCGCGCGGGCGTCGAAGGCATCGCCGACACGGGGCTGTTCCGCATTGACGGCAACCTGACGAACGTCGGCACGATTTACTTCGACAACATCGGCGCGACGCTGCGCGCGAAGTCGCTGCGCACCACCGGCAGCGCCACCACCGGCGTCGTCTCGCTCGAAGTTGACTTCGCGAACGACGGCGCGGGCAGCGACCACATCGAGTTGACGCCCGGCGGCACCGTCAGCGGCAACCACGTGTTCACCGTCCGCACGGTGTTCAACGGCGCGGACGCGAAGGAAACGTCCGAAATCGCGCTCATCCGCGAGACGGGCAAGACCGGCGCCGGCGCCGACGCGCTGGGCGACATCGTGTTCGACGGGGCGCGGTTCCAACTCGACCGCTCAACGCCGGTGTTCGGCGGTCTCTACCGGTTCGACTTCACGCAGAACGACGCGGTGCTCCGCGCCGCCGGCTACTCCGCGCAGGGTCAGGCGCTCATCAACACCGCCGGCACCATCTCGACGGGCTGGTTCTCGCAACTCGACAACCTGACCAAGCGCGTCGGCGACCTGCGCCTCGCCATCCCGCAAAAAACGGCGGTGAGCGCGAGCGTGACCCCCGCCGGCTCCAACGCCTACAACCCCGCCGTCCCGTGGTCCGAACAGGACAGCGCCGCCAACAAGTGGTCGCTGCTCTTCGCGAACGCGAACGACTTCTGGGTGCGCGGCTACGGCAGCCAGTTCGATGCCGACCTCGGCGTCGCCGGCGTGTCCAACTTCAACGAGCGCCAATACGGCGCGGACGTCGGCATTGACCACGCCTTCCTGCTCAACGGCTCGAACGCGGTGCTGTTCGGCGCGAGCGTCGGCTACCAAGTCAGCGACCGGAAGTTCAAGGACACGTTCGGCAGCACCGGCGACGGCGAGTCCCTCAACGGCTCGCTCTACGCCACGTGGCTCAACGAAAACGGCTGGTATGCGGACGCCGTGTTCAAGGGACAATCGTTCGCGCAGTCCTTCAAGGCCGCCGGCGGAAAGGGCGACTTCGACAACTACGGACTGGGCGCGTCGTTTGAACTCGGACGCCGCTTCTCGTTCGGAACGTGGTTCCTCGAACCCAGCGCGCAATTCTCCTACGCGCACGTCTTCGCCGAAACCTACGACACCCAATACGACGGCAACTCGCTGCGCGTGCAGGCGTCCGACAGCGACATCTTCCGCTACGCGGCGACACTGCGCGCCGGCAAACGCTTCGACCTTGGCGCCCGCGGCGTCATCCAGCCCGAAGTGCACATCGGCATCGAGTATCAGGACAGCGAAGGCGGCGCCATCCGCGTCAGCGACCAGCGGCTCACCCCGAACACCGACGGCACCCGCTACAATGTGGGCGTCGGCGCCTCGTGGCAGTTCACGAAGAGCCAGCAGTTCTCGCTCGGCTACGAAGCCGCCTTCGGCGACAAATACGACATGCCGTGGAGCATCAACGCCAGTTACCGGCTGAGGTTCTAAGGGAGGAGGAAGCCGAAAGGATGAAGGATGAGGGATGAAGGATGAATGCGGCGGAATGAAGCACCGGAATGAAGCGGAAGGATGAAGGATGAATGCGCCCGCGCTCTCTTGGGAGCGCGGGTCTCCTGACCCGCATCGCAGGGCGCGACAGGTCTCCATTCTTGCACAGAGTGTCTTTGCCTTGTTGCCAGGCGGCCGCACACATGGAGCGCCGACTTTCAAGTCGGCTTGGAAGAGGTGCGGCGCAGCCGCCTTGCCTTCTCTTTTTTAATAGTGGCGGCTGCGCCGCATAGGGCATGCGAGCCGACTTGAAAGTCGGCGCTCCCAGTTGCGGGTCAGGAGAACCGCGCTCCCACCCACCACACGACGAGCCGATACACACATGGAGCACCAGACACATGGAGCGCCGACTTTCAAGTCGGCTTGGAAGAGGTGCGGCGTAGCCGCCTTGCCTTCTCTTTTTTAATAGTGGCGGCTGCGCCGCATAGGGCATGCGAGCCGACTTGAAAGTCGGCGCTCCATGTGTGTGGTCGCCTCCATGCGGCGTAGCCGCCACTCTATTTTAGGGCACTCCTAAAAAACGTCTCACCGTTAGAAATCACACGAGGACACGAAAACATGAAGCAGCACTCTCAAACCCGTTGGGGTTGAGATTGCTACAAACATTGTTTCTTGAGAGGTGACTTTTTCCCGCGTCACCGGTGGTGCGCTTACATCAGCGCGAGGCCTTTGAGGTCGGGGCGGACAAGCGGAGCGACGGCGGCGCGCAACGCGGCGGCGTCGGGCTGGCGGGCGGCGTCGGGAGTGGCGAGCCAGCGGGCGATTTCCGTCCAGACCTTCGGGTTCGGGCGGGGCATTTTCAGGAGTTGCGCGATGTCGGCGGTCAGTGGACGCCGCGAGCCGATGGCGGCGGTTTCGCTACACGCAATGCGCGCGGAGACGAAGTCGGCGAGCAGTTGCGCGTTGCGCCGGTGGATGGCGACGCCGCTTTCGAGCAGACGCATGGCGTCGGTGTCGGCGCCGGCGCGGCGCAGCAGGTCAGCGGCGTTGGAATAGGTCTGGGCTGCGATTTTTCGCGGGCTTCGCAGGAGGGCGTCGATTTCGCCGCGCAGCCGGTTGCGCTCGGCGGGGACGGAGCCGGAGGGCGAGGCGAGGGCTTCGGCGACGGTGAGGTTGTCGAGGCGGCGGCGCAGTTCTGCGACTTTGGCGAAGGTCTCGGCGTCGGAGCGCGTTTCGACGGTGAACGCTTCGAGGTGCCGGCGCGCGGCCTGTCGGTCGCTTTTTCCGAAGTAGGCGGCGGCGAGGATTGCGTGGCTGACGCCGTTGGAGGCGGCGGCGAATTCCGGCGTGTCGAAGCGCGTCTGTCGGGCGGCGTCGAGGGCGTCGTCGTAGCGTCCGGCGCGCACGAGTGCCTCGATGCGGAGCGTTTCGAGCAACGCCCGTTCGGACGGGTCGCTGCCGCCGGTGGTGGCGGACTGGCGGGCGCGTCCGGCGGCTCGGCACTGTTCGGCGAGTTCGGGGCGGGCGCGTTCGGAGGCGAGGGTGGCGAGTTGGATGAGCGCGGCGGGGGTGGCGGCGTGGCGGGCGAGGTAGTCCTTCACGGCGGCGTCGAACGCGGCGCGCTCGCCGGCGGCGTCGAGGTAGAGCAGCCGTTGGAGTGCCGCCGGCGCGCTCGCGGGCGTCTCCTTGAGGCGTTGCGTGGCGATGGCGAGGGCGTTCGGCGTCTCGCCCAGACCGGCGTAGAAGCGGGCGACCTGCGCGAGGAGCGAGTCGCGGGCGCGTCCGCGAAACGCCGGTGCCGCCTTGTAGAGCAGTTCAATCGCGCCGCGCGTGTCCTTGCCGAAGTAGAGCGCGCGCGCTTCGAGCAAGCGCGCCTCGATGGTGCGCAGTCCGCTGCGGCGGACGTGCGCGGCGGCGTCGGTGTATTCGCCCAGCGCGAAGGCGGCGATGGCGGCGTGGAAGTTGAGCGTCTCCGCCACCGGCGGCGGCAGGTCGGGATTTTTCAGCAGCGAGCGCAGGGTGCGCAGGGACTGCGCCTCGCGGCCGGCGGCTTCGAGGATTTTGAAGTATCGCTCGTAGTAGTCGCGGTTCACGGCGTCGGCGATGTTGATGCCGTGCATTCCGGTTTCGAGCGTCGTGGCGGCGGCGTCGAGGTCGCCCAGCAGTGTCTGCTGCATGTCCGCGAGCAGGAGGCGCGGGCGCGGGTCGGAGGGCGCGCAGCGTGTGGCGAGTTGGAGCGCGTTGTAGGCGTCCGCGAAACGCTTCGCCTGCAGGGCGGCGACGGCGGCGGTGTGGAAATAGTTTCCGATGCGGTTCATGTGCGCCGCGCGGATTTCCCACGCGCGCGCCGGCTCGTCCGAGATTTGCGCGAGCGAGAGGCGGATGAGCGAGCGCAGGAGCGGGTCGGGAACCTCGGCGTTCGCGCGCCCCAGCAGGGCGTCGGCATACTTGCGCACATCGGCGTCGCCGGTCTTCGGAATCTGGTTGAGCAGGAGCAGGTCAACGGGAATCTGCCGCGCGGGAAGGGGCGTGAACGCGGGCTTTTTTTCTCCCGTTTTGCTCTCGGTGGCGGCACCGGTGGTGGCGGGGACGGGCGCGGCGGGGACGACCTTGGCGGGTGCCGCCGGTGCCGGCGCGGCGTTGGCAGGAAGGGCGGGGAAGGCGGCGAAGGCGGCGAGCGCGGCGGTTCCGGCGAGATGGGCGAAGACGGCGGTCGCTCGGTGCGGTGGGCAATAACTCATCACCGACAGGGAAAATGCTCACGGCGATTTTTCAACCGGCAAAAGCGCGCCGGACAAGGCGGTGCCGCTGCCGGTGCCGCTATTCCGGCGCGACTTCGTTGGCGATGATTTGCTCCAGTGTCTGCCGCCGGCGGATGAGGCGCGCAACGCCGTCGGTGCCGGCGAGCACCTCCGGCGCTTCGGGGAACGAGTTGTAGTTCTTCGCGCTCATCGCCGAGCAGTAGGCGCCGCAGCCGCCGATGAGCAGCAGGTCTCCGCGCCGCGTCGCCGCCGGCAGCGCGCGCGCCGAAAGCGTCTCCGGCTCGCCGGCGGCGCAAGTCACGAGGTCGCCCGACTCGCAACAATGCCCGACGACGATGAAGTCCGCACTATCTCCCCGCTCCCCGCTCCCCGCTCCCCGTTCCCATTGGGCGACGACCGCCACGGGGTGCTGCGCGCCGTAGAGCGAGGGGCGCAGGAGTTCGGTCATGCCGGAGTCGAGTTTGAGGAAACGGCGGCCGCCGACGCCGGTGTCGGTGACGTCCTGCACGGTCGCGAGCAACACGCCGCAGTTCGCCACGAGAAAGGTGCCCGGCTCGATTTCGAGGCGCAGGCGGCGTCCGGTCTCGGCGGCGAAGCGGACGAAGGCGTCGCGCACGGGCGCGCCGACGGTTTGCAGGTCGGTCTCCTTTTCGCCGGTGACGCGCGCGACCTTGTAGCCGCCGCCGAGGTTGAGCGTCGCCACCTCCGGCATGCGTCGCGCGAGTTCGAGCGAGGCGACGGCGACCTGCTGCCACACGAGCGGGTCGCTGCCGGAGCCGATGTGCGTGTGCAGGCGCGTGACGCGCAGCCCGGCGCCGGCGGCGAGCGCGAGGGCGTCGCCGAGGTATTCGTGCCAGACGCCGAACGAGGCGTCGGGACCGCCGACGTTCGTCTTGCCGGTGCCGCCGCTGCCGCGGCCGGGGTTCACGCGAATCCCGATTTCAAGCGGGGTGCCGGTGCCGGCGCGCCGCCTCGCGGCTTCGCCGAGGCGCTCCAACTGCGACAGCGAGCAGGCGTTGACGGTGACGCCGGCGTCGAGCAGCGCGGCGATGTCCGCCGGCAACTCCTGCGTCGAGAGCGAGATTTTCGCGGGCGCGACACCGGCGAGGATTGCGCGGCGCGCCTCGAAGCCGGAACTGGCGTCGAAGTGCAGCCCGCGCCTGTCGAAGAGGCGCAGCACGGCGGCGTTCGGCAACGCCTTCATCGCGAATCGCGCGGTCAGTCCGAAGGCGTTCGGGAACGCGAGCGCGGCGTCCGCCCGCCGTTCGAGTGCCGGCTGCGAATAGACGAAGCACGGCGTGCCGAAGCGCGCGGCAATCTCGCGGGCGAGCGCCGGCGGCACAAGGCGGCGCGGGTCGTGCGGGTCGTCGCCGGACGGGGCGGGCGCGGCGGCGTTCCGCGCGTCGTTTCGGGCGTTCTCGTTGTGCATGACCGGCGACGGTAGCGGGCAAAGCCGCCCTTGACAACAGGGGCGTCGCCGGCAGGATTTCGCGTCACCAACGGACAACCTCCAACAACCGCAAAACCGCACCGCCACACATGGGAAAGCAATACAACAAGGTCATCAAACGCCGCCGTGCCCGCGCCTACGAGAGCCGCGTCAAACAGCGCATTCATGAAGCCATTGCCGCCGCCAAAAAAACCAAGAAGTGAGGCGTTGCCGGCGCGCTCAACCGCCACCGGCGGCGGCGCGCACGCCGCCCGTTTCCGCCCTCTCCGCCGCGCCGCGAAATCCGCGTTCGCGGCGTTCGTTTTTGCCGCGCTCGCCGGCGGTTGCGCCTCGTCCGGAAATTCCGCCAAGACGCCGCCGGCACCGGCACCGGCGGCGAAGCCCGCGTCCGCCGCGTCCGCCGCCAAAATCGCCTACGTGCGCGCCGAATGGAAGCGCGCCGAGGATTTCAAGCGCATCAGCGAGTATCTCGGCGGCGACGAGAACTCCGGCGGCGACGTCGTGCTGCGCACCGTGCCGTCCGGTGCCGACGGCGCACGCGGCGGTTTCTATTTCACCACCGGTTTCGCGCACGGAACGCGACTGCCGGCGGGGACGGTCTTCACGCTCGAATACCTCGCCGGCGGCGAGCGCGTCCCGCAAACGCGCCGCTTCACGCTGCCCGCCGAGTTCCGCGCCGGTCCGTTCGGCGAGGTGTTGCTGGGACTGACCGGCGGCGACTGGACCGACCGGCGGCGAAAAATGGTCGCGTGGCGGCTGACGGTCTCGACGCCCGACGGACGCGCGCCGGCTGTCCAAAAAAGTTTCCTCTGGTCGCTCGATTGAGCGACCCTGCGCGCCGTGCTGTTTTTCGACGTCACCAAGAGCCGCGCGGCGCGGCACCGCTCCGGGCTCGTGCGCGTTTCCGAGCGGTTGCTCGCCGAACTCTCCGCGCTCACGCCGGTGACGCCTGTCCGCTGGCATGCCGGCGGTTGGATGCGCGCCGGTGCCGGCGGGGATATCCGTGGCACCGGCGGCGGGAGCGGCGGAGGTGCACTCGGCGGCATCGCCGGTGCGCTGGCGAGGATTTTTTGCTTCGGCGGCGCCGGCACCGGCGGCGGGCGGGTCGCGCTTTCCGAAGGCGACACGCTGCTCACGCCCGAACTTTTTTCCGAGGAGGAGCGGCCGGGGTTCGGCGAATTTTTGCGGACGCGGAAGTGCCGAGCCGCCGCGATTTTCCACGACGCCATCCCGCTCAAAATGCCGGAGTGGTGCCGCTCAAAAAGTGTCGCGCGTCACGCCGGCTACATGCGCTTGCTCGCCGGATTCGACCGCGTGCTCGCCATCTCGCAGGACGCTCGGCGCGACCTGCTCGGCTTCTGGCAGTGGGCGGGGGTGACCACCGGTGGCGCGTTCGCCGGCAACGTGCCCGTCTCGCCGCCGCCGGTGGTGGATGTCGTCACGTGGGGCGCGGATTTTTCCGGCGCGCCGCGCGTCACCGACACCGCCGCCCCGCTTGCCCCGCCGTCGCTGCTGTGCGTCGGCATCGTCGAACCGCGCAAAAACCACGCCTTCCTGCTTGATGTCTGCGCCGCGCTCTGGGACAGCGGTCTGCGCTTCACGCTGACTGTCACGGGGCGCGTCAACACGGAGACCGGCACCGCCGCCGCCGCGAAACTGCGCGCGTTCGCCGGACGCTACGCCGGTTTGCTACGCCATCTGCCCGCCACCGGTGACGCCGCGCTTGCCGACCTTTACGCGAACACGCGCGCCGTCGTTTTCCCGACGCTCGCCGAGGGCTTCGGACTTCCGCTCATCGAGGCACTTTGGGCGGGCGCGCCCTGTGTTTGCAGCGACCTCCCCGTGCTGCGCGAACAGAGTGCCGCCGGTGGTTGCCTCCTCGTCCCGCCGAACGACTTTGTCGCTTGGAGCACCGTCCTGCGGGAAATTCTTTCCGACGATGCTTCCGTCCTCCGCCTCCGCTCCGTCGCCCGAACGCGCCCCCTCCCCACTTGGCGCGAAACCGCCGCGCACGTCCTCGCACTCTTGCCGTAGATGCCGGCACCAGTGCCTTACTTCGAGGGCCGTATCGGCAGTTTGAAATCTTCGCTCTTGGCGGTCTGAAGAGCGCAGTGAAACGCGAGAAACAGTCCGTTCATTCCAATCCCGTGCTTGGGGGTGCCGAAGTATTCCTGAAAGAGCAATTGCTCGATAAGCAGTTGGGTTTCCGGTGGCACTTCTTTGGTCCGAGTGTCCACTCGGAAAAATTCACAGAGTGTCAGCAATGTGGCCTTGATGACCAAGCGCCCCTTTTCCCGCCCCTTTTCCTCATCATTTTCTGCCTTGGCGCGGTCGAGCAACTCGCCGCACGTCCAGCACGTCAGTTTAACGAGGTCGGGGGCGTCCTGCGTGATGTTGTGGCAGGAGAGGTGCTCCCCGTGGCGGTGGAGGGTCGCGATGACAACGGCATCAAAGTCCGCTTCCGAAATGGCGATGTTGAATTTGGCGCAAATCTTTCGGACCCTCTTCAGGATGCTCCAGACGGCCTCTTTTCCCAACTCGGCATCCGGGAGTTTTGTGATGTCTTGCATGAGGGGGGGCAATGATTGTGGCGGCGGGGAGAAGGATTGAAGCAGGGAGGGCTACCGATTATGCGGCACAGCGAGTGCGCGCGGCAGTATCGTCAAAAACGGAGTCGTCGTCAGTTCTGCCATAGTTCGCGTAGAACTGCAATGTCTCCCGACTTGTCCCGTTGTGCAGTTTTGCGAGCGGGTCGCGCTCGTTCGCGCTGTCGGATTTCGGGCTGTTCTTGACGAGGGCATCCCAGAGTTCGGAAAAACGTTCGTAGGTCATGGGGGAGAGTGTGTTTGAGAGGGTTGACGTGTGAGACGGACACGGAGCGAATCCGTGGTTGGACTGGGCGCAAGGGAAAAGGAACAACAGGTTAGGTCAAGTTTTGTCGCCGGTGATGACGTTTGCGTGGGCGACGCCGTTGGCGTGGAAAATCACCGGCACCGGCACCGGTGGGTAGCCCCGATAGGGTTGAGAGAGTTACGGGTATTGTCCCTCGTTTGCGTTACGCTGCCGGTGCGTCCATGCACAGTTCGGTGAGCACGCTGGCGGTGCTTTTCGGGTGCAGGAAGGCGATGAGTTTCTTGTTCGCGCCCTTGCGTGGCGTTTTGTCAATGAGGGCGACGCCTTTGGCGGCGAGTTCCTCAAGTTTCGCCGGCACGTCGTCCACGGCATAGGCGACGTGGTGGATTCCGCCGCGACCGCCGTTTTTCTCGATGAATTTCGCAATCGGGCTTTCGGGGGAGGTCGGCTTGAGCAGTTCGAGGTGCACTTCGCCGATTTGGAAGAAAGCGGTGACGACTTTTTGGTCAGGCACCTCTTCCTCGCCGTGGAACGGCAGTCCGAGAACGTCGGCGTAGAACGCCTTCGTCTTGTCGAATTCGGCTTCGGGAACGGCGATGCCGAGGTGGTCAATGCGTTTGAGTGACATGGTGTGTGCTTTCGGTCTTGGGATGTGTGTGAACTGAAAGTGGCGCAGGTTGTCGCCGCCGCCGCCGCCGGCAACGTCAATTCTTTCGCCGGAGCGGGTCGCCGAAGACCGTCGGTTCGACCGTCCAGACCGGCTTTTGGAGAGTTCCGCTGATGTCCACGGGGAAGAGGTGCGCCCATTTGTTCGTGATGGATGTGACGACGCCGATGACCGGAATGCTTTCGCCGCTGCGGGGCGTGAGCAACGCGCGGAAGTTCAGTTTGCTTCCCTCGAAGGTGTAGTTGCCGCGCACGTTGATTTCAGAGGAACTGCCGGTGATTTTCAGGTCGGGCAGACGCATGACGCCCTCGCGCAACGTGAACGAAGTCGTCGCGTGCGTGAGGTTATAGACCCCGAAATCCACGCCGACCTTGTTCAGGAAGCGCGACAGACCTCCGAAGATTTCGAGTTTGTGCAGGGCGGGGTCGGACAGGCGCGCGACGCCGGCGCCGTCGAGCGAGGTGCCGATGTTTGGCAACTCGCACGCGCCCAGAAACGCGACATCGAGCGAGGAGCGGTCTTCCGCCGCCGGTGGTGCCGCCGGTGGCGCAACGGCGGCCGCCTTCTTCTCCGTCGGAGCCGTCGGAGCCGCCGCCGCCGTTCCTCCCGCCGTTCCCGCCGCCGCCGCCGGTGCCGTTGCCTTTCCGAGGCGTCCGATGTTGTCGAGGAACAGACCGCGCCGCGCGCCGAGCATTTCGAGGTCGAGCACGAGACGCGCCGGCGCGCCGGTCAGGTCAACCCAGACGCGCTCCGGTCTGCCGAGCCGCGCCGCCGCCCAAGGCGAGTTGGTGGACATCGTGATTTTGCCGCCGGCGAAGTCCGCGCTGTCAATCGTCACCACGAGCCGCTTGTCGTCGTAGGCGACGGAGCCGTCGAAGTTCGCGAACTCCATGCCCCATGCGGAGAACTTGCCCGGCACCTTCGCGCCGACGCGCACCTGCACGCGCCCGGGCGTCGCGGAGCCGGCGAGGTGCACGCGACCGGTGACGCTCAACGGCAGCGGCACGCCCGCCGGCACCGCCACCGGCGCGAGCATTTTCACGACCTCCGTCCCGCCCAGCGGCTCCGCGTGCTCCTTGGGCAGCGCGCCGTCGAACTGGAAGCGCACGCTGTCCGTCGTGCGCGTTCTCCCCTCCCTGCGGAACGGCACGCGCAGGGTGCCGCCGGCGGTGTTGCCGTCGCGCTCGACGTGCATGTCGAACAGCGCGATGAGTTCGGGGAACTCGACGATGCGCAGTTCCGCGTGGTCGAAGCGCGTTCCGCTCCAGCCGATGTTCGCGCCGGCGGCGAAGCAGTAGATGAACTCCTGCGGCACCGCCCAGCGGCCGCGAATCTCGATGTCGGCGCGCGGCAGTTGCGCGGGGTCGAGCGAGATTTTCGCCCACGTGTCCGTCCACTCGCGCCCGATAATCGGGTCGAGGTAGTGCCCGTCCGTCGAGCCGGAGAGCAGGAAGCGGAAGTCGTTCCCCGCGCCGAAGTCCACGGAGACGCTGCCGGCGGCACCGGTGCCGCCGTCGCCGCGAAAGTCCGCCTCTTCGAGCCGGAACCCGCTCACGCCGCCGGAGCCGTCCGAGAGCACCGCCATCCGCCCGCGCGCGGTGTTCACGCGGAAGTCGAGAAAGCGCGCCGCGCCGCTCTCGAAGCGCAGGTTCGCGCCGAGAAACGTCCGCGCCGGACCGAGGCGCGCCGCGCCCTCGACGCGCACCGTCTGCGGGATTTCGAGCGTGGCGAGTTTCCCCGTCAGGCGCGGTCGCACCGCCGGATGCGCCAGAATGCGCGAGGGCGAGAACGCCGCCTTGAAGGAGACGTCCGACGCCTGCGTCTCCCAGTCGCCGACGACGCGCACCGAGGCGGTGTCGGCGGCGGACACGACGGACAGCCCCGCCGCGACGCGCGGGAAGTTCTCCCAGTCCACCCAGCCGAGCGCGTAGTCGAGCCGCAGTCCGGCGGACGAGGCGATGTCGCTGCCGGCGAGGCGCACGCGCGAGGGCAGTTCCCAGTTCGGACCGAAGCGCGACACGAGGCGCAGCGGTCCCGTGCGCAGCGTGAAGCGCGGCGGCAGCGCGGCGGCGGCGGATTTCGCGTCACCGGTGGCGGCGTTCGCGCTCTTCGCGAGCATCACCGGCGGCGCGCTCCATTCGAGACCGCCGACGGTGAGCACGGAGTCGCCGCCCGGGTGGAACGAGTGCCCGTCGAAGCGGATTGTCCACGTCAGCCGCGCGTCGCGCGCCCGCGCCGTTCCGGGCAGGGGCAGGTTGAAGAGCGCGCCCTCGGCGAGCACCTTGAACTCGACCGCGCCGTTCTCCTCGCCGTGCCCGTCCACTTCGAGCGACGCCTTGCCGAGTTTTTCGAGCCGTCCGCGCATGGAGTGCGTCCATGCGGTGATTTTGTTGAGTGCCGCCCAGTCCGCCGGCGTCATCAACGGCTCGCCGCGCCGCGCCGGGTCGCGCTTGGGCAAGGTGAGTTTCGAGGGCAGGAACTCGCCGTGCAGGACGATGGGCATTTCGCCGTAGCGTCCTTGGAGCGTCTCGACGCTCACCCAGCCGTATTCGTCCCGCGCGAGCACGGCGCGGACGTCCCGCAGCGCGCGGTGCCGGCGGCCGTCCGGCGAGGCGGGCGCGGGGCAATAGACGGACGCGCCCTCGATGAGCGCGCGGCGCGGCTTGAAGCGGCCGGTGAGCAGTTCGGGGACGGAGAAAACGACGATGGCGCGCCCGATGGCGGCGTTGTGCGAGGCGACGCCGGGCTGCCCGACGCGCAGGTTGCGCACTTCGACGCAGCCGGTGGGGCGGACGTTGATTTCGCTGAAGCGGCACGCGATGCCTTCGCGTTCGAGGCGGTCGCGAATGATGTCCGCCGTCCACTCCGGCAGCGCGTATTGCGAGTCGTTGCACACGCCCCACCAGAGGAAGAACTGCGTCGCGAGGACGGCGAGCAGCAGGGTGTTCAGCCCCTTGTGGCCGAGGTGCAGGACCGCCCACATCAGCCGCCGCGAGAGCGCGCTCCGGCGGACGCGTCCGCCGCCACCGGTGCCGCCGCCACCGGCAGCACCGTCGCCGGCGTCATTCGTCTGTGTGCTCATGGTTCGCCTCGCTTTCGGGGTCTCTTCGTCCCCGCTTATTACGGACGGGCGGCGCGGTGAAAATTGCAAACTCGCCGTCAGGAGCCGGCGCCGAGGCGGCGGGCGAGTTCGGAGCGGGTGATTTCAAAAAAAACGGGGCGGCCGCGCGGACAAACCGTCGGCTGCGAGCACAGGAACAATTCGCGGGCGAGCGCGCCGGCGGTGTCGGCGGAAAACGTCGTGCCGGCGCCGGCACCGCCGGCGGTGGCGGCGTCGGACGCCTGTTTGGCGAGGAACTCGTATGCCATGTGGCGGCGCTGGAAGTCGCCGGTGTGCCGGCCAAGTCCGGCGATGATGTCGCGCAGGCGCGCCTCGACGGGGGCGTCGGCGAGCCAGTCGGGAACGGCGTGCACGCGGAACAGTCCGCGCCCGAACTCGGAGATGTCGAAGCCGGCGGCGCGCAGGATGGGCATGCCGTCGCGCAGGACGTCGGCGGCGAGCGGGTCGAGTTCGAGCGGCGCCGGCAGCAGGAGTTGCTGCGAGACGGGTTCGCGGGAGTTGAAGCGGGCGAGGACGCGCTCGTATTGGATGCGGGCGCGGGCGGCACGGACGCTCATCACGACGAGGCCGCCGGCGGGGGCGGGGGTCTCGAACAGGAGCAGGTCGCCGGTGAGGTGTCCGGCGAAGCGCCAGCCGAGGCGGAAGGACGCGGCGGGAGCGGCACGGGCGGGGACGGGGGCGGAGGGAGCGGGGAGCGGGGAGCGGGGATCGGGGGAATAGTGCGGAGGGGTTGCCGGCGGGGGCGCGAACGGCGAAGCGGTTGCCGTTGCCGGTGTCGTTGCCGGCGGCACCGGTGGTGTTGACGGTGGCGTTGCCGGTGAAGGGGCATTGGCACCGGCAGTGCCGGCGGTGGCGTCGTTCGCGTTCCAGACGCCGGCGGTGGTTGACGTGCTTCGCACACCGGCGGCCCAGGGGGAGGTCTCCACCGGCGGCGGGGCGACGGTCGCGCCCAGCGCGCCGAGGTGGCGCAGGACCTCGGTGATGACGAACTGGCGCACGCCCGGCTCGTCGCGGAAGCGCACTTCGCGCTTCGCGGGGTGCACGTTCACGTCCACCCAGCGCGGGTCAATGTCGAGGAACAGGAACGCCAGCGGGTAGCGTCCCTTGGGCAGTAGCGTGTGGTAACTTTCGACCAGCGCGTAGGCGAGCGCGCGGCTGTCCACGGGGCGGCCGTTGACGATGGTGACCATCTCCTGCCGCGTGGCGCGACCGACGCCCGGCTTGCCGAGCAGTCCCCACAGGCGCATTCCGCCGCGCTCGCTCTCGGCGAGCGGCGCAAGGTCGTCGGCGAGTTGGCGTCCGTAGATTTCGCGCACGCGCTCGGCGAGCGAGGCCTGCGCGGGCGAGCGGAAAATCTCGTCGCCGTTCTCAAGCAGCGTGAACCCGACCTGCGGCTGCGCGACCGCGTAGAGGCGCACGAGGCGCGTGATGTGCGCCGCTTCCGTGTTCTCCGCCTTCATGAACTTCAGCCGCGCCGGCACCGGTTGGAACAGGTTCGCCACCTCGACGCGCGTGCCCGGCGCGACGACCGCCTCGCGCTGGTGCGTGAACTTGCCGCCGTTGACGAAAATCTCCACGCCCGTCTCCGCCCCCGCCGGCCTCGTGCGCAGCGTGAAGCGCGACACGCTCGCGATGGACGGCACCGCCTCGCCGCGAAAGCCGAACGTGCGCACCTCGTTCAAGTCCTCCGCGGTGCGAATCTTGCTCGTGGCGTGCATTTCGAGCGCCATGAGCGCTTGGTCGGGCGTCATCCCGCACCCGTCGTCCTCGACCGCCATGAACGACTTCCCGCCGTGGCGGAACTCGACGACCACGCGCGTCGCGCCGGCGTCGAGCGAGTTTTCGAGCAGTTCCTTGACGACCGCCGCCGGCCGCTCGACCACCTCGCCCGCGGCGATTTGGTTGGCGACCCTTTCTGGCAGAACGCGGATTTCCGGCATGGCTGGGGAAGGAGGAAAGCGGAGGGCGGGGAGGGGAGGGAAGGTTGGACGGACCGCCGCCGGCGGCGTCACCCGTGGAATCCTTTGCGCGGGTTTCGCGACCAGTCGTAGATGAGCGCGTCCGCCTCGGGGTCGTTGATGAAGGTGCCGGTGGCGGCGTTGTAGCGCAGGTCGCGGCCGAGGCGCAGGGCGATGTTGCCCATGCAAATCACCTCGGTCAGCGGCGCGGCGTAGTCGAAGTCGGAGACGGCCTTTTCGCCGGCGCGGATGGCGTTTACCCACGCGCGGTAGTGACCGCCCTTGTGGCGGCGGTATTTGCGGGGCGGCTCGTGCCGCTTCAACTCGGCGAAGCGCGTCTTGGGCGCGGTGAAGAAAAAGTCGCCGTATTGCCCCATGTTGAAGACGCACTTCTCGCCGTAGAAGAGCGAGCCGTTGAGCGTGAGGCCGTCCTCGCGCTTGCGGCCGAGGTAGCCGGTGACGCCGGGGTGCAGGTTGAGGCGCGCGTCGTCGGGCAGGTTCGGGTCGTCGGCGCGGTCCTTGAACTCGCGGTATTCCAGCCCTTCCGGTGCCGGCGGACGGAAATCGCGCCCGTGCCACCAGACGAGTTGCACGGGACCGCGCGTGCCGCTGGCGGGGAAGTGGAAGACCATTTTCGCGTGCGAGGCGTGGCTGACGAGGGAGTAGTCGCGGCGTTCGAGAATCTCGATTTTCTCGGGGTAGCCCAGTCCGAGAATGTAGTAGGCGGGGTCCATGATGTGCGCCGCCATGTCGCCCAGCGAACCGCTGCCGAACTCGTAGTATTTGCGCCAGCCGTCGAGTTTGAAGTGCTCGCGATACGGCGCGGGGCCGAGCCACAAATCCCAGTTCAACTCCGCCGGCTTGGGCGAGGGCGCGGCGTAGGCGCGCGCCGCCGGCATGAACTGCCCGTCCCAGCAGTCCACCTTCGTGATTGCGCCGAACAGCCCCGCCTCGAACCACTCGCGCGCCATGCGGATGTGCCCGCTGGAATGCCCCTGATTGCCCATCGCGGAGACGATTTTCGCCGAGCGCGCCGCCGCCGCGAGCCGCCGGCACTGGTCAACGCTGTGCCCCATCGGCTTCTGAACATAGACGTGCTTGCCGCGCTGAATCGCGTCGAGCGCGACGGTGAAGTGCGTGTGGTCGGGCGTGGCTACGACGACGGCGTCAATGTCGCCGCCGAGTTTGTCGAGCATCACGCGGTAGTCGGCGAACTCGCGCGCCGCCGGCAGGTCGAAGCGGCGTTTCCCGAACGCGGGCTTTCGCGCGTCGGTGTCGCAAATGGCGGCGCAGGCGGCGCCGGCGTTGAGGATTCCGCGCAGGTCGGTCGTCCCCTGTCCGCCCAGTCCGACGAGGGCGAAGTTGACGCGGTTCGAGGGCGCGTCCGCCCCGCGCAGGAACCCCGCCGGTAGCAGCAACAGCCCGCCGGCGGCGGCGGAGGCGGCACTCAAAAACTTCCGGCGTCCGAACGCGCTCCCTGTCCGGCTTCCCGTCCGGCAATTCGCGCGGTGGTCCGCGCGGCGGATTTCCCCAATTTTTTTCGCATGCGTCATGTTGCGATTTTTGACCGCCGGCGGCGTGTTTTGTTGCCCCGACCGGCGTCCGCGACGTTCGCAATTGACCCGCCGCCGGCGCGAAATCATGCACTCGCGCATGCCGCTCCCTTGGTTCGCCGCGCCGACGCCGCCGCTCTTCCTTGCCCCGATGTCGGGGTTCACCGGCAGCGCGTTCCGCGCCCTGTGCCGCGCCGCCGGCGCCGACGTCGTGGTCACCGAATTCGTCCAGTCCGAGGCGCTCCGGCGCGACGTCGTCCGCGCGTGGCGCGACATCGCGTTCGACGCGGGCGACCGGCCGACGGGCATCCAGATTTTCGGCGCGTCACCGCCTTCGATGGCGGCGGCGGCGGCGTTGCTCGCCGAGCGGCTGCGCCCCGACTTCATTGACATCAACTACGGCTGCCCCGCGCACAACGTCGTCGAGCACAACGCCGGCGCGCGTCTCATGCAGACGCCGGCGCTGGCGGCGGAAATCGCCTCCGCCGTCGTCGCCGCCGCCGGTGCCTTCGGCGTCCCCGTCACGGCGAAAATCCGCCTCGGCTGGGACGCGCGCAGCCGCAACGCGGTCGAGTTCGCGCAAATGCTCGCGGACGCCGGCGTCGCCGCCGTCACCGTTCACGGGCGCACGCGCGCGCAGGGCTACTCCGGCGTGGCGGACTGGGAGGAAATCGGGCGCGTCGCCGCCGCGCTCGCGCCGCTGCCGGTGGTGGGGAACGGCGACCTGCGCGACGCCGCCGGAGCACTCCGCCGGTGGCGCGAAAGCGGCGTCGCCGGTCTGATGGTCGGGCGCGCGGCGCTGGGCAACCCGTGGCTCTTCGGCGAAATCAAGGCGGCGTTGCGCGGGCTGCCGCCGCCGGCACCGCCGACGGTCGCGGAACGCTGGGACGCGCTCGAAAACTACGCGGCCGCGCTCGTCCGTGGCGCGCCGGACAAGTCGAACATCCGCTGGCTGCTGCCGCGCCTCATCCCGTTCACGCAGAACCTCGCCGGCGCGCGAAAACTCCGCGCCCGCCTCGCGCGTTGCTCGACCCTCGCCGACCTCTCTTCCGAAATCGCCGCCGCCCGCGCCGGAACCACCGGTGACGACGCCGCGGAGCCCGCCACCGCCGGTGCCGCCGGCAATCTTCCCGCTTGACGCTCCGCGCCGGCGCCGCCATCTTCGCGCCACTTTCAGGAATGGGGTCGTAGCTCAGTTGGTAGAGCGCTACATTCGCATTGTAGAGGTCGGGAGTTCGACTCTCCTCGGCTCCACCATTTCAGCGGAGACGTCGGCAAAAACGCCGGCGTTTTTTGCGTCCCGAAGCCGCCTTCGCCCCCGCTTTCGCCCCCGCATTCGCCCTTGTCTAAAAACCCGTTTTTGGCGAACTGCCCCACGCATGTCCGCCACGCCACCGCCGCCAGCGCCCGCCACGGGGAAGCCCCGCCCGCGCGTCCTCATTCCGGTCTTTCCCGGAACGAACTGCGAATACGACACCGCCCGCGCCTTCCGCCGCGCCGGCGGCGAGCCGCGCGTCCTCGTCATCCGCAACCAGACGCCCGC
>JAISSQ010000228.1 GCA_031273045.1 Puniceicoccales bacterium
TCCATTCCCGCCGTCTCCATCACCGACGCCCCGCGCTTCCAATGGCGCGGCGTGTTGCTCGACGTCGCCCGCCACTTCTTCACCAAGGAGCAAATTTTCCGCCTGCTCGACCGCATGGCGGTGCACAAGTTGAACTCGCTCCAAATCCATTTCACCGACGACCAAGCGTGGCGCCTCGAAATCAAACGCTTCCCGAAACTCACGACCGTCGGCGCCGTCGGCGACATTGACAACCGCAACGCCCCCGCCCGCTTTTTCACGCAGGACGACGTCCGCGAAATCATCGCCTACGCGAAAAAACTGCACATCCGCATCGTCCCCGAAATCGAAATGCCGGCGCACTCCGGTGCCGCGATTCGCTCCTATCCCGAAATCGCCTGCGACCCGAAAAAACACGGCGGCGGTGGCATGATTTGCCCCGTCAACGAAAAGGCACTCCGCTTCTACGAAGGCGTCCTCGACGAGGTCTGCGAACTCTTCGACTCGCCCTTCATTCACATCGGCGGCGACGAGTGCAACAAGTCCGAGTGGCGCAAATGCCCCGCCTGCAACGCCGAGATGAAGCGCAACGGTTGGCGCAGTTTCAACCGCCTCCAATCCGCCTACATCGCGCACGTTGACAAATACCTCGCCGCTAAAAAACGCCGCCTCCTCGGTTGGGACGAAATCCTCGAAGGCGGCCTCGCTCCCGGCGCGACCGTGATGTCGTGGCGCGGCGCCTATCACAAAATGTCCGCCGCCCAAGGCGGACTCGCCGCCGCAAAACAAGGGCGCGACATCATTTTCTCGCCCTGCGATTACCTCTACCTCGACTACCAACAGTTCCCAGCCGTCAAAGGCCGCTCGCCCGACGGACGCCGCTACTTCGGCTTCCCAATCTCCGTGCGCCGCATCTTCAACTACGAACCCACCGACGGAATCCCGCCCGAACTGCGCAAACACCTGCTCGGCATCCAAGCCAACATGTGGACCGAGGTCTGCCCCAACGAAGAAGACCTCGAATGGAAACTCTTCCCGCGCCTGTGCGCCGTCGCCGAAATCGCGTGGACACCGCTGCCACCGGCACCGGCGGCACCGGCAGCGTCGGCGCTACCGGCGGCGAAAAAGGACGCCAATGCGAAGAAAGACAAAAAGCCCGCCGACCGCCGCGACTACGCCGACTTCGTCCGCCGTCTCGAAGGCGATGGCACCGGCGTCGGCGCCGCCGCCGGACATCTCGACCGCCTCCGCCGCCTCGGCATCCGCCACGCCCCGCTCGAATGGAAAAAGTGAGGCGGCGTCTGCGGGGGCAGCGGAATTCGCTGTTGGTCACTTTGTCGCCGCCGCCCTCGCCGGTGCCGCCGGTGACGGTGCCGCCACCGGTGCCGGCGACGTTTTCCGTTCGCGCCAGACGCGCACGTAATCCACTTCGAGCCGCGCGGGGAACACGGCGTCGTCAATGCCTTTTTCGCCGCCCCACGAGCCGCCGACGGCGAGGTTCATAATGAAGTAGTAGGGTTTGTTGTAAGGCCAACGCTCCGGTTTGTCGGGCTGCGGGCGGATGGTGATGATTTTCAGCGTGTCATAAAAAACGTCTATTTTTTCGGGCGACCAATCCATCCGCCAAACGTGGAAGCCCTCGTAGGGTTTCAGTCCGCCGACGTAGTTGCCGACCGAGAAACGCTTCGTTTTCGAGTCGGCGTCCCACGAGTGGAAATTCGTGTGGATGAAGCCCGGCGAGTGCGCGACCTGCTCCATCACGTCAATCTCGCCGCAGACCGGCCACGGGTCTTTCGGCGGCGCCGGTGTTTCGAGCAACCAGAACGCCGGCCACAGCCCGCGCCCCGCCGGCAGTTTCGCGCGGACTTCAAGACGTCCGTGCCGCATCGTGATTTTGTCGCGCGTCGAGAGCATCGCCGACGTGTAGCGCGGCGCGGAGCCGAGCGGTTTCGGGACGCGGTTCGGCGATTTTTTCTTCAACTGTTCCAACGCCGCCGCCGCCGGCGCGTAATCTTCGAGACGCGCCTCGATGATGCACTTGCCGTTTTCGATGCGCGCGTTCTCGCGCCGGTTGTCCGTGTAGAACTGCGCCTCGCGGTTGATAAGGTAGCCGTGCGGCGTTCCCCACATCTTCGGGTTCGGCACAGGGTCGGCGCTGTTGAACTCGTCACCCCAGAGATACTCCCAATCGGGCGAATTTTTGATGGCGTCGGCGAGGTTCTCGACGGACGTGCTGGCGAGCGGAATGTCGCGCCCCATCGGTTGACCGTGCCGGCAGCCCGGCGGCGCGACGGATTGCGCGGCGGCATCACCGGCACCGCCGGCAATGCTGGCAACGAGCGCGACCGACAAAGCCAAAGCACCGGTAGCGCGGAAAACAAAGTTCGGAACGAGCGGGGAAGACATCCCCGCAAGAACACCCCGCCCCGCCGGCGGTTCCGGCTCCGCTCCGCCGGTTTTGACGAGATTTCACCCTACGCCGATGGTGCGCTGGCGGCGAGTTCGGCGGGGGAGTAAGTGTTGTAGAGTTCGAGCAGGGCGGCGGCGAAATCAGTGGCGTGGCGGCTTTTTCGCGCGGCGATGCCCAGCATTGAGATGTTGCGCTCGTTCGCATCGAGGGAGTTGCCGCGAAAACTTCCACGCATGTCGAGCCAGTGAAATCCAATCCGTTTAAGCAGTTTCCAGAAGTGACGCCACGAGCGCGAAAACTCGTTGTAGATGTCATTGGGTGTCTTCAGCCCGAACTGTTGCGCTTCGAGGAGGCGCAGCACCTCCGGCGCGCTCAATCCGGAGCCGTAGGAGCGGAAGACGAACCGCTGTTTTTCCGAGAGCAGGTCGTCCTTGGCGACGCGCCCGCGCCGGTCCGCCGGAAGCCAGCGATTGAAGCCGGCGAGGGTCGGCTCGTTGAGCGCGGCGTGGACGATGCGCGCCGAGCGAAGGCGTTGCGCGGCGTTCTCGGCGGCGTCGGCACCCTCGGTGACGGCAACGAACGACATCTGTCCAGCACTCTCGTTGGAGACATACGCGGGGTCCACGAACCGCCCGCCGCCGGTGCTGCCGGTCTCGCCGGCGTCGGTCGCGTCCGTGGCAACGAATTCGCCATCGTCGTCCGCCGCGCCGCCTTCGGCGATGGCGTTCGAGAACGCCTCGCGCATGGCGTCGAAGTCAGCGTCCTCGTTCGCATCGTTGTCCGCGTCGTTGTCCGCATCCTCGTCGGCGTCAAAGTCGGAACCGCCAGTGCCACCGGCGTTCCCTTCCCCGCCCCGCCCGCCGTCCGCGCTCGGCGGCACGGCGGTTTTGGAGTCGTCACCGCCGAAGACCGGCATGTAGCGCGCGGCGTAGCGCGGGTCGTGCGTGCGACGCAACAGCGAGATAAGGTCGCGTTTGATGATGGCGCACAGGAACGCCTTCGCCTCGTCCTCGGAGGACGGGAGGAAGCGCGTCTGGGCGACCTTCCAGAACTTGAACTGCGCCTGCGAGATGGCGTCGTCGGTGTCCAAGCCCTTGTTTTTGAAGCCGAGGCGGATGGCGCAACGGGTCGCTGTCTGCCAGACGAAAGGCAGCCATGCGTTAACCTGCGCGCAGGCGTTGGCGTAGGAGGGGATTTCGTTTCGGATTTCGGTGTTCATGAGGAGAGTTCGGAGTTGGTTGCGCGCGCTTTGTCCATGGGGAGGAGATTCTTGACCGACTGCGTTGTTCCGGCGGCGATTTTTGACCGCGCCGCTATCCCTCCTAACGCAGGTTTTCCGTTTTCTTTAACTTTTTTTTAGCGTGTCAGGAACGGAAAGTGCCGGCACAGAAATTTCAGGGCGTCGGCACCGAAAACTTTGTCGGCGCGAACAATGTCGAAGTCAATTTTCCCGATAAGGCAGTCAACGACTCGGACGCGCCGCGCTGGGTCGAAAAACACGTTGCCGCGATGGGTGTCGCCGACGGCGTAAAGGTCACCGGCGGCACTCCGCCAGTAGAACGAGGGCGCGCAACCGAGGCGCGACGCTGTTTCCAAGAGGAGGTTCACGCCGTGCGGGACGGCGAGCGGCGCAAGGGCGGCGTCGGGATAATCGCGACGAACGAGGCGCGAGAGGCGGCGGCGACCGTCGCATCAGCGTCGAAATCGAAGTCCTGCTCGGGCGGCGGCGCAAAACGTTGTAGCGAGAACGCGACGCCACCGGCGGCGAACGGGGCGAGCGTGACCGTCGGCGTTCCGAACGCGGAGTAGAACTCGGCGAGGACGCCAAAATGCGGGGCGAACGAGGTCGTGTGGTAGCGTTTGAGCACCCACGCACCGTCAGCGAGCACGCGCGCCTCCGCCTCCTTGCCCTCGCGTAGCGAGCCGTCGGCGCGAGACCACCTTCACCGACGACTCGCCGGATATCTTCTTGCGCCTTCTCGGAGACCATCTCGCATTCGGTCTCGACGGCCTCGGAACGTTTCCGTCAAGCATGTTTGCTCTCGACATTTAACGCTCGAACTTGCACTAAATCGTCTTTGATTTCTTTAACTATTTGAAACTCGAAGAGATAAGGTGGTGCCCCCGTTGGGAGTCGAACCCAAATCGCCGGCTTCGGAGGCCAGAATTCTATCCATTGAAATACGGGGACAAGGTGTCGGGCACTTGGAGCGCGCATTACCGGCGAGAACGCCAGCGACGCTTGACGGCGGCGTGTTTGCAGCAGGAGACGGGAAGCGTCAAGCGGAAAAAAGCGCAGGGTGCGACAGTGAGCAACGCGCGCCGGCAACGGTGGTGTCGTTGCCGGCTTGGAGTTTGACAAAGCGGGCGACTTGTTCCGTTTTGGAACCGCTATGAAACTCAGTGCCCGCAACATCCTCTCTGGGAAAATCACCGCCATCAAGAAGGGACCGATTTCGACGCTCGTGACCATCGAAATCGCGCCCGGCGTGCCCATCACCGCGTCCGTGACGACCTCCGCCGCCAACGAACTCAAACTCAAAAAAGGCGGCACCGCCTCCGCCGTCATCAAAGCGTCGTCGGTCATGGTCGGCGTCGAAGAATAATCACGCCGCGCCGCCGCTGTCCGAAAACACTCACGCCCACGCATGTCCACCGCCCTTCCTGACGCCTATACCGCCGAGAAAGTCCTCGCCCGCATCAACGAGCGTTTTCCGAACGCAGCCACGCTCGTCAACGACGCCGGCGCCGCCGCGCAGCACTCGCTCCTGCTCGCCAACGACACCGCCGGCGACGTCGCCGCGTTCTTGCGCGACGACCCCGAACTGCGTCTCGATTTTTGCTCGAACGTCACCGGCGTTGACTGGCTCAAACAGGGCTATCTCGAAGCCGTCTATCACCTCTACTCGGTTGAAAAAAAATCGCCGGCGCCGGTGGTGGTGCGGTTGCGGACGCAAGGGCGGGGCAGCGCGACGCTGGACGGCGGTCTCTCGGCGCTGGGCGCGGAGCAGACCGTTCCGTCGCTGACGCCGGTCTGGGCGTCGTGCGAGTTGCAGGAGCGCGAGGTCTTCGACCTCTACGGCATTGTTTTCGCGGGGCACCCCGATTTGCGCCGGTTGCTGATGTGGGACGAGTTCGTGGATTTCCCGATGCGCAAGGACTACGTCGAGCCGGACGATTACGAGTGGGAGCCGACGCCGCACGACAAGGTGCTCGAAAAAGCGAAGGCGCATTGGGCGCCGGCGGCGGTGGCGCAGGAAGGGAGCGGGGAACGAGACAAAGGGAGCGGGGAGCAGGGAGCGGGGAGCGGGGAGGAAGTGCCCGCCGCCCAATCCAGTTCCAGCAGCGGCGTTCACGCCGCTACTACCGCCGCCGCCACCACTGCCGCCGGTGCCTCGCTCGCCGGCGACCTCCTTGAGGTTTCCATGGGGCCGCACCATCCTTCGACGCACGGCGTCTTCCGCATGAACGTCACGCTCGACGGCGAAGTCGTCACGCGCCTCAAACCCGTGTTCGGCTACCTGCACCGCAACCACGAGAAAATCGCCGAGCAGAACAGTTACCTCGCCGCCATCCCGTTCACCGACCGGCTCGACTACCTGTGCTCGCTCACCAACAACTGGGCCTACGTCCACGCCGTCGAACGCCTTGCCGGCGTCAGCGTCCCCGAACGCGCCGAATACCTGCGCGTCATCCTCGGCGAAGTCGGCCGCCTCATCAACCACGCCTGCCTCGTCGGCTTCCTCCTGAACGACCTCGGCACCTCGTTCACCCCGTTGCTCTACTCGCTGCGCGAACGCGAAATCCTGCTCGACCTCGTCGAAGAACTCACCGGCTCGCGCATGATGTATAACTTCTACCGCTTCGGCGGACTGCGCACCGACGTCCCCGCCGACTGGCTCAAACGCCTCACCGCTTATCTCGACGACGGCTTCGCCCGTTATCTCGACGAGCAGGACGCCCTCCTCACCGGCAACGAAATCCTCCTCGCGCGCACGCAGCACGTCGGCGTCCTCCCCGCCGACCTCGCCATCTCCGCCGGCATTACCGGCCCCATGCTCCGCGCCAGCGGCGTCAACTACGACATCCGCAAGACCGACGCCTACTCCGTCTATGACAAGTTGAAGTTCCGCGTCCCGCTCGGCGCCCACGGCGACACCTACGACCGCTACATGATGCGCATGCTCGAAATGCGCGAAAGCGTCTCCCTCATCAAACAAGCCATCGCCGCGCTCGACACCCTCCCGCCCGAAGCCGCCGGCGTCTTCCGCGACCCGAAAACAAAGAACGCCGTCCGCCCCAAAGCCGGCGAGTGCTACGCGCGCATCGAGGGACCCAAAGGCGAAATCGGCTTCCACCTCATCAGCGACGGCACCGGCAAACCCTACCGTTACCGCATCCGCCCGCCCTCGCTTATCAACCTCACCGCCCTCGAAAAAATGTGCATCGGGCAAACCCTCGCTGACACCGTCGTCATCCTCGGCAGCGTTGACATCGTGCTGGGCGAAGTTGACCGGTAGCGCAACCGCCATCGGTGGTGCCGCCGCCGCCACGCCGCAATTTCCATGCAAGACCAAGAAACCTCCAACGCCGGCGTCGCCACCATCGCCCCCCAAGATACCACCACAAACAGTGCCGCGCCCGACGCCACCGGTGCCACCGGTGCCGCCTTTGATGTCGCTCGCTGGCGCGCCGACTTTCCAATTCTCGCGCGGCGGCTCGGCAAAAATCCGCTGACGTATCTCGACAACGGCGCCTCGGCGCAGAAGCCGCTCGCCGTCATCGAGACGCTCGACCGCTACTACCGCGAGCAGCACGCGAA
>JAISSQ010000240.1 GCA_031273045.1 Puniceicoccales bacterium
GGACACCCCGAATACACCGTCACCGGCGGCGCCGCTTATCTCGACGGCGAAAACATCATCGGCAAGGAACCGGACGAAATCGCCCGCGCCGGCCTCTTCATGGCGTTCCAATACCCGAACGAAATCCCCGGCGTCACCATCGCCAATTTCATCCGCGCCGCCCTCCAAGCCCGCCAGCCAAAGGGCGCGCCGTTCGACGCTCGCGGCTACTACGCCAAACTCTACGAGAAAATGGACGCCCTCAAAATGGACCGCAAATTCACCGCGCGCTCCGTCAACGAGGGCTTCTCCGGCGGCGAAAAGAAACGCTGCGAGATCCTCCAGATGCTCATGCTCGAACCCAAATACGCCGTGCTCGACGAGACCGACTCCGGCCTCGACATTGACGCGCTGCGCATCGTCGCCGACGGCGTCAACACCACGCGCGGTCCCAACATCGGCATCGTCGTCATCACCCACTACCAACGCCTTCTCGAATACATCGTGCCCGACGTCGTTCACGTCATGTATGGCGGCCGCATCGTCCGCAGCGGCGGCAAGGAACTTGCCCTCGAACTCGAAGCCAAGGGCTACGACTGGGTGAAGGAACTCGCGTAGCGGGCGCGGCTTCCCGGCGCCGCCGGTGCCGTCGCGCGGCGGTCTCGCGCGACTGCCTCGCGCGTCCGCACCCCCTTTCCCGTTGCCGCAAAGGAGGCGGGACGGCAGTTTGCGGCGTTCCCAAAAACAATGAGAAACGTCCCATTCCTTTCCTCGCTGACGCGCGCCGCCGGTGCCGCCGCGCTTGCCTTCACCGCCGCGCTTGCCGCCGTCGCCGGTGCCGGCGGTCTCGCGCTGGCGCCGGTGGCGGAAGCCGCGCCGCCGGTGCTCGAAACGCGCGATTGCGCGGGGCTGCGGCTGCCGGCGGTGCCGCTCGTCACGCACGACCCGTTTTTCTCCGCGTGGTCGCGAACCGACACGCTCAACGCCTCGTGGCCCGCGCATTGGACGGGCGCGAACTTCGGTCTGTGTGTGATGCTCGCCGTTGACGGAAAGCCATACGTCCTGTGCGGCGACCCGCAGGAAAAGGGCGTCGCCCGCGCCGAGCAGACCGCCGTGCGCGTCTCCGCGACACGAACCCAATACGTGTTCAACGCCGGCGGCGTCGAAGCCGCGCTCACGTTCACTTCGCCGCTGCTCATTGACGACCTCGACGCCCTCTCGCGCCCCGCGACCTACCTGCACGTCTCCGCCGCCAACACCACCGGCGCCGCGAAAAAACTCCGCCTCTACGCCGACGTCACCGGCGAGTGGGCGGTGCACTTCGTCCGCGACAACCCGCGCCGCCGCGAGCGTTCGCAGCGCGTCCGCTTTCAAAACATCTCCGCCAAGAGCGCCGTCGCCGACATCCTCGCCATCGGCAACGCCGACCCGAAAATCCTCGGCCGCGCCGGCGACTTCGTCCGCATTGACTGGGGACGCCTCCTCTTCGCCGCCGACAAGCGCGACCGCGCCGCCGCCTACACCGGCGACGTTGACGCCGCCCGCGCCCGCTTCATCGCCACCGGCGCGCTCCCGCCCTCCGAACCGCCGACGGAAATCCGCGCCGCCTCCGACCGCTGGCCCGGTCTCGCCTACGCCTTCGACCTCGGAACTGCCGCCGCCGGCACCGGTGCCGCGCCCGCCGAACGCCTCCTCGTCCTCGCCTACAACGACGACTACTCCATCCAATACTTCGGCAAAAACCTCCGCCCGTGGTGGAACCGCGACGGCAAACTCGGCGACGCCGACCTCGTCGCCCTCGCCTTCCGCGACGCCGCCCCACTCGCCGCCCGCGCCGCCGCGCTCGACACCCGCATTGCCGGCGACGCCCTCGCCGCCGGCGGCCGCCGCTACGCCGACCTGTGCATCGCCGCCTACCGCCAAGTCATCGCCGCGCACAAACTCGTCGCCGCCCCCGACGGCCGCCCCCTCTTCTTCTCGAAGGAAAACGCCAGCAACGGCTCCATCGGCACCATAGACGTCACCTACCCCTCGTTCCCCATCTTCGCCCTCTACAACACCACACTCGCCCGCGCCCTGTGCGACTTCATGTTCGAATACGTCGAAAGCGGCCGCTGGACAAAGCCCTTCGCCCCGCACGACATCGGCAAATACCCCCTCGCCAACGGCCAACGCTACAACGGCGACATGCCCGTCGAAGAGTCCGCCAACATGCTCGTCTGCGCCTCCCTCATCGCCCGCCGCGAAGCCACCGGCGACTACCTCCGCGCCCACCTCCCAACGCTCAAAAAATGGGCCGACTACCTCGTCGAAAACGGCTTCGACCCAGCCAACCAACTCTGCACCGACGACTTCGCCGGCCGCTTCCCACGCAACACCAACCTCTCCCTCAAAACCATCACCGCCCTCGGCGCCTTCGCCGACGCCCTCCGCCGCGCAAACCTCGACCCCGCCGCCGCCACCCGCTACCGCGCCGCCGCCGTTGACATGGCGAAACGCTGGCCGGACCTCGCGCGCGACGGCGACCACTACGCCCTCGTCTTCGGTGGCAAAAACACTTGGTCGCTCAAATACAACATCGTCTGGGACAAACTGCTCCGCCTCGGACTTTTCAGCCCCGAAATCATGCGCGCCGAACACCGCCTCTACCTCGCCAAAACCAACCGCTACGGCGTCCCCCTCGACAACCGCAAAACCTACACCAAGTCCGACTGGATTGTCTGGGTCGCCACCATCGCCGAGGACAAGGCCACCTTCGACGCCCTCATCGAACCCGTCTGGCGCTACGTCAACGAAACCAAAACCCGCGTCCCCCTGTGCGACTGGCACTGGACCGACACCGGCCTGCGCAAAAGTTTCCACGCCCGCTCCGTCATCGGCGGCTACTGGCTGCCGGTGCTCGCCAAAGAGTTGGCGAAGGAACCGGCG
>JAISSQ010000020.1 GCA_031273045.1 Puniceicoccales bacterium
TCGAGAAAGAGCACCTCGCCAACCTCTTCGGGCAACGCCGCCTTGAGGAAATTCACGAACACCCCGCGGTCGGAAAGCGTCACCTTGGCGATTTTGTCATCGGGCTGATGCGGCACGGACGCGGCACCGGTGGCGGCGGCATCGGCGGCGGATGAGCGGGCGGAGCGAGCAGAGCGGGATTTCACGGCGCGCAGAAAAACCGCCGTCGGCGGACGGTCAAGGGGCGAGGAGCGGCACCGGTGCTGCGGGCGGCGGGCGGTCTCACGCCCAAGCGAAGAAGAAGCGTTGCCGGCGGGAAAGGTCGGGGCGGGCTTCGTAGCGCGCGTAGCCCAGCGCGGCGGCTTCGGCGGCGAGGAGGGCACCGTGGGCGATTCCGGTTTCCAACGCGAGGAAGCCGCCGGCGCGCAAGTGTTCGCGGGCGCCGGCGAGGATTTTCCGCAGGGCGTCCAAGCCGCCGGTGCCGCCGTCGAGGGCGAGGCGCGGTTCGTGGGCGGCGACCTCCGGCTCGGCGCTGGCAAGTTCCTCCGCCGTCAGGTAGGGCGGGTTCGAGACGATGGCGTCGAACAGCGTCGCCGGTGCCTCCGCTACCGGTGCCTCCGTTGCCGGTGTTGGTGTCGGCGGTAGCGCGTCGAACCAGTCGCCGAGGGCGAAGCGCACGCGCTCGTCGAGGTGGAGCGCGGCGGCGTTTTCGCGGGCGAGCGCGAGGGCGTCGGCGGACGCATCGGTCGCGAGGATTTCGGCGCGCGGCAGTTTGCTTGCGAGCGCGAGGGCGATTGCGCCGGTGCCGGTGCCGAGGTCGGCGACGCGCACCGCCGGTGCCGCCGTCGCGTCCGTTTCCGTCGCCGCCGGTGGTGCCGTTTTCGCGATTTCGGTGAGGACTTGTTCGACGAGTTCCTCGGTTTCGGGGCGCGGGATGAGCGCGCGCGGGTCGCACTTGACGGGCAGTCCGAAGAATTGCGTCCCGCCGGTGATGTATTGCACCGGTTCGCGGGCGGCGCGCCGGCGCAACAGGTCGCGCAGCGGGGCGAGTGTCTCCTCCGGCAGCGGGCGCTCGAATTGCAGGTAGAGGTCGAGCCGCTTGCAACCGAGCGTCGCCGCCATGAGCAGTTCGATGTCGCGGCGGGCACCGGCGACGCCTTTTCCGGCGAGGAATGTTTCGCTGACGCGCAGGATTTCGAGGAGCGTCCGCATGGTGCTCAAAACTCGACGCCCTCCTGCGCGCGCACGCCGTCGGCGAACGGGTGCTTCACCTCGCGGAACTCGGTGACGAGGTCGGCGAACTCGATGAGTTCGGGCGGCGCGTTGCGACCGGTGATGACGACGTGCTTGCCGGCGGCGCGCCCGCGCAGACCGGCGATGACTTCGGAGACGGGCAGGCAGTCGCACGCGAGGACGATGTTCAACTCGTCGAGCACGACGAAGCGCGCGGCGGGGTCGCGCAGCGCGGCGAGGGCGATTTCCCAACCGGCGCGGGCGTGGGCGGCGTCGGCGTCGCGGTTCTGCGTGTCCCACGTGAAACCGCCGCCGGCGAAGTGCCATTCGAGGAAGTCGCCCGCGAAGGCGTCGCGCACGGCGGTGTCGCCGGCCTTGACGAATTGGACGACCACGCTTTTGCGGCGGCGGCCGACGTTTCGGGCGAGCATTCCGAAGGCGGCGGTGCTCTTTCCCTTGCCGTCGCCGGTGTGGACGATGACGAGGTCGCGCCGCTCGGTGGCAGCCCTGATTTTCGCGCCCATCGCGTCTTTCAGCGCCTGCATTTTGGCGCGGTGCTCGGAGGCACTGCCGGCGGCGTCCGGCTGTTCTTCCGGCACTTGCTCCGGTGACTGCTCCGGTGACGGCTCGTTGCTCATGGGGCGGAACCTAAAATTCAGTTGCCGCCCGTGTCAAACGTCCGCAAAACCGCGCTCCGCATGAGCGCGCCCGCCACGAAGCCCGTCACCCTCGACATCGAATACTTGTCAAAACTCGCCCGCATCGCCTTGACCGAAACGGAAAAGACGCGCCTCGCCGGCGAACTCGGCGCGGTCATCGGCTACTTCGACGAACTTGCCGGAATCGCCACCGACGGCGTCGAACCGAGCGCGCACGCCTTCCCCGTGCACAGCGTTCTGCGCGAGGACGCGGCGGATGCGGCGACGATGCTCGACGCCGCCGCGCTCGAAGCCGTCGCGCCCGCGTTCCGCGACGGGCAGGTGCTCGTCCCGCGCGTCGTGGACGATGCCGGCTGACACGCCGCCGCCGCCGCTTTCCTCCCGAAACAATCTCCTCACCCCGAACCCGCAACCACCACCGTCTCCTCCGACCTCAACCACCCGTCACCGCCATGCCGTTTCCACCTCCCGCTTCCGCCAACGCCGGCACCGCCGGCACCGTCGCCGCAACCGCCGCCGCCGGCACCGCCGAACTCCCCGCCGACCTGCGCCGCTCCGCCGCCGTCCCGTCGAAGGCGCGCGCCATCGTCTATAACATGTTGTTCAGTGCCGACCCCGACACCTTCCGCCGGCAGCGCGCGCTGCTCGAAGTGGAGTTCGACACGACGCTCTTCGCCCGTTTTGCGGGGCTGTCCGCCGCCGCACGCCTCGCGCTTTTCCAACTCGCGCTCGAATCGCTGCGCGGGTTCACGGACGACCAACTCGACAAGATGCTCGAACGCTCGCGCAAAATCGTGAACGCCGACGGTCACGTCTCCGCCACTGAGTTCGCCCTGTTGCGCATCTTCCAGCAATTCGTGCACCGGTTGCGCAACCCCGTCATCGCCACCACCGGCTTCCGCCCCGTGCACCTCGCGCCCGCGCCCCTCGCCGAGGCCGCCAGCATACTGCTGTCCATCGTCGCGCACACCGGCACCGGCAACGCGCGCACGCCCGCCGAGGAGTTCCAAATCGGTGCCGCAGCCCTTCCCGAACCGGTGCGCCGCAACATGCAACTGCTCCCGCCGCAGGTGTGCGACTTCGAGAACTTCGAGCGCGCGCTCAAGGCACTCGAAAGCATCGCGCTGGCGCAGAAGCGCGACGTCCTCCTCGCCGTCGCCAACCTCGCCTACGCCGACAACGACGCCGACGCCAACGAGTCCTCGCTCGTGCGCGTCATCGCCCGCGTCCTCGAATGCGAGCCGCCGGTGCCGGTGTGAGCGGCGGCGGACGCGCCAACGGCTACGACTGCCGGCACTGGCGGCGCGCGATTGCGAGCAGGTCGGGCAGGTCCACGCGCCGCTCGTAGAGCGCCTTGCCGACGATGACGCCGTCGAGGTTCGCGAAGCGCGCGGCGAGTTCCGCCAGACGCTCCACGTCCTCGCGGCGCGAGACGCCGCCGGAGGCGATGACGCGCGTTTGCGGCGCGGCGCGCAGGACGCGCTCCAGCGCGGCGAGGTTCGGTCCCGCGAGCATGCCGTCGGTGGCGATGTCGGTGTGGATGAGCGCCGCCACGCCCGCTCGCGCCATGCGACCGGCGAACTCCTCGGCGTCGAGCGCGGTCACCTCAACCCAGCCGCGCACCGCCACGCGCCCGTCCCGCGCGTCAATGCCGACGGCGATGGCGTCGCCGTGGCGCGCGACGGCTTCGGCGACGAAGCCCTCGTCCGCCGCCGCCTTGGTTCCGAGCACGACGCGGGACGCTCCCGCTTCGAGCGCCGCCGCCACGCTGCCGGCGTCGCGCAGTCCGCCGCCGAATTGGACGCGCCGTCCGAGGGCGGCGATTTTGCGCAGGGCGTCGAGATTGCGCGGGGTGCCGGCGAACGCGCCGTCGAGGTCCACCACGTGCACCCACTCCGCGCCGGCTTCGGCGAAGGCGCGCGCCGGCTCCGTCGGGTCGTCAAAGTAGGTGGTGGCGGCGGCGGCATCGCCCTGTTTGAGCCGCACGCAACGTCCGTCCTTGATGTCAATGGCGGGATAGATTCTCACGGCGCGGGAGTGTGCCCGCCGGTGCCGGCGTTGTCGAACACGCGCGCCGGCGGTGCTCATTCCCAAGCGGCCGGGTCGAGCGCGAAGAAGTCCGCGAGGGCGCGATACCACGCGGGGTGCGCCTCGCGCAGGGGCACCGGTGCCTCGAAGAACGCCTCGACCGAGACCGCCCAGAATTCCTCGGCGCTCTCGGCACCGTAGTCGTCGAGCACGGGGTCCGCCGGCTGGGCGCGCAACGCCCTGAAACCGGCGTCGAGTTCGCGCCGCAGGGCGCGTCCCGACGGTTCGATGTGGTGCGCGAACTCGTGAATCACGACGTCGTGCCCGTTGCCGGCGAGGGCGCAGTCGCGCAGGATTTCGCGCCATGAGAGCACGACCGAGCCGTAAGGGCTGGCTTCGCCGACGCGCTCCTCGTCTCCGACGATTCCCGCGCCACCGGCGGTGGGGTGCCAGACCTTGCTGCGGAAGGTGTCTGGGTAAACGAGGACGGAATGGACGGTCGGGAAGCAGTCCGATGCGGCGTGTCCGGCGAGGAGGAGGCACGCGCGGGCGGCGATGGTGACCGCCATCTCGTCGCCGACGGCGCGCAGTCCGCCGCACGCAGTGAATGTTTTTTCGGAGAGGAACCGCTTCATGTGGCGGCGGTGCCGGCGGGCTGCGTCCGGCGGGAGGCGCGCGCCGGTCGGGAAGCGGCGGCGCAAGATTCCGCGCCAGTGGTTGGGAAGCGGCGCGGAGAGCCACGCCTCACGGCGTCGGCGGCGTTCGCGCCAACGGCTGAACCACCGGTAGCCGGCGGCACCGGCGGCGGCGGCGATTCCGGCGGCAAGCACGGCAAGCGCGGCGTCGGGCACGGCGAAGGCGGGCGGGGCAGGGAAGGGCGCCACGGTTGCGGCGGGAAGCGGGAGCGGCGGCATCGGCGGCGGTGTTTCGGGAGCGCGGCGCAGGTTGCGGGAAGCGCGGCGCGCGGCAAGCCGCCGGTGGCGGGCGCGCGGGCGGCGAACGGCGACTGTGCCGGATGTGCCGGCGGCGGCGGTGGCACCGGCGGCACCGGCGTTGACAACGGATTTGCCGTTGCGGGGACGGGGAGGTTTTTGCTCACAGTGTCGGCATGAATTCAACGCCTCGTCCGCCGCTGACCGCCATCGCCGCCGTCGCCGCAAACCGCGTCATCGGCGCGAACGGCGCGCTCCCGTGGCACCTGCCGGCGGACTTCGCGTTCTTCAAGCGCGTGACGCTCGGCAACACGCTCGTCATGGGGCGCAAGACGTTCGAGAGCATCGGGCGTCCGCTGCCCGGGCGGACAACGATTGTGCTCTCGCGCGGCGCGCGGCGTGAACACGGGCGGGAATGGGAGCGCGGGGTGGAATGGGAGCGCGGGTCTCCGACCCGCTCCGGAGACACCGCCGCCGCCGGTGCCGCCGCCGGTGCCGCGCTTCCGCCGGAAACGCGACTGCTTTTCGCGGGCGGTTGGGACGAGGTGTGGTCGCTCGCTGGGGCGTTCTCGCCGATGCCAAAACTTTTCCTCGCCGGCGGTGCCGCGCTCTATGCGGAGGCGTTGCCGTGGTGCGAGGAGTTGCTGCTCACGTACGTCGCCGCCTCGCCCGCCGGCGACGCGCTGTTCCCAGAATTCGCGCCGCTCTTCGACGCCGGCGAGGTGCTCGAAACGCATGCGGAGTCCGTCCCCGCTTTTGAAATTCGGCGGCACCGGCGGCGCGCCGTCTGACGGAGTTGCGGGCGGTCGCGGTCGTTCTGCGTTCCAATCCTCGCTTGCCGGAACCGCCCCGCCGCCGGCACCCTCGCCGGCAACATGTCCGACGCCTCCGCAAATACCGCTGTCGCTGCCGGTGCCGCCGTCACCGGTAGTGCCGCCAAAACGCCGTTCTACCTGACCACCGCCATTGACTACGCCAACGGCGCACCGCACCTCGGTCACGCTTACGAGAAGGTGCTCGCCGACGTCATCGCCCGTTTCCACCGCATGAGCGGCGAGAACGTCCGCTTCCTCACCGGTCTCGACGAGCACGGGCAGAAGGTGCAGCAGAACGCCGAGAAGCGCGGCGTCTCGCCGCAGCAGGCGTGCGACGAGACCGCCGTCCTCTTCCAAAAACTGCTCGGCGACCTCAACATCACCAACGACGACTACATCCGCACCACCGAGCCGCGCCACAAGGCGGTCGTCCAAAAATTCCTCCAACAACTCTTCGACTCCGGCGACATCTACAAGGGCGAATACACCGGCTTTTACAGCGTCCGGCAGGAGCAGTTCGTCCTCGAAAAAGACCGCCTTCCCGACGGCGCGTGGCCGGAGATTTTCGGCGAAGTCAGCCGCGTCACCGAGCCGTGCTACTTCTTCCGCCTCTCGAAATACACGCCGTGGCTGCGCGAGTTTCTCGCCGACCCAGCGAACGCCGACTTCGTGTTCCCGCGCTTCCGGCAAAAACAGGCGGTCGAGTTTTTGAAGGACGACGTCAACGACCTGTGCATCTCGCGTCCCCGCGAACGGCTCGCGTGGGGAATTCCGCTGCCGTTCGACGACGGCTTCGTCACCTACGTCTGGTTCGACGCTTTGGTGAACTACGCCAGCGCCGTCGCCGGCAACCCCGCCGGCACCGATTGGTGGGCGAGCGGCGCACACCACGTCATCGGCAAGGACATTCTCGTGCCGCCCCACGCGATTTACTGGCCGTGCATGTTGAAAGCGCTCGGTCTCGCGCTGCCCAAGCAACTCATCGTGCACGGTTGGTGGACGCTCGCCGGCAGCAAGGCGTCGAAAAGCACCGGCAACGCTACGAGTTCGCTCGAACTCGCTCGTCTCTACGGCGCCGACACGTTCCGCTACTTCGTGATGCGCGAAATGGTCGTCGGTCAGGACAGCGATTTTTCCGCCGACCAATTCCGCCTCCGCTACCGCTCCGACCTCGGCAACGACCTCGGCAATTTGCTCAACCGCCTGCTCAACATGGGCGGCAGATACTGCGCCGGGAAGGTGCCGGCGGCGTTGGGCGGGGAGCGGGGAGATGTTCAAAATCCGCTCCCAGCCCTCTGGCTCGAAATCCAGCCCCGCTACCTCGAACTCGCCGGCGGCTACAAATTCCACGAAGCACTCGACACGCTCTGGAAATTCATCCGCGCAATGAACGCATTCGTCGAACAACGCGCCCCGTGGAAACTCGGCAAATCCGAAGACCCGAAAGACCGCGCCCTGCTCGACGACACGCTCGCCCACCTCGCCGAGGGACTGCGCCTTGTCGCCGTCGCGCTGACGCCGGTGATGCCCACCATCGCCGCCGCCATCCAGCGCAACATCGGCGTCGAACCGGCAACTTCATTCTTTGCCGCCGCCGCCACCGCCGCCACCGCTGCCGGCAATGCGAAAAGTTTGCTCGACTGGGATTTTTCGCGCACCGCCGGTGCCACACTCGCCGCCAAAGCCATCCTCTTCCCGCCCATCGAAGAACCGCCGGC
>JAISSQ010000117.1 GCA_031273045.1 Puniceicoccales bacterium
CTCGACAAGCAATACGCCCACAAGATATCCCTCGTCTTCAACCCCGCCGACAAACGCTACTACCTCTTCTACTGCGCCACCGGCGTCCGCGGCCGCACAATCGGCCTCATTCGCAGCCCGAAGGTCTGAAGGACGCTCATAGAAACTCAACCCCCCAACGGGGTTGCCCACCTTTACGAGCGGATTAAACAACCTCTTCGGCGGTCACGGTGATGTGCAAATCTTTGAGTTGTTTGGCGGTGACGGGTGCCGGCGACTCCGCCATCAAATCCTGTCCTTTCTGGGTTTTGGGGAACGCGATGATGTCGCGGATGCTGGCGCGGTTGGCGAGCATTGCGACGAGGCGGTCGAGGCCGAGCGCGATGCCGCCGTGAGGCGGGGCGCCGTAGGAGAATGCTTTGAGCATATAGCCGAAGCGCGATTGGACGATGTCGGCGGGGATTTTGAGGACGTTTTCAAAGATGTTTTTCTGCACGTCGGGGTTGTGAATGCGAATGCTGCCGCCGCCGAGTTCGACGCCGTTCAGAACGATGTCGTAGTGTTGACCGCGAACTTTTTCCGGTTGGGTGTCGAGCAGCGGGACGTCTTCCGCCACCGGTGCCGTGAACGGGTGGTGCGCGGAGAGAAAACGTTTCTCGTCCTCGTCCCAAAGCATCAGCGGGAACTCGATGACCCAGAGGAAGTTATACTTGTCGGCGGGAATGGAAAGTTTGCCGCGTTGTTTGAGATAAGCGGCGGCCTCCAAACGAATGCGTCCGAGAATCGCGCACGCCTGCGTCCACGGCGCGGCGGCGAAGAAGACGATGTCGCCGTCCTCAATGTTGAGTTTTTCTTTGAGGGCGGCCTTCTCGGCGTCGGAGAAGAATTTGAGAATTGGGGACTTCCATTCGACTTCGCCGGTGGCGGGGTTTTTCTCTGATTTGATAAACGCGAGGCCTTTCGCGCCGAGTGTTTTGGCGACGGTTTCGAGGTTTGTGAGTTCGCCCTGCGTGATGTCGGCGAGTCCCTTGGCGTTGATGGCGCGCACGACGCCGTCCTTGCTGTTGGCGACGGTGTTGAAAACCTTGAACGCGGAGGATTTGAACAGGTCGGTGAAGTCGGCGATTTCGATACCGAACCGCGTGTCCGGCTTGTCCACTCCGTAGCGGTCCATCGCCTCTTGGAAGGACATTCGCGGGAAGGGCGTCGGAATGTCAATGCCGAGGACTTTTTTCCAAACGGCGGCGAGCATTTTTTCGATGAGCGCATACATATCCTCGCGTTCAATGAACGACATCTCGATGTCCACCTGCGTGAACTCCAACTGCCGGTCGGCGCGCAAATCCTCGTCGCGAAAACAACGCGCGAGTTGGTAGTATTTTTCGACGCCGGCGACCATCAGCATTTGCTTGTATTGCTGCGGCGACTGCGACAGCGCGTAGAACGTCCCCGGATTGAGCCGGCTGGGCACAAGAAACTCGCGCGCGCCCTCCGGCGTGGACTTGAACAGCATCGGCGTCTCAACTTCGAGAAACCCCTCGTCTTCGAGCGAACGGCGAATGGTCTGCGCGGCGAGCGCGCGCGTCTTTACCAATCCCAAATTGCGCGGACGGCGCAGGTCGAGATAACGGAATTCGAGCCGCAAATCCTCGCTCACCTTGTCCGCCTTCGCGTCTTCGAGCGGGAACGGCAACGTCTGGCAAACATTGTGCACCGTGAGCGTCTCGGCGACGACCTCGATTTCGCCGGTGCTCATCTTCGGGTTGATGGTGTCCGCATCGCGCCGCACAACGGTGCCGGTGACCTGAATGACGGACTCGTCCTTCAAATGGTGCGCGGCGGCGTGAATTTCGGCGCGCTCCGGATTGAAGACGATTTGCGTGATACCCTCGCGGTCGCGCAGGTCCACGAACCTGACGCCTCCGAGGTCGCGGACAGTGTCCACCCAGCCGACGAGGGTGACTTTTGCGTGATTGTCGGCGTCGCCGACGGTGAGCGCGTTGCAAGTGTGAGTGCGTAGCATGAGAATGAGAAACGAGTTTGCTGTGTGTGTAAGTTGATGAAATTTCAGGATTTTCGCCGATACCGCCGCGCTACTTCGCCAGCGCTTTCACCGCCGCTTTGAGCGCGCCGAGTTTCGGGAGTTTCTCCCACGGCAGGTCGGCTTTGGTGAAGTGACCGTAGTTGGTGCTGCGCCGGTAGAGCGGTTGGAGCAGGTTCAACTGCTTGATGATGTCCGCCGGTTTGAAGGAGAAAACTTTTTGGACGGCGGCGGCGATGACGGCGTCGTCAACCGCACCGGTGCCAAACGTGTTGACGTAAACGCTCGTCGGCTGCGGGTGCCCGATGGCGTAGGCGACTTGCAGTTCGACGCGCTTGGCGAGACCGGCGGCGACGATGTGCTTCGCGACCCACCGCGCCATATACGCGGCGCTGCGGTCAACCTTCGACGGGTCTTTGCCGGAGAACGCGCCGCCGCCGTGACGACCGACGCCGCCGTAGGTGTCAACGATGATTTTGCGCCCCGTCAGCCCGCTGTCGCCTTGCGGACCGCCGACGACGAAACTGCCGGTGGGGTTCACGAGGAACTCGGTCTTCTTGTCGAGCAGCGCGGCGGGCAGGACTTTTTTGATGACGTTTTCGACGATGAATTTCTCGATGTCTGCGTGCTTCGCGTCGGCGGCGTGCTGCGTGGAGACGACGACGTTTTCGATGTGCGCCGGCGCACCGTCCTTGTAGGCGACGGCGACCTGCGACTTGCAGTCCGGCCGCAGCCACGGGACGAGTTTGCCCGCTTTGCGAATGTCGCGCAGGCGCAGCAGGACGCGGTGCGCGAACATCACCGGTGCCGGCATGAGTTCAGGCGTCTCGTCCGTCGCGTATCCGAACATAATCCCTTGGTCGCCGGCGCCCTGCTCGGCGGTGCGCTTGCCGACGGCGGCTGCGGCGTCAACGCCCTGCTTGATGTCGGGCGACTGGCGGGTGAGGATGCTGTTGACGAAGAGCGTGTCGGCGTGGAAGACGTCGTCATCGTTGGTGTAGCCGATTTCGCGGACGGCCTCGCGGACGATTTGCTCGTAGTTGAGTTTCGCCTTCGTGGTGATTTCGCCGGCGAGGACGACGACGTTCGACTTGACGAGGGTCTCGCAGGCGACACGGCTCTTGCGGTCTTGGGCGAGGGCGGCGTCGAGCACGCTGTCGGAGATGAAGTCGGCGACCTTGTCAGGGTGCCCCTCGCCGACGGATTCGGACGAGAAGATGTAATCGAAT
>JAISSQ010000144.1 GCA_031273045.1 Puniceicoccales bacterium
GTCCTGCTGGGCGCGACCGGCTCGATTGGCGAAAGCACGTTGCGCGTTGTGCGGAAGCACCCGGAGCGGTTGCGCGTCGCCGGCATCGCGGCGAACACGCGGTGGCGCGAACTCGCCGGCATCGCGCGGGAGTTCGGCGTGCGCGAGGTCGCGCTTTACGACCGGCGGGCCGCCGCCGAGGCGCGGGCGTCGGGCGAGTTTCCGGCGGGGACACGCATTCACGAGGGCGCGGAGGGGTTGCTGGCGCTGGCGACGCTCGCCGGCGCCGACCTCGTCGTGATGGCGATTGTCGGCACGCTGGGGCTTCACCCCGCGCTGGCGGCGTTGCGCGCCGGCAGGACGCTCGCGCTCGCCAGCAAGGAAATCCTTGTTCTCGCCGGCAAGTTCGTGATGGCGGAGGCGGCGGCGCGGGCGGTGCCGGTGCTGCCGCTCGACAGCGAGCACAACGCGATTTTCCAGTGTCTCGACCGCGAGCCGCGACGACTCGTTGACCGGTTGATTTTAACGGCGTCGGGCGGTCCGTTCCGCGACTCGACCGCCGAGGAGATGCGCGCGGTGACGCCGGCGCAGGCGCTCAAGCACCCGAATTGGGATATGGGACCGAAGGTGACGATTGACTCCGCGACGATGGCGAACAAGGGGCTGGAACTCATTGAGGCGCGCTGGCTGTTCGACGTTCCGCAGGAGCGCATAGACATCGCCGTGCACCCGCAGAGCATCATCCACTCGCTCGTGCGCTTCGTTGACGGCAGCGTGCTGGCGCAACTCGCGCCGCCTTCGATGACGTTCCCGATTCAGCACTGCCTGCTCTACCCCGACCGCGCCGCCGGCGTCGCCGCCCCGCTCGATTTCGCCGGCGAATTCGCGCCGCTGCGCCTCGACCTGCGCCCGCCCGACTACGCCCGTTTCCCGTGTTTGCGCCACGCGCGCGACGCGAGCGCCGGCGCCGGCATCGCGCCCGCCGTTTTCAACGCCGCGAACGAAGTCGCCGTCGCCGCCTTCGTCCGCGAGCAACTGCCGTTTATGGGCATCCCCGAAGTTGTCGGCCGCACACTCGCCGCCGTGAAAAACCGCGAACCCGCCGACCTCGACGACCTGCTCGCCGCCGACGCCGAAGCCCGCCGGCAAGCGGAGGAGGTCACGCGAGAGTTGGCTACTGCACGTTAGCCACGAGTTGGCAGAAGAGTTCGGGACTCCAAAAGCGCAAGTTCTCCTGTTCTGAATGCGGCAGAAAACGCTGCACGTCCTGCCGAGCAACCTCCCAATCAATCTCGCGAATCTTCGCATCAAGCGCGGCGCGAACCCACGTAGCATCAACCGGCAAATCCTGTCCGCTCCACTGCCCCTGTTGGCGGAGCGCATTTGCGAGCAATGGAAAGTTCACCGGCGTTTTTCGCGACGCATACCAGATGAAATCAAACCAATCGCGCCCCTTGACATACTGCCGGCACAGAAGCGCGTGCATCTTCAACGCGAAACTGGAATCCAGCGTCTGCACAGTCAGCGGCGCAATCGTCGGGAAGGTGATGTATTTTGTCTCGAACGCCGACCCTGCCGGCGGGTTGGTGGCAATTTCAAGTTTGATGCGGTGTTTGCGCGGCGGACCTTTGCTGACAATTGACCGAAGCGTCAGAACCTTTCCGACGGAGTCGTTTTTCAGAAATGCCTTTCGGACCGCGGTGTCCGCCTTCGCCCTATCCTGAATTTCCATCGCGATGCCTTCGGTGGCACAATCTTTTACGACCGCCGCTAAATGCTCCTGCCAAGCGAACGAGTCGTCGGGCGTTTTCAGCATAAAATCGAGGTCTTCGAAAAAGCGGTTAATGCCGTTGACCACGCGCAGACAGGTGCCGCCGTGGAACGCGGCTTTCTCGAAAAAACCGGAGCGAGAAAGTCCGAGGAGAACGAAGTGCTGGAGGAGTTCCTGCACCACATTGTCGCGCTCGATTTCGTCAACCGGCGCGGCTTCGATTAGTTTGTTTCTTAAAACGTCAATGAGCATTTTTTCAGGGTCGCTTTTTAAGTTCCGCCTTCAGACCGGTCAGAAAATCTCTAATGCGGCGGCTGTTGAAATTTTCAACGAGTTCCTTTGTGTGTTTCAGGTTTAGCGAGGCAACGTCGGATTCCTCAATTCGCAATGACTCCGTAAGAAATCCCGCGCCGTCACGCTTCCACGTGATGTCCGGCGTGAGATAAACGAGGTCGGCAATGGCGCGCAACGGCGTGGCGACGAATGCCCAAAAATCATCAGCCAACTTGACCACTTCGACGCCGGCGCGGGGATTTTTCACGGGAACGCGCTGGTAAGAAAAATTGCCAAGCGGGGTCTGGAAATTTTTCGCGCGCGTCGTGCAAACGCTGGCGGTCTGGTAAACCGCTTCGGGAATGAGACCGTGAAACGCGAGGGCACTCTCGACGCTTACGTGCGAGTCGGGCTGCAACAAATTCGCGAGCAGAAACGGGTGCGGCATTTTTTTGTTGAATGGTGCGGCGAGAACGAAGAGGCCGCGCGTCAAGCGAAGCACTTCTCCCGCCGCGCAAGCGCGGTGTAGCAAGAGCGCACGAGCACCGGTGGTTTCGTTTGGAAAAAGATTGTCAATGACGGTGTGGTTGAACACGCCGCACGGCGGCTGCTGCCGGTAAATCGCTTCGGTAAGTGTCTGCATCTTCGAGTAATTTTAGAGTGAGTATTTTTGTAATGAAATTACGAATTCCGTAATTTGGAAACAAGAAAATTAATTCGGGAAAGTTAACATTTTTGTTAACTATCGCAAACGAATTTGCCGCCGGCAGTTACCGGTGGGAAAGGCGGAGTTTTGCATGTCGGGAAGAGTGCCAATCACTCGCCGGCGGTGAATTTGAACGCCCACATGTCTTTGCACGGGCGGCGGGCAGGGTCGGCGAGTTCCGCCGGCAGTGTCACGACGGCGCCGACGGCTTTGCCGCCAGCACCGGCACCGCCACCAGCATTATTTTTCTGACCACTGTCCACTGACCACTGACCACTGGCCACTGACCACTGGCCACTTCCTCGCGCCGGTTTCCATTCGAGCGGTTTGTCGTAGCCGAGCAGGAAGACCTTCGAGTTGGCGGGCGGGGCGGCGAAACTTGTCAGCGTGAACGTGTTGTTTTCGGGCCACTTGTCGGTGAGCGCGTAGAAGTGCTTGGCGTCTTTCGCGAGGGTGAATTTGAACGCGCCTTCGCGCCAGACGCTCTTGCGCGGGGTGGTGTTGTAAATCGCTTCGCCGTTGACGCGCAGCCACGCGCCGACGGCTTCGAGTTGCTCGACGGCCTTGGGGTGGAAGCGTCCGAGTTCGTCGGGACCGAGGCACACCATGAACGAGCCGCCTTTGGCGACGCAGTCCACGAGGTTGCGCACGACCCACGCGGTGCCTTTGTAGTTTTTCGGGTTCGGGTCGTAGGAGAATTGTTTCGCGAGGAGGCAGATGCTCATCCACGGCATGCCGGTGTTTTCCTTTTTGCCCGGGACGAATTGCTCCGGCTGAAAGTAGTCGCCGTAGTTGCCGATGCCGCGGGCGCGGAAGAGGGTGTTCGGCGCCCATTTGCGCATGAGTTTGACGGTCTCGCGCATGTGCGGCCAGTTGTCGCGGCCGAGCCATTGGTCGAGGCACATCGCTTCGATGGGACCGTAGTTGGTGAGCAGTTCGTGGATTTGCTCGCGGTGGCGGGCGACGAGGCGGGCGGTCTCTTCGGGTGTGCGCTCCGGCGTCAAAATGGTGCGCCGGCGGTTTCCGCCGTGCGCGTTGTAGTAATCGCGCGGGTTGGCGCGGACGTCCGGCGTGGCGAGCGGGTGGTAGTTGTAGGGGCGGAAGTCGGCGTCATACCAATCGGGGTGCGAGAAATAGAGGTCGATTTTGATGCCGCGTTTGCGGGCGGCGTCGCAGAGTTCCTTGACGATGTCGCGCTTGAACGGCGTGTCTTCGATTGAGTAGGCGATGTCGCACGGTTCGAGTGCGCCGGTGGTGTAGTTGTAGCGTTGTTTGACGCGCGTTTTTGTGTGCCAGAACGCGAAACCGTCGTGGTGTTTGCAAATGAACGCGAACGCCTGCATTCCGCAGCGCGAGAAGAAGTCCATCCAGCCGTCGGCGTCGAAGTGGACGGGGTTGAACGTCTTGTAGAGTTCGTTGTAGCGGGCGCGTTTTTCGTTGTTCCAATTGAGGAATGGCCACGACGCCTCGATGCCCCATTTCGAGTAAAGCCCCCAGATGATGCGGACGGAGAACTTGATGTCGCGGAACGACTCGTGGGCGGCGGCGGTGGCGTGGACGTAGTCGGCGTCGGGAATGTCTTCGATGTAGCGCTGCGTCTCGCGGTAGTGGAGGTCGCTCTGCGGAAGAACGATGTTGCGGGCGCGGTCGGCGCGCAGTTCGGCGATGGACGGCGCGGCGGCGGGGGCGAGCAGCGCGGCGTCTGCTGTGCCGGCGGCGGCGGCGGCGGTGCCGGCGTTGGCGTTGGCGAAAGCGGCACCGGCGACGACTGCGAGCGCGAGTGCGGCGGCACCGGCGGCACCGGCGGCGCGGCGGAAAGCGCATGAAGGAAGCGAACGAGAAAGCATTCCCGTCCCAGACAGCCCGCGCCGCACCGTGTTGCGCCACGCCGTGTTGCGCCACCGACGGCGGACGCCGTTTGTGCGCAAAGACGTCTCGCGCCGACAACACGCACGCACCGCAACTTTGCACTTGTTGCTTTTTTTTTACGGCTGTCATAACGCCCGCTCGGACTCCCCCAAACAATGCCGAGCAACATTTCAAAAACCGCCAACCCAAACGCACATGTCGTCCCCGAAAAACTCCGCCGCTGTCCCGCCCGCCGCCGGCACCACAACCACCGGTGCTACCGTCGCCGCCACTACCGCCGCCGCCGCCGTCGCCGTCGCCACCGGCAACGCAATCCGCGCCCACGCCCGCGCCGGTCTCCACGCCGGCGTCCGCGCCGCGTTCGCCGCGTTCCTCCTCGCCACCGGCGGTGTCCTCGCCGGCAACAACGCCCTCGCCGCCGACGACACCGGCGAGACCCGCACCATCACGGTTCGCAAGCGTTGGGTGCAGGACTACGGCGGGTGGCGCGCGCCGCTCTGCATTCAAATCGTCAACACGCTCACCGGCACCGTCGCCGCCCACAAACACCTCGGCGAAGCCACCGCCGACGAAATCACCGGAACGGAGACGTTGGCGGCGCCCCCCAGAATTGCGCGTGCGGCGGTGGTCCGCTCAGCGCCTTCGGCTACACCGCCGACGACGTCTATGTGTTCGCCAACCTGCCGCGCTACGCGACGGACGCCGCCGGCAACCGGCAACGCATCCCGTATCTCGTGCGCGAGGCGTTCTTGTGCTCCGCCACCTGCGCGCGTCCGGCGATGTGGAGCAAGTGCGCGGCGCACACGCTGCCGTCCGCCGCGAACGGCAAAGCGCCGTGCGAGCACGCCGCCTACTACGAGTCGCTCTACGTGTTCGAAATTCCGAGCGGCGCGAACACCGCCGACTACTACGTCGCCTCGCGAAGCGTCCGCGTCCCCGACGACCAAACCAACGACCAAACCAACGACAAAACCATCGTGCGCATTCAGAACCGCCGGCAGCGCGCCTCCGACGAAGCGGCGCACCGCCTGACTTTGCGCCCCGTCGCCACCGAAACCGACACACTCAACATGACCGGCACATTCCGCATGGGAAGTCCGCTGGACGAACCCGACCGCGACGCCGACGAGACCGCGCACACCGTCAAAATCCGCTACCGCTTCGTGGACGACCTGAACCCGCCGTGCGGTTGCACCGCCACCACCTGCCGCCACGCGACCACCTGCGTCACCCTCGACCAAACACTCGCCAAAACCTCGTTCTGGCTCGGCACAACCGAAGTCACGCAAGGACAGTGGCGGCGCGTCATGGGCACGACGCTCGCGCAGCAATTGGACAAGGCGTGGAACGACCCCGCCAAGTGCTGGACGCTCAAAGGCAAGCGCGTGACGCTGCGCGAATCCGTCGGTGCCGGCGCGAACGACTCCCTGCCAGCCAACCTCCGCGCCACGCTGCTCGGCACCGTTGACGACGACGCGCCGATGACTTGGGTCAGCCACGCGGAAGCGGTGGCGTTCTGCGCCCGCCTCACCAAACGCGAGCACGCCGCCGGCCTCCTGCCGCCCTGCTACAAATACGTCCTCCCCACCGAAGCGCAGTGGGAATACGCCTGCCGCGCCGGCTTCGACGGACGCTTCACCGGCACCACCACCGAGGCATCGCGCGACCAAATCACCGCCGCGCTGACAGCGTTCGCGTGGCACGGACACACCGCCACCACCGCCCTCAACCTCACCGGCAGCGCCACCCGCGCCGGCGCGCAAAAAGTCGCCACAAAATCGCCGAATGCTTGGGGCTTCCACGACATGCACGGCAACGTCTGGGAATGGGTCGCGGACATCTACGGCACCTACCCAGACAGCGAAGTCACCGACCCGACCGGACCGGCGGCGAACGACACTTCGGGCACCACCGGCGACACGGCTCTTGACGACGTCTGCTGCTGCCACGCCACCGGTGACGCCACCGCCGACGCTGGGACGCCCGTCCAACACGTCATTCGTGGTGGCAGTTACCTCAACCCTGCCACCGCCGCCCGTTCCGCCAACCGCGCCGCCCACGAACCCACCTTCCGCAACAACCACCTCGGCTTCCGCATCGCACTCGTGAAAACGACGCATTGAAAACGGCGCACACCTCCCAACCATAGTTCCCTGCCGCACCACCGGCACGTGAATGAAGCCCCGCGCTCCTACCGCCACACACATGGAGCGCCGACTTTCAAGTCGGCTCGGCAATGGTGCGGCGCAGCCGCAACTCCAAAAAAACAAACCATGGCGGCTGCGCCGCATCTCCCCCAAGCCGACTTGAAAGTCGGCGCTCCATGTGTGCGGCGCTCCCTGTCAGCCGCCGGCGGTCCTCACATGTGCGCGATGATGTTGTCGCCGAATTCGGAGCATTTGATTTCCGTGGCGCCGGCGGTGAGGCGGGCGAAGTCGTAGGTGACGCGGCGGCTCGCGATGGCGCCGTTCAATCCGCGC
>JAISSQ010000164.1 GCA_031273045.1 Puniceicoccales bacterium
GAGCAGAGCGCCGCCACCGGCACCGCCGTTCCGCTTGCACCTTTCACGCTCACATTCCCTGCTGGCTGGGGTGCGCCCACCGCGCCCATCGCGCTTGCAGCCCTTGCCCCGTGGAAAGATCTCCCCGCCTTTGCCGGCAACCCCGAAGCCCGCGCCTTCTCCGGCACCGCCACTTACCGCACCTCCTTTGAGTGGCGAACGGATGAAAAAAGCCGCTCCCTCCTCCTCTCCCTCGGCACTGTCCGCGACATCGCCGTCGTTTCCCTTAACGGCCGCGTCCTGCGCACACTTTGGGCACCGCCCTACACGCTCGACCTCGCCCCATACGTCCGCGCCGGCACCAACGAACTCACAATCGCCGTCACCGGCAGTTGGCACAACCGCCTCGTCTTCGACGCCGGTCAGTCCGCCGCCGCCCGCAAAACGTGGACAATCGCCGGTCCCCGCGCCACCGCCCCGCTACGTCCCTCCGGCCTCCTCGGCCCCGTCACGCTCACCCTCGTCCCTGCCCAGAAATAGCCGTCCGCTCCCGCTCATGCCGCGCCGTCATCCCATCTTCGTCCTCGCCACCGCCGCCGCACTTGCCGCCACCGGCGTTGCCGGCACCGCCTTCGCGCAAAATCAGTTTCGCCCGATTGCGCGCCCGAAGGGCGGCGAGACCGGCACCACCGGTGGCGCGCCGGCGGCGCAGTTGCCGCGCCTCGCCGACCTCGACGGATTTCCGACATGCCCCGTCCTTGGAAAAATCATCTGGGTCGCGCCTAACGGACGCCTCGCCGTCGCATGGTTCGACGCGCCCGCCGAGTTCTCCGCCGCGACCCGCCTCGGCGCGCGCTCGCCCGACCGCGCGCTCGCGGAGCACGCCCTGCTGCGTCCAGTGCGTGCCGGCGGAGTCGCGCTAAACACCACCGGCGCGCGCCGCATCGTCGCGCCCGGCGGCACCGCCGTCGGCGTCGTGGTCGAGCGCGGCGCGGCGCGCGTTGGTGACGCTGTTTGCCAGCCCTCACTGGCGTTGCGCGCGCGGCTTGAGAAACTTCCGCCGACCACCGCGCCGGTGGTGCCGGCTACTCCGCCGGTTCCGCCGTCTCCGGGTAAACCACCGCCTCGACGGTGAACGGCGCGGTGAGGACGGTGACGCCGGTGCGGTCGGAGACGGCGCAGCGATAGACGCCGCCGGCGGTGATGGTGATTTCGGGCGAGACGCCGCGCGGCAGGGCGCTCCACGTGTTCGTGGCGGAGTCGATAAGTTGCTGCCACTCGTAGTAGATTCGACCGGTGCCGGTGACGCTCACGGCGAACGACGGCGCGTCCTCGGCGGAGTTGAGCAGGAAGGTCGCGCCCGCCTCCCAGTCCGGCGTGACCACCGGCGGCGCGACGACTTCGGGGAGGGCGACTTCCCACGGCGCGGAGGCGGCACCGGTTTCGGTGACCTCGGCGGAGACGCGCAGCCGCTCGCCCGCGCCGAGTTCGGCGGCGAAGGTCGTCTCGGCGGTTTCGCCGAGTTGGCTCCAATCGGCGGAGGCATCGCCGCCGGCGGCGAGGACTTCCCAGCGGAACGTGAACGCCGGCGCGGTTTCGGAGAGCGGCATGACGGCGGTGACGGTGAATGTCGCGCGCGCGCCCTCGCGCACGAGTGCCGGCGGCTCGGCGGTTTCCTCGGCGGGGAAGCCGAGCGAGACGAGCAGCAGGCGGAATTCGCGCTCGGCGTCGGTCTCGGTGACGAAGTCGTCTTCGGCGATGTCGAGCGCGACCGCCGTAATCACTGGCATCTCCGCGCTTGGCGAACCGCCGCCGGAGTTGTTGCCGCCGTCGCCGGTGTCAGTGCCACCACCGGTGCCGCCGCCGGTGCCGCCGGAGTTGTCGTCCGTGTTGTTTGAGCCGCCGTTGTCGGAGGGGTTGTCGGTCGGGTCGTCGGTGGTGTTGTTGCCGCCGCCGGTGCCCGCGCCGGAGCCGTCGTTCGGGACGGCGTCGTCGCCATCGTCGCCGTCGGGGACGTATGGGATTTGCGTGGCGGGCAGGGTTACGGCGGGTTGGACGGCGTAGGTGATTCCGGTGTTTGCGGCGGTCGTGGTGACGGCGGCGAGGGAGGCGTCGCCGAGTTGTCCGGCGGCGTTCGCGCCGAGCGCGAAGACGACATAGGTCGCCTTTCCGGTCGCTTCGTCAACGGCACCGGTGGCGGCGGCGTAAAGCGTGTGCGAGGCACCACCGGCGGCGGCGACGACGTTCGAGGCGAGCAGCAGCGGCGTCGCGCTGAACGGCGTCGTGTTCGGGTCAAGTCCGAGTTGTCCGGCGGAGTTGTCGCCGAAGCCGTAGAGGTCGCCGCCGGTGGTGATGAAGAGGGCGTGCTTGTGACCGGCGGCGATTTGGGCGACGCCGGTGGCGACGCGCACGGGAGTCGCGGAGAACGCGCCGTCGGTTCCGACGGCGGAGGTGCCGCTGCCGGCGGAGCCGAGTTGCCCGCGGTCGTTGGCACCGAGGGCGTGGAGCGCGCCGTCGGCGTCGAGGAAGTAGGTGTTGGCGTCGCCGGCGGCGGCGGCGGTGGCGTTCGCGGCGATTTTGACGGGCGCGGCGGCGAGGGGCGTCGCGTTCGGGTCGCGCGCGAGTTGACCGGAGGCGTTGTCGCCGAAGCCGTAGAGGTCGCCGGCGGCGTTGATGAAGAGCGTGTGGGCGTTTCCGGCGGCGAGGCGCGTGGCGTCGTTGACGGGCGTGGCGGCGGCTTCCCCGCCCTCTTCGGTCGTGGCACCGGCTCCTTCGCCGGCGGCGTAGTTGATGGCGGTGAATTCGCGGCGTTCGGTTGTGGTGCCGTCGCCGAGTTGTCCGCGCTCGTTCGCGCCGACGGTGTAGAGTTGGCCGGTGAGGTCGAGCAGGGCGGTGTGGGCGCCGCCGGTGGCAGCGAGCAGGACGTTGCTAATGGTGACGATGTAGCGTTCGCCGCGCGCGCCGTTGGCGTTTTGGGAGGAGTAGGAGGATTGCTCGGCGACGCCGCCGCGCGCGTTGACGGTGTTGCCGGTGCCGAGTTGGCCGTTCGAGTTGGAGCCGAAAAGGAGCGCGACGTTGTTGGCGGCGATGACGACGGTGTGGTTGGCGTAAGCGGAGACGGACTCGGCGGGGTTGCCGTCGGTGCCGTCGTCGAGTTGCAGCGCGGTGCCGCCGGTGGTGCTCGCGGAGTAGCCGGCACCGCTTTGACCGAGCGCGTTGTCGCCGGCGGCGTAGGTGGCGTTGGCGGCGTCAATGAAGAGCGAGTGCGTGTTTCCGGCAGCGAGGCGCGCGCCCGCGACGGCGCGCACGGCGGAGTCGGCGATGACCGTGTAGGCGGCGGTGGCTTCGGGGCCGTGGAGCGGGGTCGCGCCGGACTCGGCGTCGTCGGTGAAGACGCGGGCGCGGACGCGGAACGCCTGCGCGGTGTTGCCGGCGTCGGGCGTGAGCGTGATGGTTCCGCTGGTGGCGGCGGGCGAGGAGGCGGTCACGGGCGAGCCGTCGGTGGTGTAGCGGACGACGCCGAACGTGCCGTCGGGGATTTCGACTTTGACGTAGAGGGTTCCGTTGTGGGGGGTGGCGCTTTCGGGCGTGGTGATGACGGGCGCGGGCAGGGTGGGAACGCGGTAGGTGGCGACGACAGGTAGGGTTTGGTTGAGCGCGCGGACGCAGTCGGCGGAGACGGCGGAGGTGACGGTTCGGCCGCGCGAGTCGGTGGTGGTCGTGGTGGTGCCCTCGGCGAGACCGAGCGGGACGCCGTCGAATTCGAGCAGCGGTGTTGAGAAGTAGCCGATGCGCGCCTCGCCCTGCGCGTAGGACATGATGGTTCCGTGCTCGGCGCCGGAGGTGCCGGTGAAGATGTAGCCGTAGGCGTAGTCGAAGGCACCGGTGGCGCCGGAGGAGTTCGCGCGGTCGTGCAGCAGTCCGAAGGTGTGGCCGAGTTCGTGCGGGAAGCAGTAGGTGTTGAGTTGGGCGCCAACGACCGCGAAGCCGCCCGCCGGCGAGCCGTCCGTGCTGTCGAGCGTCCACGCGATGCCGGCAGTGTTCTGCACCGAGCCGTGGCGCAGGAGGACGACGATGTCGGCGCGGGTGTCGTTGCGCCATTGGTGGACGTCGGGGATGGAGGAGTCGGGCGAGACGACCATCGAGGAGGAACCGCGTTGCGTGCGCCAGTCGGAGAGCGCGGTGAGGTCGTTCTCGAAACTCACGGTGCTTTCGACGTAAGCGGTGCCGTCGGCGTTCACGGCGAGGCGCGCGCCGGCGGAGGCGTCACCGGTAGCGGCGTCGGCGGCGAGGCGCACAGCACCGGTGACGCCGCTCTTCTCGAAGGCGTCGTTGGTTTCCTCAACCATGGCGTTGATTTCGGCGCGGACGGCGTCCTCCCCGCCGAGGTAATCGCGGGCGGCGGCGGTATAGACGACGAGGACGTCAACGGTGGCGTTTTCCGAAGCGGCGGCGGCGGTAGCGGCGGCGGCGTTCGCGGTCGGAGTTGGGAGGGCGGCGGAGACGCTGGCGGTGATGGCAAAGAGCAGGGTGGAGAGCGCGAAACGCGCGGCGCGGGCGAATGTTTTTCTCATGGGAATTCGAGGAGTTATGGAGTGTTCGGGAGTGGTGGAGTGAGAGTTTCGAGTGGAATGTAACGCGCCGCAGAATGCCTTTACATGCAGCAGGTAGAAGCCAAAAGACGGCAAAACGGCACCGCCAAATCGTAATTTTTTCAGCACCTTTCGCGTGCAAGGAATTTGCCGGAACCGCCGCCGGTTGCGGGGCTTGCGGGAAATAGGGGCTGGATAGCGGGCGGCAGGAATGGTGTCATGCGCGGCGATGAAAGTTTGCTCCGTGTTGAGGTTGAATTTCGCGGTGTGCGCCGCTGTCGCAGGGTTAATCGGCAGTGCCGGTAATGCCGCCGGTGGTGCTGTTAACGCCGGTGCCGCCGGTGGTTCCGCCGGCAGTGCCGGTAATGCCGCCGGTGGTGCCAATTTCCCTGCCGCCACGTCGCCGGCGCCGGAGCGAAAAATTCTCCCGTCCGTGCGGTTCGCCCGCGCGGAGACGCTCGCAACGCTCGCGGAGCAGTTCACCGGCGCGCCGGCGGACGTTTACAAGCCGCAGTGCTGGTGGCACTGGATGGGGTCGAACATTTCGCGCGAAGGAATCACGAAAGACCTTGAGGCGATGCGCGAGGCGGGCGTTGCCGGCGCCGTCATTTTCAACGTCGGAACGTTCCTGCCGCGCGGCAAGGACTCGCGTTGGCCGGAGCGCACGTATCGCAGCGAGCAGTATTGGGAACTCTTCGGGCACGCGCTCGCGGAGGCGCGCCGGCTCGGTCTCAAAATCGGGCTGCACAATTGCGCCGGTTGGTCGGAGACGGGCGGACCGTGGATTTCCGAGGCGCGCTCGATGCAGGTCGTCACGACGAGCAAACTCGACGTCACCATCGCCGCCGGTGCCGCCGGCAAGACCTTTAACGCGACGCTCCCGAAGCCGCCGGTGCCGCGCCGCCACGGGCGGTTCGCAACGTTCACGAAGGACATCGCGCTCTACGCGGTGCCGGCAGGACGCGATGCGCGGCGCGACGACGTCCGCGACCTCACCGCGCACTTCAACTCCGCCACCGGTGAACTCAACTGGCCGGACGCGCCCGCCGGCGCGTGGACGCTCGTGCGCGTCGCCCACGGCTCGAACGCCGCCCGCCCCGGTCCCGTCCCGGGCGAAATCGAGGACATCTCCTACGAGGCGGACAAGTTCTCGCGCGCCGAGAACGAGCGTCACTGGGACATCGTGTTGAAGCCGCTCACGGAGCGTTTCGGCGAGTTCATCGGCACCACGTTCACCAACATCTGGGTGGACAGTTACGAGGCCGGAAACCAGAACTGGTCGCCCGTCTTCCGCGCCGAATTCATCCGCCAAAAGGGCTACGACCCACTCCCGTGGATTGCCCTCCAAAACGCCGTCAACGCCAAGCGCGGACAGCGGCGCGACGACACCGACGTCTTCAACCGCGACTGGAAGGCCGTCACCAACCGCCTCATCCTCGACAACAGTTGGCGCCTCGCCAAAGAGAAGGTCAACGCCGCCGGCTTCGACTACTATCAGGAACCCTACGAAACCTCGCTCTTCGACACCACCGAGGCGACGAGCATCCCCGACGTCCCCGTCACCGAGTTCTGGACGCAAGGCAACGGCGACTACCACTTCATCGCGATGATGGACAAAGCCATCCGCACCGGCGAAAAACGCATCATCGCCGCCGAGGCCTTCACCACCTGGCCCGGCAACGCCAACTTCACCGAAGACCCCGCGTTCCTCAAACGCACCGCCGACGGCGCCTTCCGCCGCGGCGCCAACCTCTACTTCCTCCACAGTTGGGTGCACCAACCCTACGACGACACCGTGCAACCCGGCCTCGGCCTCGGCCCCTTCGGCGTCCACTTCGGCCGCCACCAACCTTGGCACCCGCAAAGCAAGGCGTTCTTCACCTACCTCGCCCGCTGCCAAATGCTCCTCCAACAAGGCACCCTCGCCGACATCACCCCCGACTACAACCACCGCCGAACCCCCGAAGCCGACATCTTCTTCATCAACAACGACGCCGCCAAAACCGTCGCCAAAACCTGCGCGTTGCCGGTGACTGTTAATGCCACCGGCACAGCCGCGAAAATCGAAGTGTGGGACGCCTACAACGGCACCATCTCCACGCTGCCGGCGAACGCACTCGCCACTTCGGAAAAAACCACCGGCACTGCCGGCGACGCGAAAACCACCACCGTCACGCTCACGCTCCCCCCGCGCGGCTCGCTCTTCCTCGTCATCCCGCGCCACGCCACCCCCTACGCCAAACGCCCCGCGCTCACCCCGAAAACCGAGACCGCCACCGCCATCGCCGGCCCGTGGCGCGCCGCGTTCGCCCCCAAACTCCGCGCCCCATTCACCCGCGAACTCCCCGCCCTCGCCGACCTCTCCAAATCCACCGACCCCGCCCTCCGCTACTTCTCCGGCACGGTGACCTACCGCACCACGATTGAGTGGGGACTTTCTCCCCGCTCCCTCCACATCCTCGACCTCGGCGCCCTCGAAGACGCCGCCACCCTCCGCGTCAACGGCCGCCACGTCGCGCACCTCTGGCACCCGCCCTACCGCGCCGACATCACCCCGTTCCTGCGCGCCGGCACCAACGAGATTGAAGTCGCCGTCGCCGTCAACTGGGCCAACGCCCTCATCGGCGACGAGCAGTTCCCGCCCGACTACGAACGCACCGGCGACGGACGCCGCGAGACCCCCGCGATGAAACAATTCCCCGACTGGTTCCTGAACAACCAACCCCGTCCCGAACCGCGCCGCCGCACCTTCACCCCCGTCGTTTACTTCCGCAAAGACAGCAAACCCTACCCCGCCGGCCTCCTCGGCCCCGTCCGCCTAATCCGGCAAACGTTCTAACCACCGGCAGCGCCGCCAACCGGATGTTTCGCCCGTGCTTGGCAAGGCGTCCCCGAAAGCGCGCTCGCCGCCGGTGCCGTTTCCGCTTTTACTCCGCGCAACTAAAAAACCACCACCAAGGACACACATGGCAAAAGCGAAGAAGACACAGCCGCCGGCGGCAAAAGCGGGCGGCAGAAACGGAAAAACGACCATCGGCAGCGGCGCGAAAAAAGTCGCCGGAACCGCCGGCAAAGGCGCGAAAGTCACCACCGGTGCCACCGCCGGTGCCGCCGCCGGCGAGATGCTGGGGGCGGACGTCGTCGTGCGCGCGCTCGAACTGCTGGGCGTGGACACGGTGTTCGCCTATCCGGGCGGGTCGCTGCTCGAAATCAGCCAAGCCCTGTCGCGCTCGAAGAAAATCCGCGCCGTGCTGCCGCGCCACGAGCAGGGCGGCGGGTTCATGGCGCAGGGTTACGCGCGCGCCACCGGCAAGGTCGGGGTGTGCCTCGCGACGTCCGGTCCGGGCGCGATGAACTTGGTCACGCCGATTGCGGACGCGTTCATGGACAGCGTGCCAATGGTCGCCATCACCGGTCAGGTGTTCCAGCAACTCATCGGCAAGAACGCCTTTCAGGAGACGGATTTTTTCGGCGTCACGCTGCCAATCGTGAAGCACAGCATTCTCGTGCTCGACCCGGCGGAACTGCCGTTGGTGCTGTTCCGCGCGTTCAAAATCGCGGCGTCGGGACGACCGGGACCGGTGGTGGTGGACATCCCGAAGGACGTGCAGCAGGCGCGGTTCACGCCAAAATTTCCGGCGTCGCTCGACGCGGTTGAAATCGCGGGGATGCCGCCGGCGCCGCGCGCGACGGACGCGCAGTTGCGCGAGGTGCTCGCGCTGCTTTCCACCGCAAAACGCCCCGTGCTCTACGTGGGCGGGGGCGTCGTCTCCGGCAACGCCGCCGGTGCCGCGCGCGAGTTCGCCGCGCTCACGGGCGTGCCCGTCGCGGAGACGCTGATGGCGCTGGGCGTGCTGCCGCCGGAGCACCCGCAGTCGCTCTACTGGTTCGGAATGCACGGCACCGTCGCCGGCAACTGGGCGGTCTATGAGAGCGACCTGCTCATCGCCGCCGGCGCGCGCTTCGACGACCGCGTCACCGGCACCGTGTCGAAATTCGCCCCGCGCGCGAAGGTCGTGCACATTGACATCGACCGCTCCGAGCACGGCAAAAACATCCGCGTGGACGTGCCCGTCGAGGGCGACGTGCTGGACGTTTTCACGCGCCTCAACGCGCTCGTCCGCGCCGGCGCCGCCGGCGGCTTCCGCAAGCCCGACCTGCGCGAATGGTTCGCGAAAATCAACGGCTGGAAGCGCGAGCACCCCTACCCGTTCGGCTTCGACGCCACGCGCGCCGCCGGCGACAACATCCTCCCCCAGCAGGCAATCGCCGCGCTGTTCGAGGAGACGAAGGGCGACGCCATCATCGCCACCGGCGTCGGTCAGCACCAGATGTGGACGCCGCAGTTCTTCCGCTTCGCGCGGACGCGCAGTTTCATCAGTTCGCTCGGCGCGGGCACGATGGGCTTCGGACTGCCGGCGGCGATAGGCGTCAAAATCGCCCGCCCCGACCAGCAGGTCATAGACATAGACGGCGACGGCTCCTTCCTCATGAATGTTCAGGAACTCGCCACGATGGCGGTCGAGAAAGTCCCCGCCAAAATCATGATTCTGAACAACCAGCACCTCGGCATGGTCACGCAGTGGGAAGACCGCTTCTACGGCGGCAACCGCGCCCAGACCATTCTGTGCGACCCCAAAAACATCGGCTCCCCCGACAACCCCGACGCCCTCTACCCCGACTTCGTCAAAATCGCCGAGGGCTTCGGCGTGCGCGGCCGCCGCGTCACCCGCCGCTCCGAACTGCGCGACGCCATCCGCGAAATGCTCGCCGCCAAGGAAGCGTTCCTCCTCGACGTCGTCGTCCCGCACAGCGAACACGTGCTGCCCTTCATCCCGCAGCGCAAATCCGCGCTGGAGGTCCTCCTGCAATGATTGTCTCGCTCAACGGCACCCTGCTCGAAGCCGGCCTCGTGCGCGCCGTCGTCGAATGCGCCGGCGTCGGCTACGAAGTCGCCATCCCCGTCACCACCGCCGAGAAACTCCCCCGCGCCGGCAACACCGTCCGCCTCCACACCCACCAGACCTTCCGCGAGGACGGCCAGTCCCTCTTCGGCTTCGCCACCGCCGAGGAGCGCGACTTCTTCCGCATCCTCACCGAAAAGGTCTCCGGCATCGGCCCCAAGACCGCCCTCAACATCCTGAGCAAACTCTCGCTGCCGGTGCTGCAGGACGCCATCGCCCGCGCCGACGTCAAACTCCTCTCCGCCTGCCCGGGCATCGGCAAAAAGACCGCCGAACGCCTCGTCATCGAACTCCGCGACAAAGTGTTCCCCGCCGGCTCCGGCGGCACGGGACGCGGCGCGAACGCCGCCGGTGATGCCGCTGGCGGCGGCAGCAACGGAACCGGCACCGCCAATGGCGCCGGCAACGACACCGCCGGTGACGCCGGTGCCGGCGCCGGCACCGGCGGCGGCTCCTCCCGCCCGCAGCAGGACGCCGTCGCCGCCCTCGTCTCGCTGGGCGTGAAACTCCCCGACGCCGACAAAGCCGTCCGCCGCGCCCTTGAACGCCTCGGTCCCGCCGCCACCGCCGAGGACCTCATCCGCGCCGCGCTGTGACGCCGCTGGCACCGGCGGCGGATTACTTCCCCGCCCCGTTCCCCGCCTTCGCCACTCCCGCGCGGACAAATTCCAGCAACCGTTCGCGCGCTGCCGGCAGCGGCGCGAGGAAGTGCCGCATGCGTCCGATGTCGCGCGGATGCGTGAGCAACCGCCACGCGAGCCGGAACGGTGTGCCCCGCCCCTTCGCGAAATCGTAAGTGTGCCCGATGAGGTCGGCGGGAAACTCCTCGGTCGCGTCGTCGCTGATGACCCGCACGACGGCGCCGGTGCGCCGGTGCTTCGCGAGCAACGCGAGGAACGGCGCGGTCTCCATGTCCACGATTTCCGCGCCGGTCTCCTTGAACGCCGCGACCTTCCGCTCCGGCGTGTCAACGACCACCTCCGACGTGAAAATCTTCGAGATGCGCCGCGCCGGAACACCGGTGGCGGCGCTGGCGGCGCGCACCGGCGCCGAGGCGTCCGTCTCGACGCCGGCGGGGTTGCCGTCACCGGTGCCGCCGTCGAGCCACACCATGTCATAGCGTTTGAGCGACGGGTCGAGACCGCCGCCAAAGCCGGCGAGCCAGACGGGGTCGGTCTCGTTCAACGGTGCCAGCGCGTCGAGCACCGCGCCGATTCGCAGCGCGCTGTGCGGCTGCCCCATTCCGCAGACGGCGACCCGCGCCGGCACTCCTTTCAGACCGCCGGTGAACACAGGGACGCCGGCGATTTTCTCACGGCGGAACGGCGCGCCCCGACCGCGTTTGAGTTCGTCAACGAAACCGGCCGCCTCGTAAGCGGAGGGAATGAAAAGGGTGAGCATTGGGCGAAAAATGCGGCACCGGCGGCGGAGTTCAAGGGCGCAGACGCCGCGCGCACGGAAACGCTCACGCGGAACGCAAGCCCCGCCCCGCCCTCACACGATTTCGGCGGGGTCGGCACGGCGCAGTTTGCGGGTCGCGAGCGCACCGGCGGCGAGGCACATGCCGAGTGTCAGCGCGAAAACGAGGGCGAGATTTTCCGCGCGCAGACCGGCGGGCAGACCGGCGATGTCCCACGCCGCGCGGCAAGCGCCGAACGCCAGCGCGACGCCGGGAACGAAGCCGCAAACGGACAGAATCAGCGACTCCTGCAGCACGAGGCGCGTGAAGTAGCCGTCCGAGAAACCGATGCTCTTCAGCGTCGCGTATTCCGGCAGGTGGTCGGAAACGTCCGTGTAGAGAATCTGGAAAACGATGATGGCGCCGACGACCAGCGCCACGAGCATCGTGGCGTTAATGACGAAGCCAATCGGCGTGCGGTCCGACCAGTAACCGGTCTCGCGCTCCAACGCCTCGGCGGCAGTGAGCGCGCGCGCGTCCGCCGGCAGCAACTCGTTCAGGCGGGCGGCGACGGCGGCGGGGTCCGCTCCCGCGCGCAGACGGATGACTCCCAGCATCGCGCGCTCCGGCGTCATGCCCGGAAAGGCGCGCAGGAAGGCGTCGCGGCTCGTGACGAGGTTGCCGTCGGCGATAAAGGTCGTGCCGATTGAGCATAGTCCGACGACGTCAATGCCGGTGTCGTTCAACTCGGCGTGCACGGTGCCGTCGGGCGACTCCTTGAGCAGTTCGGCGAACCTCCCGAATTCCGGATGGGCGAGCGCGTCCATGAGCGCGGTGTTGCCGGCGCCAAGCAGGTGCCGTCCCGCCTCGATCCCGGCGTCCGCGAACACGCGGTCCTCCGGCTCGAACGCCATCACGAACAGGTCGCGCGCGCGACCGGTTTCGGGGTTTTTCAACGGCAGCGGCGTCATCCAGAGCGGGTCGGCGGACTCGACTTCCGGCAACGCCAGCGCACGGCGCAGTGTGGCGGTCGAAACGAGGCGCGGCAGCCCGATGTATTCGTATTGCGGCGAGACGACGTAGATGTCGGCGCGCAGTTTGTGAAAGGGCGCGAGCGCTTGCTTGAAGAGCGCGGTTTTCAGCCCCATGAGAAAGAGCATGAGCGTGACGGCGACCATGATGCCGGCGACGGCGGCGGCGAAACGTTTGCGCTCGGCGACGAGTTGCAGCCACGCGAGCGGAATGCCCAGCGGCAGCAAACGTTCAAGGAACGGACGGCGCGCGGAAGAGGCGGGTTGCGGGTCGGGCGACGCGGAAAGAGGCGGCGGGGTCATGCAAAGCGTGTCGTAAAACGAAGAATGCGGGGCGGCGTGCGCCCGCCTCCGGTGATGAACCGAGGGAAACGCCCCGCCCGCGAAGCGTCAACAATCGCGCCGCGAAGTCAGCCGAGTTCGTGTCCGAGTTGGAGCAGACCTTGGAAGAGACCGTTGGCGATGATTAGCGGGAAGCGTCCCTCGGCGGGGAGTTCGGGGCGCAGGTCAGCGGCGAGACGGTCCGGGACATCGCCGAGCCACCAGTGGAACCAGTGTCGCTCGCAGGTCTCCGGTTCGATGCCGGTCTCACCGCCACGCTCGATGGCGCGCGCGGCAAGCAGCGGCAGCAGGGCATCAACAGTGAGCGTGTGCATGCGTGTCCCGCCGATGGTGTCGGCGAAAACGGCGGTGGACAGGTTTCGTGCGACATCGGGCAGTCGCAACGCCCGCCGGAAGCGCACCGTCTCCGGCGGCAGGAGCGCGCCGTTGCGTCCCGGCAGATTCGCGCCCCACGCCGCAAGACGCGCCGGCCAGTCGGGGCGCGCGCCAAGCAGGTCGAGGTATTGCCGGAGGCGGCGAAGCGGGTGGTTTGCGGGGCGCAGACCGGCGAGTTTCCACTCCTCGCGCCGTTCATCAAAAAGCGCGTCGGCGCGCGCGCCGCGCATCCGGGCGGACGGATGGGCGAGGGCGAGGGCGGACATCGGCGCGCGGTTGCGGCGAAGTCCGAGCGTTTCGAGCGCGAGTTGGTGGCACGCCTCCTCCCAACCGTGGGTGTTGAGCCGCTGGCGCGCGAAGCGGACTTTCTGCCCCCAGCGGTCGCGCGCCTTCGCGCAAAGGAGCGGGAGGCGGGCGTCCTCGGCGAGGGACGCGAGCGCCTCGTGCCACGCCGACTTTTCGCGCGATTCGAGGGCGAGCAACGCCTCGCGGTTCGCGTAGTCCTCAAGGTCTTCGCGCAAGTGCGGAAGCATGACGAACGTTTCCGGCACGCGACCGGAAAGCGTCGGCAGCGGCGTCGCCCGTCGCGGCGGGAAAAGCAGCACGTGCAACACAACGTTGTCGAACATCGGGTCGCTACCGTGTCCGTGCGCGAGCCAGTCCTCGGCATAGAAATGCACTTCGACGTCACCGGTGACGGTCTCGCCGGCAATCTCAAGGACAGCGCCGATGAAGTCCGGTCCCTCCTCGTGATTCCAACGCCCCGGACGGACACATCGCAGGGGTTTTCCGCCGAGTGCCCGCATGCCGCTCTGGGTGAAATCGCCGCTCCACCAGATTTTTTGGAGGATGCGCTCCGGCACGCTGACGGGTCCGAACAGACCGGAGATTTCGGCAAGCAGCAGGGGTTTTTGCATGGCGCGCAAAAAAACCGCGCCGCACGAAGGGTCAAGTGCGGTGACTTGCCACCGCTTTCCGCCCCAAGCGCGACATGTCGCGCGCCGACACATAAGGAGCACCGCCGCGCGCCGGCAGTCCCGCGTTGACCGGTGGCACCGGTGCCGTCACCCTGCCCCGCCACATGGACTTGGAGACCCTTCCTTTCGACATTCTGGCGTGGTGCGTGGCGTTGCTGCCGGAGAACGAATGGTTGCGCTGGGCGGTGTCGTCGCTCGTCGCAATCATCGCCATTTTGAGCGTGTTCGGGCTGACGTTCGCGTTTCTCACCGTGACCGAGCGCAAGTTGCTCGGTCGTTTCCAGAACCGCTACGGTCCGAACCGCGTGCGCGTTTTCGGCGTGCGCGTTTTCGGATTTTTCCAGCCGTTCGCGGATGCGGTGAAGGCGCTCACGAAGGAGGATGTTGTGCCGTTCGCGGCGGACAAGGTGCTGCACTTCGCGGCACCGGCGGCGATGGTCGCATTTTCCGTTCTGGGCTTCGCGGTGTTGCCGTTCGGACGCGAACTCACCGCGCTCGGCGGAATGGACGCCGCGTTGCTCTATTTCTTCGCGGCGGGCGCGGCGTCGGAACTGGCAATCTTCATGGCGGGCTGGTCGAGCACGAACAAATACTCGCTCGTGGCGGCGATGCGCGCGCTGGCGCAATTGGTGAGTTACGAGTTGCCGCTGCTGCTGGTGGCGGTGCCGGCGGTGTTGCTCGCCACCGGTGGCTCGCTGGCGCTCACGGACGTTGTGGAGGCGCAGGGCGGCTGGCTCGGCGGCGTCATTCCGCAGTGGAATGTTTTGACTCCGTGGGGTGCCGCCGGCGCGGTGATTTTCTTTGTGGCGGCGCTCGCCGAGTGCAACCGCTGCCCGTTCGACTTGCCGGAGGGCGAGAGCGAAATCATCGCCGGTTATTTGACGGAGTATTCCGGCTTCAAATACGCCATGTTTTTCATGGGCGAGTATTTTGGAATGGCGGCGCTTTCGGGATTGGGCGTGACGCTTTTCTTCGGCGGCTGGCAGGCGCCGTGCGAGTTTTTGCAATTCGTTCCGTCCTACGTGTGGTTCTACGGAAAAACGATTCTGGTGCTGCTGGCGTTCATGTGGATGCGCGCCACGCTGTTGCGCCTGCGCATGGACCAGTTGATGCGCCTCGCGTGGAAATTTTTGGTGCCGCTCGCGCTGTGGAATCTTGGCGTGGCGGTGTTCTGGTCGCTGACGGCGCAGTGGAACGCGCCGGCGCAAATCGTTCGCTGGGCATTGGCGGCGGCGTTTGTCCTCGCGCCGTTCCTGCTGCTCGGACGCAACCTTTCCGCCGGTCTCGGTCCGCGCAAATACAAGTTTGCGGAGTGAGCGCGCCACCGGTGCCGCCGCCGGTGCCACCGATTCCGCCGATGCCGCCGGCGGTCAGAGGCGCAACGTGCCGTTCTGCGCGGAGTGGCGCAGAAGATGGTCAACGAGCACGAGCGCGGTCATCGCCTCGACCACCGGCACCGCGCGGGGCAGGACGCACGGGTCGTGCCTCCCGCCAACGCGAAGTTCGATTTCCTCGCCGGCGGCGTTCGCGGCACGTTGCACGAGGGCGATGCTGGGCGTCGGTTTGAAGGCGACGCGGAAGAAAATCTCCTCGCCGTCGGAGATGCCACCGAGCGTGCCGCCGGCGTTGTTGGCGGCGGGACGGACGCGCCCGTCGCGGACGCAAAACGGGTCGTTGTGCGCGGAACCGGCGAGGAGCGTGCCGGCGAAACCGGAGCCAATCTCGAACCCCTTGCTCGCCGGAATGGACAGCATCGCCTTGGCAAGGTCGGCCTCAACGCGGTCGAAAACCGGTTCGCCCAGACCGGCGGGAACGTTGCGGACCCGGCAGCGAATGGTGCCGCCAAGCGAGTCGCCGGCATCGCGCGCGGCGGCAATGCGCGCTTCCATGCGCGCGGCGACTTCGGGCACGGGACAGCGGACGGGAGTGGCGTCAACGGCGGCGATGTCTGGAAACTCGGACAGCACCGGTGCCGCGATTTCGGCGACGCTCTCGACGTAGGCGCGGATTTCGACACCGGCGGCGACGCGCAAAATCTTCGCGGCGACAGCACCGGCGGCGACGCGCGCGAGCGTCTCACGGGCACTCGAACGACCGCCGCCGCGATGGTCGCGAAAACCGTATTTTGCGTCGTAAGCGAAGTCGGCGTGCGACGGGCGGAAGACGCCGCGCAACGCTTCGTAGTCGCCAGAACGCTGGTCACTATTGCGCGCGACGAGCGCGATTGGCGTGCCGAGCGTGCGCCCCTCGAACACGCCGGAGAGGATTTCTACGCTGTCACCCTCGCGGCGCGGCGTGGTGAGCGCGCTCTGTCCGGGACGCCGCCGGTCGAGCGCGCGCTGGATTTCGGCGGCGTCGAGCGGCAGTCGCGGCGGACAACCGTCAATGACGACGCCGACGGCGGCACCGTGGCTCTCGCCGAAAGTGGTGATGCGAAAAAGTTGTCCGAACGAATTGCCCATGTGTCGCGCGGGATTGTTGGTCTTGGGGCGGCGTCACCGCCACCTCTAAAAAAAACCTCCGAGATCAACAACGCTGCGGTTTCGCCCAAGGTGCGGCGGACGCCGCCGGCGACGTCCGCGAAGGCGGCGGTTCGGAGGAGGCGGCACGGAGGAGGAGAATGTTTCGCAACGCTGATGTTTTCCTCGTTGCGCAGGAACGCGCACACCCGCTACTGTCCGCGCCCGCATGGAACCGCGCCTCCCCAAACTGCCCGCAGGCATCCAGACGTTCGAAGAAATTCGCACGGAGGGCTATGTCTATGTGGACAAGACGCGCTTCCTCGTGAACCTCATCGACAACGGCAAGGCCTACTTCCTTTCCCGTCCGCGTCGCTTCGGGAAATCGCTAACCTGCTCGACGTTCGAGGCCCTGTTTCAGGGACGCACCGATTTGTTCAAGGGGCTTTACGCCGAGGAGTTTTTGTCGCGTCCGAATTTCAAGCCGTCGCCGGTGATTCGCTTGGATATGAGCAAAGTGATAGCGGCGCGCGGATTAGGCATCTTGGAGGAAACCACCACCGCCGTTGTTCGCGAGGCGGCTGAAAAAATGGATGTTGCCATTCCCCCGAACCAACAACCCGAAGTCGCCTTCCGCGAACTCATCGCCAGTGCCGCTAAACAGCACGGTGCCAAGGTCGCTCTCCTCGTTGACGAATACGATAAACC
>JAISSQ010000026.1 GCA_031273045.1 Puniceicoccales bacterium
GGCGACATCACCCGCAAGCGCAAGTTGCTCGAAAAACAAAAGGAAGGCAAAAAGCGCATGAAGCAAATCGGCAAGGTCTCCATCCCGCAGGAGGTCTTCACCAAAATCCTCAAAAACGAGGGCTGACCACCGGCGGCGGCGAAGTCAGCACCACCACCGGCGGCGGAAAAGCCACCACCGGCGGTGCCGTTTCCGGCGGCACCGGCGGCACCAGCGGCACCACCGGCGGCGTTGCGCCAACCTCGGCGGGGCTGGCGCCGATTTTTCCGCTCACGCGGCGAGCAGTTTTTTGAGGTGCTCGACGGAGCGGGCGGCCTGTTCGACGGTGCCGCATTCGACCGAGAACACGATGTCGCGCGGGGCGTTGCGGCAAATCGCGATGACGCGCGCCCAGTCAATCTCGCCGTCGCCGCAGGCGCAGCCGACGGGGGTGCCGGTGACTTTGCCGCGTTCGGCGCCGGACTGCTTCGCGCTGATGTCCTTCGCGTGCAGGTGCACGAGGCGCGGCAACACACGCTCAAGCCATGCGTAGGGGTCGTGCCCGCACAGGAAACTGTTGCCGGTGTCGAAGTTGATGCCGATGGCGGGCGAGGGGTAGAGACCTTGGATGCGGTCAAGCCCGTCGGGGTGCTTCGAGTATTGCTGGTGCGGCTCGATGCCGATGAGCACACCGCGCGGTTCGGCGACGCGCGCCACCTCGCCGAGCGTGTAGCGCATGAGCACGAAGTCCTCGGCTTCGGTCGTCCAAGGTGCCTTCGGTCCCTCGTCGGTGTTCACCACCGGCGCGCCGCACTCGGCGGCGTAGCGGACGGCTTGTTTGAGGTATTCGACGCCGACCTCCGGCTTGCACAGCGGCGTGTGCGCCGAGAAGCCGGAGAGTTTGACGCCGGCGGCGTCCACGGCGCGTTTCACGCGCAGCGGGTCGTCGAGCATCGAGACGCTGTGGAAGTAGCCCGCTTCGGAGAGCAGTTCGCGTCCCCAGTGGAGCATCGGCTCGACGTATTCGTATCCGAGTTCGGCGGCTTTTTTGACGCCCCACTCGAACGATTTGTCCTCGTGGCGCACGAACTCCATGTTCACGCCAATGTGGATGTTGTTTCGCATGTGTTTCGGGTTTGGGTGAGAGAGAAGAGGGGGCGCAGGGAAAGAGCGCGCCACCGGTGACGCCAGCGCAAAAAAACGGGCGGCGCCGCCGAACGGCACCGCCCGCGCTTCGGGAGGATTTGGGAATGGGCGCGCCGGACTGCGCGCCGCCCCGCGCATTACGCGGCGGTCAGCGCGGTCACTTCGAGGCGCGCCTTCTCGGCGAGAGCCGTCGAAACGTAGCGTTCACCGGTGTCGGTGGCGACGGTCACGATGCGCTTGCCGGCAAACTCCGGCCGCTTCGCGACCTGCAACGCCGCCCAGATGTTCGCGCCGCTCGAAATGCCAATCAGGATGCCTTCGCGGACGGCGACCTGCTGCGCCGTCGCAATCGCGTTGTCGCTCGAAACCGGCAACACTTCGTCGAGAATCGCCGTGTTGAGCGTCTTCGGAATGAAGCCCGCGCCGATGCCCTGAATCTTGTGCGGTCCCGGCTTGCCGCCCGAAATCACGGGGCTGGTGTCCGGCTCGACCGCGATGACCTTGAAGCCCGGCTTGCGCGACTTGATGACTTCGCCGACGCCGGTGATGGTGCCGCCGGTGCCGACGCCCGCGACGAACACGTCCACGTTCCCCTCCGTGTCCGCCCAGATTTCCTCGGCGGTCGTGCGGCGGTGAATTTCGGGGTTCGCGGGGTTCTCGAACTGCTGCGGGATGAACGCGCCGGTCTCGCGCGCAATCTCCTCCGCCTTCGCGATGGCACCGGGCATGCCCTTCGTGCCGGGCGTCAGCACGATTTCCGCGCCGAGCAGACGCAGCAAAACGCGCCGCTCAAGCGACATCGTTTCGGGCATCGTCAGAATCGCCTTGTAGCCACGGGCGGCGGCGATGAACGCCAGCGCGATGCCGGTGTTGCCCGAAGTCGGCTCGACGAGCGTGCCGCCGGGCTTGAGTTTCCCGTCGCGCTCCGCCGCGTCAACGAGCGCGCGCCCAAGGCGGTCCTTCACGCTGTGCAGCGGGTTGAAAAACTCCGCCTTGATATAGACCTCGGCGGCAAGCCCCTCCGTGAGGCGGTTGAGTTTGATGAGCGGCGTGCGGCCGACGGAGTCAGTGATGTTGTTGTATTTGGCCATGTGTGTCGTGTGTGGGTTGTCTTGTTGGATGGATGTGTGTGGTTGAGTTTGGCAGTCGGACGCGAAGAACAAGCAGTGCGATAAAACATTACTTGTTTAGTCCAAAACCAAAGATAAAAATGCCCGCACCATTCCGCCCTGTCAAACGTTTTCTGCGAAAAAAATCGCCGCCGCCGAAGGCGCCGGCGGTGCCGGCGATAGCACCTGCGGCGGCACCGGTGGCACCGGCGGCGTCAGCGCGCCGTCCAAATGCGCAGCAGGCGCAGGAAGAAATACTCGATGGCTGCGGGCGTAGCCATGTTCAGGTCGAGCAGGGACGCGGCGTGTTCCAGTTCGCGCAGCGAGGCGTGCAGGGCGCGAATGCCGGCGGCGTCGGGCTGGCGGGCGTTGATTTCGCACAGGCGCAACGCGATTTCCGCGAGGCGCGCGGAGCGGATGTTTTTGCCGGCACCGGACTCGGCGGCCGCCATCTCCTCGTCGTCCATGTCTTCGGGCAGCGTCGCTTTGACTAATTCCCACTGCTCGGCGGAGGCAACGGCGAGCAGGGAGTTGAAACGCGCCGCGAGACCGTAGAGCGCGAAAATCAGGTCGGCGGCGCGGGTGGCGTCCATGCGTCCGCCGCCGGTGAGGTCGCACAGCCAGTCGTCGAAGTCATTGAGCCATGCGTCCCAGAGCGGGTCGCGCGCGGCGTCCGCCGGCGCGGGGATGCGGAAGTGCAGCGTGCGGCTGCGCACAGTGTCGAGCAACTGGCGCGGGCGCGTCGTGGTGAGGAAAATGGTGGTGTCCGCCGGCGGTTCTTCGAGGGTTTTCAGGAAAGTGTCCGCGACCTGCGCGTCCATGCGGTCCACCTCGCTCACAAGGACGACTTTCCGCCCGCCGCGGTTCGTCGTCTTCTGGATTTGCTGGTTGAGTTCGCGGACGTCCTCGATGGCGATTTTGCGCGCCTTTCCACCGGGGCGCACCAGATGGAAATCGGGATGGGAGTCGGGGGCGGAAGCGGCGGTGCCGCCGCCGGTGGTGGTGTCGGAGGAGTTGAAAATGCGCGCCGCGATGCGCTTCGCGGCGGCGTCGAGCGCGGCGGCGTCGGGACCGTGAAGCAGAATGCCGTGCGGAAGCCGCCCCTCGTCGAAGGCGCGCAGCAGAGTGGTCTCGGCGTTCAGTTGCATGTCCGGCGAGGAAAACGCGAAAGCACCGGCGTCGGAAGAATTCTTTCGGAACGCGCCGGTGGCGGAGTTTTCCGAGGTGCCGCCGGCGGTGCCGCCTTTGGCGTTGACGCCTTCGGGCGGCGACCGGATAAGCGGTGCGTTTTGTGGCGCCCGAATGGTGGAATGGCAGACACACCGGACTTAAAATCCGTTGCCGCAAGGCGTGCGGGTTCGACTCCCGCTTCGGGCACTCTGTATTGAATTTTTGGATACATGTTCCGTGCCGCCGGCGGACGAAAAAACCGCGCCCTTTTCAGGGCGCGGTTTCGTGTTTTTCCGGTGCCGTCCCACTGGGGCGGCTCCGGCTCCGGCGACGCCAAGGAGCGCTTACTTTTTCTTCGCCGGGACCGTCTTCTTCGCGGGCGCCTTTTTCGCCGGCGCCGCTTTCGCCGCCGGCACCTTCTTCGCCGGCGCCGGCTTCGCCGCCGGGGCTTTTTTCACCGGCGCCGCCGCTTTGGCGGGCGCCGCGGGTTTCTTGGCCGCCGCCGGTTTCGCCGCCGGTTTCGCGGCGGGTTTCTTGGCGGGGGCCGGTTTCGCCGCCGGCTTGGCGGCGGGTTTCTTCTTGTCAGCCATCGTGGTGTCCTCTGTTCGGTTTCGGGTTGTGTTCCCCGGCAACGCTTGAAGCGCCAACCGGATGATGTATGCCGTGCTCACCCGCCCCTTGCCGGCGAGGGAGAGCAACGCCTTCCGCTGCGCGAACGGGATGCGAAACGAGACCTGCCGTTTCTCAAACATTCGCTTGGGAAGATTGGAAAAGCCAAAGACGGAAAGCGCGTGCCGCAGTGTCGCGCTGACCGTCCGAAATCCGTTCCGCCGGCGATAGTCGTCAACCTCGTCATACACCGACAAGGGCAGCGTGATGGTAATGGGCGGGTCGGAAACTTTTAGGGCGCGCATGTGCTGTGCAAGTGGGGCGGTGTTCGTGTTTGGCTGGCGGCAGAGTGCGAAGGGTCGCTGAAAAGTAAAGCGGTTTTCAGGTAAAATCGCGCGGACGCCCCAGAAGCGTTGTATCCAATAAAAACTACAATTTTCGGGGCGCGTTTCTCACGTCCGCGCGGGAATCGAGAAGTGGCATTCGCCGGCGAGCCAGCGTTCCAGACGGAGGGTCAGTTGCCCGACCTCCGCCGGCGGCGCGGCGACGGCGTCGAGGGGCTGGCGCAGGGTCGCGCGCAACGCGGCGGCGTCCACCGGAGGCAGCGAGGCGAGCCATTGCTCCCGAACGGGGAAGCCCTCGCCGCGGACGATTTGCCAGAGTGCCTTGATGTAGGCGGCGTCGGGACGCGGGCGGCTCGCGATGGCTTCGAGCGCGCGCCCGAACAGGGCGAAGAGCGCGGGCGCGGACTCGTCGGGAATCGGGTTGCCGGCGATGACGCGCGCGAGGCGGCAGGCGGCGTCGAGGCGGGCGATGTCCGCGCCCAGCGCGTCAAGGCGGCGCAGGATGCGGTAGTTCGAGCCGAAACGCGGACCGGCGTTGCGCGGCGCGGTGAGCGTGACCTCCGCGAGGTCGAAGAGGTCGGGGCGCGCGGCGTCCGGCCTCGCCGAGTCGCGCAGCAAGAAGTTCAGCACGCCTTTTTCGGGCGAGAGCAGCGCGAGCAACAGGAAGCGTTCGCCCGACTGCCGGCGCGAGAGCACCAACCCGCCAACGGTCTCCGTCGCGGGCGCGCTCATTGCCGGAGCGGGGTGCCGGCGGCGACGTCCGCGCCGTCACCGGCGGTTGCGGTTTCACCGGCGAACGCGGCGCTGTTTTCGGGCAGCAACGAGCCGCACGAGACGACGAGTTTCATGCCTTCCGTGATGCTCATTGAGAGGGGTCTGATGTCGCTCTCGCGGAACACCATGAAGTAGCCGCCGGTGGGGTTCGGGGTCGTCGGGACGAAAACGTGGACGGCGGGGTAGCCGAGGATTGCGGAGATTTCGCTGGGGTCGCGGTTGGTCACGAACGCCACCGTCCACGCGCCGGCGTGAGGGAATTGAACGAGCGCGACCTGCTTGAAGTTCTCTTTGTTTTTCGCGCCGAACATGGCGACGATTTGCTTGATGGAGACGTAGATGGATTTCACGCCGGGCAAACTCTCGATGACGTTTTCGACGCGGCTGATAAGGATGCCGCCGATGAGGTTTTTCGAGAACCAGCCGAGGAGCGTGATGACGGTCACGAGCAGAATCGCCGACAGGACGTAGGCGACCGGCTCAACCCACGAGGAGGCGGCGAGAGCGGGGTCGAGACCGGCGCGCGGCACGACCCACTCGATGAAGGTCAGCACGTGGCCGTTGAGCGGCTTGGCGGCAAGCCCCAGAATGAGCCACAGGACGTAAACCGTGATGGCGAGGGGAAGGCACAGGAGCAAACCGGTGATGAAGGCGTTTCGGAGGGCGCGCATGACGGCGGAAACGGGTGCGCGCGGCGGACGGAAGTGGCAAGGGCAAAAGCGGGCGCGGGCACTTGACGGTGCGCGTGTTTTCCGGCTTCAATCCGCGCGGCTCGGCATTCGTGCCGCCAGCCGCAAAGGTCTTAAACGTCTCAAAACAACCATCGGGGCACCGCCCCTTCCCCACCCTTCCCATCCAAGAAAAGAGCAACATGCAAAACACTCCCGGAAAACCCGCGCATCAACGCCCGCCCGCGCACACCAGCCACGCGACCCACCCGTTTCACCACCACGCCCCGCCCCACCCGATGCATTCCCCTCACGCGCCGCACGCCGCGCATTCGGCGCATCCGGCGCACACGCCCCATCCGCACCCCGTCGCGGAAACAAACAGTCCCGCCGGCGGTGCCGCCACCGGCAACGGCAACGCCACCGGCGACGGCAACGGTGCCGCGCACGCTCATTACGGCGCGCACGCGCAAAAGACACGAAATCCGCTGAAGGCCTACGACAACCCCGACTTCGTGCACGGTCCCTACGGACGCTCCGTGCGCGTGCTCAGCGAAATGACCGAGCCGCAGCAGCGCATCAACCGGCACCGGATTCGCAACACGGTCGTCTTCTTCGGTTCCGCGCGCCTCCTCTCCGCCGCCGACGCCGAACGCCGTCTGCGCGCCGCCGAGGAGGACGCCTCCGGCGCGCCGGAGGAACGTGCGAAACGCATCGAGCGCGCCCGCCGCGCGGTCAACCTGTCCGTCTATTACGAGGCGGCGCGCCAACTCGCCGGCGATGTCACGCGCTGGTCGAAGACGCTCCCCAAACCGCTCAACCCGTTCTTCGTGTGCTCCGGCGGCGGTCCCGGAATCATGGAAGCCGCCAATCGCGGCGCTTCCGAAAGCGGCGGGGTCACGCTCGGTCTGGGAATCTCCCTGCCCTACGAGCAAACAAACAATCCCTACATCACGCAGGGGTTGAGTTTCGAATTTCACTACTTCTTCGTGCGCAAATACTGGTTCGTGTCGCTCGCGCGCGCAGTCGTCGCGTTCCCCGGCGGATTCGGGACAATTGACGAACTCTTTGAACTGCTGACCCTCATCCAGACAGGCAAGGCACCGCGCGTTCCGGTCATCCTCTTCGGAAGCGAATACTGGCGAAATGTTCTGAACTTTGAACTGTTCAAAAACTGGGGGCTGATTGACGACGAAGACCTCGATATTTTCCACATCGTGGACACGGTCGAAGAAGCGCGAGAACTGATTTTCCAAGGGCTGACACGCTTCTGCCAAGAGAGCGAAATGCTCGGCAACGGCACCGGTGGCGGCGGTGCCGGAAGCAGCGTCTATCCCTCTGCAATGTCAACAGTTGCACCACCTTCGGGAACCCACGGGGCAACTGCTGTGGCGGCGATGACAGCATCTGTCTCAACGCCGCCGGCGACACCACCGGTGGCACCGCCAACAACGCCCCAAACGACTGCGCCGTCGGCGTAAGCAAAAATGGACTCCGCGAAAAACGAGACCGCCGAAATTTGCATTGGCTGGACAACACTTCCCGACCGGCAGTCCGCCGAGCGCATCGCCGGCGGCATTGTCGCGTCCGGCTTGGCGGCTTGCGCGCAAATCTCCGACGCCATCGAGTCCTTCTACTGCTGGAAGGGCGAGTTCTGTAACGAGCGCGAATGGCGCGTCGCCATAAAATTCCCGCGCCGCAACGCCGCCGCCGTCGAAGAATGGCTCGTCAAAGCCCATCCCTACGAAGTTCCGCAATGGCTCTGGTGCGCCGCCGCCGGTGGTCTCCCCGCCTACCTGAACTGGGCGAACGAAATTGGCGAAGCGTGACGAAAAGCGTGGCGCAAACTCACGCGCCGGCGCGTAGCCAGCGTTCGAGACCGCCGGCGAGCGAGACCGCGCCCGAAAAGCCCTTCGCGCGCAGGAGGCGGGTCGCGGAAAGCGAGCGTCCGCCGCGCTGACAATGGACGACGAGGCGCGCGGTGGCGTCGCCGCCGAGCAGGGCGCGAACCTCGTCGAGGCGCGCCGCGAGTTCGCCCAGCGGGATGTGCGCCGTGCCCTCGATGCGGGCGGCGTCGCGCTCGTCGCGCTCACGGACATCGAGCACCGGCAACGCCGGCGTCGCCGCCCGCAATTCGGCGAACTCCTCGCAGGTGATTTCCTCGCCGGCGGCAGTGCCGGCACCGCCGCCGGTGCCGCCGCAGCAAGTCGCGCCGAAGTCGTAGTTTTCGGGGCGGATTTCGGTGATGCTCGGAGCGTCGCCGCACAGCGGACAGGCGGGGTTGCGCGGCAGCGAAACGACACGGACGTTGTCCGTGAGCAGGTCGAGCACGATGAATTTGCCGGCAGCGTTGCCGGCACCGGTGATGACTTTCACGGCTTCGAGCGCCATCCACGAGCCGACGACGCCGCACAGCGCGCCGAGCACGCCGGCTTGGGCGCAGGTTGGCACGGTCTCCGGCGCGGGCGGGCGCGGGAAGAGGCACCGGTAGCAGGGACCACCGGCGGCGGGGTCGAACACCGCCACCTGCCCCTCGAACTGAAAAACGCTGCCGTGAACGAGCGGGCGGCGCGCGAGCGCGGCGGCGTCGGCGACAAGGTAGCGGGTCGCGAAATTGTCCGAGCCGTCGAGAACGACGTCGTAGCCGGCGATGAGCGCGGCGGCGTTCGCGGGCGTGACGCCCTCCGCGTGCGCGACGAGGCGTGTTCGCGGGTTGAGCGCGCGCAGCGCGGCGAAGCCGGCGTCGAGTTTCGACGCGCTGCCGGCGGCGTCGGCATCGCGGAAGAGGATTTGCCGCTGCAGGTTGTGCGCGGCGACGGTGTCCGGTTCGGCGACGCCGATGGTTCCGACGCCGGCGGCGGCGAGGTAGAGCGCGGCGGGCGAGCCGAGTCCGCCCAACCCGACGACGAGGACGCGCGCGCCGAGCAGCCGCCGCTGCCCGATTTCGCCGATTTGCGGGAGCCGCGTGTGCCGGCTGTAGCGGAGCCGGTCGGCGTCGCCGAGCGCGGGCAGTTCGAGTATGCCGCCGCAAGCACCACCGGTGGTGACGCTTGGAGCGATGCGGGAAATGTCGTCGTTCATCAGGAGGGAGGATTTTCTATTCGCGTTCGCGCCGGTCTTGCCGCGCGCGCCGCCCGTCGCCGCCGCTGGGCTGCCGAGCGGTCAGCGCATTACAACGCAGCGGCGAGTTCGCGTAGGAAACGCTCGTTCTGCGCGGCGGTGCCGACGGTGACGCGCAAACTGTCCGGCATGCCATAACCGGCGAGCGGGCGGACGATGACGCCGCGCCGCTGGAGGACGTCGAAGACGCGGGCGGCGTCGGGAATTTTTTCGCCGGCGGTGGCACTGCCGGTGGCTGCACTGCCGGCGGCTTTGCGCGGCACGTTGAACAGGACGAAGTTCGCGTGGCTCGGCGTGTAGTGCAAACCGAGCGCGGCGAGACCGGCTTCGATTTGGCGCAGACCGGCGGCGTTCTCGGCGCGGGCGCGGGCGAGGAATTCGACGTCGTCGAGCGCGGCGGTGGCGGCGGTTTGGGCGACGAGGTTGACGTTGAAGGGCTGGCGGGCGCGGGCGGCGAGGCCGACGATTTCGGCGTCGCCGTAAAGATAGCCGCAGCGCAGACCGGCGAGGCCGTAGATTTTCGAGAACGTGCGGGCACCGACGATGCGGACGCCGTCGGCGACGAGCGGGCGGATGTCGAGCGCGGCACCGTCGGGCAGGTATTCGGCGTAGGCCTCGTCGAGGACGAGGATGACGTGCGCCGGCAGCGAGCGGGCGAACTCCGCGATGTCACCGGCGGTGTTGACGGTGCCGGTGGGGTTGTTCGGACACGCGAGGAAGACGAGTTTCGTGCGCGGGGTGACGGCGGCGCGCAGCGCGGCGAGGTCGTGCGTGTGCGCCGGCATCGGGACGGCGACGGGCTTTGCGCCGAAGAGCAGCGCGGCGAGTTTATAGACGATGAACGCTTCGGCGCCGAAGACCACCTCGTCGCCGGCGCGCAGGAACGCTTGCGCGAGCAGTATCATCACCTCGTTGCTGCCGTTGCCGACGAGGAACTGCGCCGGCGAGAGCGACCAGTGCGCGGCGAGTTTTTCGCGTAGCAGATTCGCGCCGCCGTCGGGATAGAAGTTGACGCCGGCGAGGGCGTCGCGCGCGGCGGCGAGAGCGAGCGGCGAGGGACCGAGTGCGTTTTCGTTGGAGGCGAGTTTGTCAACGGCGGCGGGGTCGAGACCGAACTCGCGGGCGACGACTTCGACGGGCTTGCCCGGTTCGTAGGCGGGCTGCGTCAGGACGGTCGGGTTGGCGAGCGAGGCAAGCGGCGGGACGGCGGAGTTGGAGGTGCCGGCGGCACCGGTGGTGAGGGAGTGAGTGCTCATGTTCGGGAACGAAATTTTCAGGCGCGGGCTTTGGTGGCGGGCAGGCGCATCAACTCCGGCGGGATGCTGACGCGGTGGGTGCCGGCGCGGGTCGGGAAGACGTTTTCGAGCGGGGTTTCCCACGCGGCGCGAAGGTGCGAAAGGGGAATCGTTTCAATATCGAAGAAATTGAATTCGCGGTCGCCGATAGAGTAGGGACCGCCCAAAGCGGCGTTTTCTTCGGGAGACATCTTGAAGCCGCATTCAATTGATTTATTGCCGGTGATGACGCCGATGCTGC
>JAISSQ010000084.1 GCA_031273045.1 Puniceicoccales bacterium
CACAGCGCCTCGTCAATGCCCGAAATGGCGGAGTTGAGCACGGGGCCGCCGCGATAAAAACCGGCGCGGTAAAGCACCTGCCAGATGTCCTCGATTTCGGTCGGGTCGCGCCCGACGACATAAGGCGCGAGTTCGTTGACGGCGGCCTCGACGGTGTCGGCGCGCCCCTCGACAACCGGCTCGCCCCAGCCGACCAGCCCCTCGTCAGTCGAAACCTTCAGGAAGAGCCAGCGCGGCGGAATTTTGAACAGTTCAAGTTGGGTGATTTTCATGCGGAGAGGGAGTGAACATTCCGTTTACCAATTTTCCAATGCCAACATCGGGAGTCGTTGAAATTCGGTAATGTTTGCAGAAACAAGCACCGCCCCTTCGCTTATTGCCTGACCAACGAGCAACACGTCGTAAGCCCCAATGGGCTGCGCATTCGGTTTTAAATTTGCAAGAAACGCTCGTGCCCAACCGGAAACACAGGCAGCGGCGTCGTCGAAAGGAAGAACGCGAATAACTCGCTTTCTCAAAATTTCAATCCGTTGCCGAAACACGGGAATGTCCTCGTTTCTCCGCGCCATATTCCAATTCCATCAGAACGATTGTCGAAAGATAACAATCTCCAAGATGCTCTTCTAAACGCTGGCAAAGCAAACGGTCTTCGTCGCGCTCGCGCATAAACCGTGACCACACGTTTGTGTCCGGAATGTATTTCATTAGGCAGTTAGTCAGGGGTGCGAATAAGTTCCGCCGGCACCTCACACGGTGTTGCAAATGCCTCGCGGACTTCACGCAGGTGTCGGGCGCGAAGTTCGGTGTCAATGACTTCGAAACCGTGGTTGGTGCGTTCAATACGGTAGGTCTTCGGCAAAATGCCCAAGTCGTTTGGCAACGGCATAAGAAGTTTGTCGCCGGATTTGAAAACTGTCGTGGAGGAAGTCATGATGCGGAGTTATGAGGAAGCGGATGTTTGTTTAAAAAATGGTGCCAGCGTGGACAGCGTTGTCAAACGCCCCTCCGTCCGGTCTTCGCGGGGCGGCGGCGGCGGGCGGCATCAGCGGTGAGCGGCAGTGGCGCCGTTCCTACTCGCTGGGGGCGGCGGCGACGGCGGGGAACTGGGCACGCAGGGCGGCTTGTTCGAGGACGGCGACGCGGGCGTCGAGCGCGGCGAGTTCGGAGCGGCGCGCGAAGGGGGCTTTCGCGAAGAGGTCGGCGGCACCGGCGGCGACGCCGTCCTTGGCCTTCTCCCAGCGTTCTTCGCCGGTGCGGGCGAGTTTGGCGGCGAATTCGCGCGCCTCCTCCGGCGTGATTTTGCCTTTTTCAATCCAGCCGTGCAGGGCGTCCTCGATGGCGTCCTTGGTGATGACGGCGGCACCGAAGCCGGCGAGCAGCGTTTTCTTGATGGTGTCGAGCATGGTCGTGGTTCCTTTCTGGGTGGGTTCTGTGGGTTGTCTGTGTGCTTGGTGTTCGGGGGGTTGTGAAATACCGATGGGCACCGCCGGCGGTGCCGTCATTCGATGACGAAAAGCACGCCGCCGATGCGGTTGATGGGCTGCGGCTGCTGACCGTTGGCGGCGGTAGTGTTCGCCGCGACAACCTTGCCGGTGCCGTCGAGGTAGAGCGGGCGCGAAACGTAGAGGTCCTTGAAGTTGCGGAAGAACGACTGCAACTCCTCGCGGCTGCTCACGGAGAACTCGACCGTCTTCGCGTGCGTCGTCTGCGGATACGTTTTGACGACCAGCGCGGCGGTGGCGCGCGCGTAGTTGTCCTGCACCTTCTGGTCGAGTTCGGAGACCACGGCGGGCGAGCCCGGAACGGTCGGCGAGACCGCGCCGCTCGTGGCGTCGGACGTGGCGGCGGCGGCGTTGTCGGCCTGCGTGCGCACGTCCTGCTCGGAGACGGGGCGCGCGTTGTAGAGGCGCAACAGTTGGTTGCTACCGGACATGTCTATCGTGACCTCGCTGACGAAAAGCGGTCCCGTCGTGTATTCCTGAAACGAGATGGAGAGCACGTGGTCGGCGCGCCCGTAGAACTCGAAGGCGGTGCCGGTAACCTGTATGCCGAAAACGCCTTGGTTCGGGTAGGTGCGCGGGCGGACTTTCGCGGCTTGAAGCGGCGCGGCGAGCGGCGGGACAACCACCGGCGCGACAACGAAAAACGCGAGCGCGGCAAGCGCGGCGCGCGGGAGAAAGGCAGCGGAACGGAGACGGGCGAAACCGGAGGACAGGGTTCTCATAGCGCGGCGAGGTTGACCGCTTCGCCCGCGCCGCCAACCCAAAACAGGCGTCGCCGGCAACGCCGCCACCGCCACCGGCAACGCTTCCGCCGCCGCCGGTGGCGGGAACATTGCGGTTGGCGGCGTGTTGGTTGGCGGCTTCCTTCCTCCGCTTCCGTCACAACCACCACGACCCTTCCTTTTCCGACATGAAACACCTCCACCACCTTCCGCTTTTCGCCGCCGGTGCGCTCGTTGCCGGCGCGTTCCTCACGGACGCCGTCCCCGCGCCGTTCGCCGCGACCACCGCCGATGCCGCCGGCTGTTCGCAGTGCGCCGCCGCCGCGCCGGCGACCGCCTCGAAGTTCGCCGGCACGCGCTGGGCGTTGAACTTCCCCGCCGGCTGGCTCGGCG
>JAISSQ010000193.1 GCA_031273045.1 Puniceicoccales bacterium
AGGAGTGCCGGCGGAGTGCTGCGAAAGTTACCGGCTTGCCTTCACTTCAATCACGTCGTGCGGGGCGGCTTCGCGTTGACCGGCGGCGCTGACGCGGATGTAGCGGGCGTTCGCGCGGAGCGCGGGCAGGTCGGCGGCGCCGAGGTAGCCGAGGCCGCTTTGGACGCCGCCGGCGAGGGTCGCGAGCACCTTGTCAACGCTGCCGGCGACTTCCTTCAACGCTTCGATGCCTTCGGCTGCGACTTTCTGGAAGTTCGCGCCCTTGCCGGTGGCGTGGCCGTAGCGCGCCGCGCTGCCCTGCTTCATCGCCTCCAAACTGCCCATGCCGCGATACTCTTTGTAGAGTTTGCCGTTGATTTCCAAAATCTTTCCCGGCGCCTCTTTGCAGCCCGCGAGCATGCCGCCGAGGATGACGGCGTCGGCGAGCGTGAGCGCCTTCACGATGTCGCCGCTCTTGGTGATGCCGCCGTCGGCGATGATGCGCACGCCGCGTTTTCGGGCGGCGCAACTCGCGGCGTAGAGCGCGGTCAACTGCGGAATGCCCACGCCGGCGACGATGCGCGTGGTGCAAATCGAACCCGGTCCTTGGCCGATTTTAACGGCGTCGGCACCGGAGTCCGCGAGGAACTCGACGCCTTCGCCGCTGGTGACGTTGCCGGCGATGAGCGTGAGCGCGGGGAACTCGGCGCGGAGCAGCCGCACGGCGTCGCCGACGCCCTTGCTGTGCCCGTGCGCCGTGGAGACGGCGACGGCGTCCAGCCCTTCGGCGACGAGCGCGCCGAGGTGCGCGAGGAGCCGCTCGCGGTCAATCGAGCCGTCGGGACGGCGCACGACGGTGACGGCGACGCCGGCGCGGAGCCGGAACTGCTCGTCGCGCGACGGTTTTGCGGCGGCACCGGCCTCGGCGGCGATGCTCTCGATGTCGGAGAGCGTGAAGAGACCGCGCAACGTGTCGTCGGCGCCGACGACGAGGAGTTTGTTCACGCCGACCTTCTCGGAGAAAATGCGGTCTGCGGCGGCGATTGGGTCGTTGCCGAGGTCGGTGTCGCGAATCGTCGAGACCTTCTCGCGCGGCGTCATCGCGGCGGCGACTTTCAACGCGCGGTGTCGCTCCTTGACGGCGCTGCCGCGCAGCAGACCGAGCAACCGCCGGCGGCCGTCAACGACGGGGAACGTCGAAAATTTGTAGTCGCGCTCCTCGATGCGTGCGAGCACGTCGCCGATAAGTTCGTCGGGCGCGACGGTCGCCGGCTCGTCAATCATCCCGTGAATGTGGCTTTTGACGCGGTGGACGGCGCGCAGTTGGTCGGCGTCGGACATGTTGCAGTGAATGAGGCCGAGGCCGCCGTGGAGCGCGAGGGCGATTGCCATCTCCGCCTCGGTGACGGTGTCCATGTCGGACGAAATCACCGGCAGCGATAGCGCGAGCCGTTCGGAGAGCGCGGTGTCGAGCCGCGTCTGGCGCGGCAACACCTCGGAGTATCGCGTTGCGAGCGACACATCATCGTAGGTCAGACCGAGACCGGCGTTTGCGGGGAAGAACTCCTGCGCGGAGCGGTAGAACAGGGCGTCGGCGGCGGAAACGGCGGTGCCGGCGGAGGCGGAAGCGGCGGTGGTGTTTGACATGGCGACTGATTAGAAAAGCGGCGGGCGCGGGGCAAGCGAATGGTTTGCGGGCGCATTCCGCGCTTGCCTTTGGGACGCCCGTTCCGTTCCCTTCCGCCCCTCAAAGAGACAACATTCAGAGACCACTCTCATGCAACCGACCTATCGTCCCTCCAAACTGTGCCGCGCCCGCAAATGCGGCTTTCGCGCCCGCCTGAAAACGCGCGGCGGCCGCAAGGTGCTCGCCAACCGCCGCCGAATCGGCCGCAAAAAACTCGCCGACTAAAAACCGGCGTCCAACGCCCGATGCGTTTTCCGCGGACACAGCGCCTGCGCCGGCAGGGTGACTTCATGCGTGTCCGCCGCGAAGGACTTCGCGCCGACGCCGGCGCGTTCATCCTGAACGCCGCGCCACCACAGGCGGAGACGGGGGCGGTTCCGGCGCCGGAATTGTCACCGGCACCGGTGCCGGCGGCGCGCGTGGGCGTCGTTTCCGCGAAGAAACTGCTTGGCGACGCCGTTCACCGCAACCGCATGCGGCGTGTCTTCAAGGAGATATTTCGGCTCAATCCCGGCGTGTGGCCGGCGGGCTGGGACGTCGTGCTCGTTCCACGGCGCGGCGCGCTCAAAAAATCCTTCGCCTCGCTCGAACGGCGCTACTTGGAGAGCGCCCGCCGGCTGCTCGCCAATGAACACCGCTGACGGAGCACCGCCGGCGGGGAAGGGGGGGGTGCCGCCGGAAACGCCACCGGTGGCGCCTTCGCCCGCCGCGCGCGCCGCGATTTGGCTCGTTCGCGGCTACAAGCGTTTTTTGTCGCGCCCGTTCCATCTCGTGTTCGGACCGTGGTGCGGTTGCCGCTTCACGCCGACCTGCTCCGAATACGCGCGGCAGGCGTTCGCGACGCACGGCTTTTGGCGCGGCGGTTGGCTCGCGCTGCGACGCCTCCTGCGCTGCAACCCGCTCTTCGCCGGCGGCGTGGACGAAGTGCCGCGCAAAGTTGGTGGTGCTCCCGCCGGTGGTGCTCCTTCCGCCCGCGCGACCCTTACCGTCATCACCGGCGTCACCGCCGTCGGGAAGACCGCTTTCGCTGTTGAGCGCGCGCTCGCCACGAACGCCGAAATCGTCTCGTGCGACTCGCTGCTCGTCTATCGCGGGCTGGACATCGGCACCGCCAAGCCGACCGCCGCCGAGCGTGCCGCCGTCCGGCACCACTGCGTTGACATCGCCGAACCGGACGCGCCGTTCTCCGTGCGCGACTACATCGCCGCCGCCCGCGCCGCCATCGGGGACATCCTCTCGCGCGGCAAAAACGTCATCGTCACCGGCGGCAGCGGCTTCTACCTGAAGGCGTTCTTCGCGCCCGTCACTGACGATGTCGCCGTCCCGCCGGAGGTCGCGGAGCGTGTCCGCGCCATCGCCGCCACCGGCGGTCTCGACGCGCTCACCGCCGCGCTACTGCCGTTCGCGCCCGACCGCCCCGCGTTCCTCGACTGGGCGAATCCGCGCCGTGTCGCCAAGGCGCTCGAACGCTGCCTCGCCGCCGGTCGTCCGCTCGCCGAACTCCACGCCGAGTTCCTGCGCCGCCCCGCGCCGTTCGCCGATTTCGCGACGCGCGCCATCCTGCTCGAACGCGACCCCGCCGACCTTGCAGCGCGCATCGAACGGCGTGTCGCCGCCATGCTCGCCGCCGGTCTTGTTGACGAAGTCCGCACTCTGCGCGACGCCGGAAAACTTCCCGCCGGCAGCCCCGCCGGCAGCGCGGTCGGTTATCGGGAGACGCTGGCGTGGCTGGAGCGGACGGGGGGGGGCAGTGGTCAGTGGTCAGTGGCCAGTGGTCAGTGGACGGTGGCCAGTGGTCAGTGGACGGTGGGCAGTGGGCGGGAGGCGGTGGGCGGTGGGCAAGACATTGCCGGTCTTGCTGCCGAGATTGCCCTGCACACGCGGCAACTCGCCGCCAAGCAGCGCAAATGGTTTCGCACGCAAATCACCGCCGACGAGGTGGTGCGGTTGTGAACGACCACCGCCGGTGGTGCTCCATGTGTGGCGCTCCATGTGTGCAACGCAACTCCGCCGGTCCCGCCTTGTCTTGGCGAAATGCTTTCCCGCTTTTTTGCCGCCGCCGGTGGTGCCGCCGGTGCCGTGTTTTTCCTCGCCGGTGCCGGCGCGTTTGCCGCCGGCGACGTGGAAAACTCCCGTCCGCCAAACCGTCTTCCGCCTGACGACACGCACTACCGCATTGTCCGCCCTTACGTCGAGGAACAGCCCGTCGCCGACTACCGGCACGCCTCGCCGGCGGCTTATGAGGCATTCCGCGACATCAAGTTTTCCGTGCGCATCCACTGGGGCGTTTACGCGATGCGACACCTCGAAGCGTCGTGGCCCGCGCTCGGTATGCAGCCCGCCGACGCCGCCGCTTACCACCAACTCTACAAGCGTTGGAACCCCGTGCGCTTCGACGCCGATGCGTGGATGCGCTTCTTCAAACGCGCCGGTGCGCAGTGCATGGCGTTCACCACAAAACACACCGACGGCTTCTCGCTCTTTCACACGCGGACGCGCGTCAAGAGCCGCGTCAACTACGCCGCCTCGACGCTCGACGCCGCGCACACCCGCGCTCCCAAATCGCCGGCGGACGCCCGCAACCCGTTCCCGATTCAACGACCCGTCTGGCACCGGTGGGCGTCGCACGTCGAACTCGAAGATTGCGACCACCCTTACAGCGTCGAGGAGACGCCGTTCAAGCGCGACATCGTGCGCGAACTCGCCGACGCCGCCCGCCGGCACGACGTCAAACTCGACTTCTATTTTCCGCACGTTGACTGGTATGACGCCGACTTCCGCCCCTACGACCACCACCCCGCCGCGCTCGTCGCGCCCCGTCCCGACTCCGCGCTGCTCGCCGACTACGCCCGCCACCGCTACAACACCGTCCCGAACCGCCCGCCCGAAATCACGCGCCGCTTCCTCGCCCGCCACCGCGAGCAACTCCGCGAACTGCTCACCAACTACGGCAAAATCGACCTCCTGTGCCTCGACGAATACCTCGGCGCCGACGTCTGGCCCGAACTGCGCGAGACCGTCAAAATGATTCGCCGCCTCCAGCCCGACATCATGATTCGCAACCGCGGCATCGGAAACTACGGCGACTACTTCCAGCCCGAAGGCAACATCCCGCGCGACAAGCCGAAGTCCAACATGCCGTGGATGTCCATCTGCCTCCTCGGCCGCCTCTTCTCCTTCGACCCCGTCGCCTCGCACTACAAAGGCGCCAAGTGGGTCGTTGACAACCTCGTGGACTGCGCCGCCAAAGGCGGCTCGTTCATGGTCTGCATCGGCCCCGATGAGTTCGGCGAGTTCCACCCCGAAGCCGTCCGCCAACTCGAAGCCGTCGGCGACTGGCTGCGCGTCAACGGCGAAGCCATTTACAACACGCGCGACCGCACCGTGTGGCGTCAGACCGGCACGAAGTTCGCGAACAAATACAAAATCTGGTTCACGCGCTCGAAGGACTTTTCGACCACCTACGCCATCCTCGGCGGCTGGCCGCAGAGCAACACCGTCGGCCTCGAAAACATCACCCTGCGCGCCGGCGCGAAAGTCCGCCTCCTTGGACACGCCGAGCCGCTCTCGTGGCGCGCGGTTGACGGCGGCGTCATCGTCACCCTCCCCGCCGCCATGCGCGACCCCGCCAAACGCCCCTGCAAACACGCATGGGCGTTGGCGTTGCCGGTGGAGAGGGAGTGAGTGGCCGGCGGCGGGGGCGGTGTCGCCGGTGCTGTCACCCCTTCGGGGCTGGGCGTCCACTGGCCACTGGCCACTGGCCACTGGTCACTGACCACTGACCACTGACCACCGGCCACTGCCGCCCTACCCGTGTCCGTGGGGGCGGTGGCGGGCGTCGCGGTTGGGGTTTTGCGGGTTGCCGCCGCCGCCGCTGTTGCCGTGGCGGAAGCGGCCGCCGCGCCGACCGCGACCGCCGCGCCGGCGGTCGCCGCCGTTGCCGTCGAAGTTGCGTCCGTCGCGGTTGTTTCCGTGACCGTCGCGGCCGCCGCCGGTGTTGGCTCCCTCGCGGGAGAAGCGTGGTTTGCCGGAGCGTTTTCCGCCGAAGATGTTCGCGATGAACTCCTTGATTTTTGTCCAGAGCGAGTCCTCCTTGTCGGGGGGCGGGATTTCGGGCGGTTCGACGGTGAAGCGGCGCGGGCCGGAAGGCGTTGCCGGCGCGTTCTGGCGGCGTTTTTCGCCGTTGTTTTTGGAGGAGTCGCCCGGCGACCATTCGGCGGGCTGGTCTTCGCGGCGTTCGCCGAAGAACGGTTCGCGCGCTTCGGCGCGTCCGTCGCGTTCGCGGTCGCGTCCGCCCCTGCCGCGTCCGCCACGGCGCCCGCGTCGTTCCTCGCGGTCGCGGCGAGTGCGTTCGGGGTCGAGTTCGGCCTTGTGCGTTTCGGTGGAGACCGGTGGTTGGAATTCCGGCGCGCCGGAGTTGCCGCCGGAGGTGTCGCCGGAGGTGTCGCCGGAGGTGTTGGTTGCGCCGAGGGAGACCGCCTCGTTGCCGGAGGTGCGGTCGCGCCGAGGCGCGTCTTCGTAACCGTTCACGAACTTGCCGGAGAGCGTTTCGCTGATTTCGGCGGGGTTTTCGATGACCCCGATGTTCGGGTGGTCTTTTTTGTCCGCGCCGCCCGAAGCGCCGCGACCGAGGCCGCGCCGCGTCATCGCCGGTGCCGTTTGCTCGCCATTGCCGCCCTGTGCGTCGGAGCCGTTTGCGCCTGTTGCGGGCAACGTGCTGAGCGGGGGGAGGTCTGCGAGGGCGCTTTCGAGCGCGGATTCGGCGAGGCGTGTGGAGTTTTGCGGGGCAGGAGCGGTTTTTTCGGAATCGGGGGCGGGATTTTTGGCAGTAACGTCGGTTGTCTCGGTTGTCGGTTGCGGGATGTTGTCGTGGTTTTCCGCCGGTGTTTGCCCGGGTGCCGGTGCTACGGCGTTGGGCGCGGACGGATTTTCATCTGTTGTTTCCATTGTTTATCGGTGGTTTTTTGTATGGTTGGACGGCTGGGCTGCGGCGCGTCACTTGCGCGCGGAGCGGTTGCGGAACGCTCTTTTGTGTTTGGGTTCCGAAGTGAGCCGTGTGGCGAAAAAAACGGCTTTTCCTGATTTTGGGAAGCATGTTTTCCAGAAAGGTGCCGCCGGCGGTGTCAAAAATGGATAAAACCGTAACAGGGTGCTTGACCTTTCGGGGCGCGTTCCTTCCCTGCCGGCAAACACTTGCGTCTTTCCCGACGCCGTTTCCCACCGTTTTTTCCATTCGTTTCTTCTTTTTCTTTATGTCCCCGAAACACTTTCGCCCGACGCCTCCCGCCGGTTCCGCCCAGAACGACGCCGCCGGTGACGTCGGTAACAACACCGGTGCCGACCGCTCCGCCGCGCCCCGCAAATGGCGGCGCGTTCTCGCGCCGGTGCTGCTCTTCGCGCTGACGCTGACCGCCGCCGGCGCGCTCGGATTTTTGACTGGCGGCGGCACCACCGGCGGCACCGCCGGCGACGTTACAAGCGAACCGGCGGCGACCGCGACCGCACCGGCGGCGGCACCGGCGACACCGGCGCAGTCGGAACAGACGGCGACGCCGCCGGCGCAAGCGTTCGCCGCGAACGCCGGCAGTGACGCCGCCGGCAGTGACGCTGCGGACACTGCCGCCCGCGCCGCCGTTCTCGCCCGCATTCCCGAAGGAGCATTTCGCGCGCAACTGCTCGCGCTCGACCCCGTCTCGCGCGCCCGTGCGCTCGACACGCTTGCCGTCTTCCCCGCGCCGGCGAGCGACTACGGCGAGTCCCTGCACATCGGTCCCGGCGGCGGACTGTTCCACGTCTGCGAACTCGGCTCCGCCACCGGTGGCGCGCGCACAGCCCGTGCGAACGCGCTCGGTGCGGACGCCGTTTCCGCCGCGCGGGTTCGCGCTGCCGGTGCTCCCGCCGCCGCCCCGACCGCGACCCCGCCGGCACTCCATTCGCGCCTCGGCGCGGCGAATAAAGTCGTCCTCGATTTCGGCGGCGGAACTGTCACCGGCACCGTCTGGAACCTCTCCGACGGCTTCGCCGTAATCGAAGCCAAGCCCTTCTCGCTCGACAGCGATTTCGCCACGTTCAGCGACGCCGAGCAGGAAGCCATCCGCGAGATTTGGGAGCGCGTCGCCGAGGACTACTCGCCCTTCGACGTAGATGTGACCACGGAAGTCCCCGCCGCGTGGGACGCGCACACCACGCGCGTTTTAATCACGAGCAAGACCAGCGCCACAGAAACCGCCATGCCCTACGCCACCACCGGCGGCATCTCCTACGTCAACTTTTTCGGCACCGGCGAGCACCTCTACTACAGCCCCTCGTTCGTCTATTACGACAACCTCGACAACGACCCCGGCAAGATTGGCGACGCCTCCTCGCACGAGTTCGCGCACACGCTCGGACTGGGGCACGACGGCACCGCTGCCGGCAGCGGTAGCGAATACTACTCCGGCCACGGCACCGGCGACACCTCGTGGGCACCCATCATGGGGCGCTGCTACGCGAGCAACCTCTCCCAGTGGACGAAGGGCGAATACACCGGTGCGAACAACTACGCCGACGAACTCGCCGTCATCGCCAAAAAACTCGAATACCGCGCCGAGACCAAAGCACTCACCCGCGCCGCCGCGCAAAAACTCAAGCCCCAGAGCGACAACAGCGGCAACCTCGGCGCCACCGGCGTTCTGCTGCATTCGACCGACAAGCACTTCTACAAGTTCACCGCCGAGGACTCCGCCACTTACACCATCAGCGCGAACCCCTACCGCGCCCCCTCCGGCACCAACGGCGGGAACACCGACCTCGTGCTCGAACTGCTCGACGCCGCCGGCAACCTCATCGCCTCCGCCGACCCCGCCGGTGGCACCGACGCCACGCTCACGGAGACCCTCACCGCCGGCGACACCTACTACGTCACCGTCTCGAACATCGCCGCCACGCTCGGCAACCCGCTCGCCTCGCCGCCCAGCGGCTACACGCCCTACGGCTGCGTCGGACAATACACGCTCACGACCGACATCGCACCGCTCGCGCCCGCCGCCGCCCCCGCCGCCGACCTCACCGCCGCATGGGGCGGTGTCGCCGGCGGTCAAACCATCGCGCCGACAGCCACCGCCGGCGTGCCATTGACGCTTACCGCGACCGCGACGAGCAGCGACGCCGACATCACGGTCGTCTGGAAGAAGAACGGAACCGTCATCACCGCCGGCATCGTCGACACCCTATCCGAAAGCGACACGCACCTGCAAAGCGTGCTGACCTTCACGCCCCTTGTCGCCGACGACGGCGCGGTCATCACCGTCGAGTTCACCAGCGGTGCCGGTGTCGAAACCGAAACGCTCACGGCGAACATCTCCGTGCTCTACCTGCCGGTGTTCCCCGCGACGCCGCCGGAGAAGACCATCACCGTCGCCGCCGGCACCGGCACCGCGACGATTGCCTCCGGCATCACGCAGGGCAACCCGCCCGCCGCGCTCCGTTGGGAGACCTGCGCCGCCGGCGCCGACGCGACCGACGCCGCGAATTGGACACCGCTCGCCGACGGCGACGGCATTTCCGGCGCGACCACCGCCACGCTCTCGCTCACCCGAGTGACTTTCGCGGACGACGACGAGCGGCTCTTCCGGTGCGTCGCGACCTCCACGCTCGGCGGCGGCACCGGCATCGTCAGCGGCATCACCGCGCTCGATGTCGCGCCCGTTCCGGTTGAAATCGCGTGGGTCGGCGGCACCGGCGGCAGCAGCGTCGCCGTCACTTCCGGCGACACGGTCACGCTCGAAGCCGGTATCACCGCCGGCGACGGTCCCTTCACTTACGAGTGGTTGAAGAACGGCGAGGTCATCGCGGGCGAGACCGGCGCGACGCTCGTGTTCACGTGCTCGTTCGCCGACGACGGCGCGGAGTATTCCGTGCGCGTCACCGGCGTAAGCGGGGACACGGACACGCTCACGACCACGCTTTCGGTCACGCCGGTGACGCCGGTGCTCACGTGGTATCTGGGCGACGGCGAGACCTTCATCGTCGGCGACACCGTGCGCCTGTCAGTCCTCGCCTCCGACGGCGACGGCCCCTTCACCTACGAGTGGTTCAAGAACGGCGAACTCCTCGAAGACGAGACCAGCCAGACGCTCACGTTCTACGCCGCCGCAGTGGACAACGGCGCCGTCTTCACCGTGCGCGTTACCGGCGCGAGCGGCGAGACCGTCTCGCTCGAAACCACGCTGGACGTCGAACTGCATCCCTTGGAGACGCAGCCGTTCCCGACGGTTGAAATCGCCGCCGGCGACGAGCGCGGGCTGTCGCTGAACAACTACTTCGCCGACCCCGACTACGCGCTCGCCGTGCGCCTCGGCTTCCAGACGCCGACCACGACGACCGCCACCGACGGCGTTTACCGCCAAGACGTCGTGGACATCCAGTTGCTGCCGACCTACTCGCCGCTGACGGTCGCGAACTTCCTCAAATACGTCGGGCTGGACGACGGGACGCCCAAATACGTCGGCACCATCATCCACCGCTCCTCGCCGAGTCTTGGAATCGTCCAAGGCGGCGGCTACCGCCTCAACGCCGCCGGCACCGCCTACGAGCACATCGGCAACTACGGCACCGTGGTCAACGAATACGACGGCACCGGCGACACGCCGACGAACATTCGCGGAACGGTCGCGATGGCGAAGCGGGACAACGACCCCGACAGCGCGACGAGCGAGTGGTTCGTGAACCTCGTGGACAACTCCTCCACCCTCGGTTTGAGTGCCAACGGCGGCTACACGGTCTTCGGCTACATCACGAACCAAGAGGGGCTGGACTTTTTCGACTACGTGAACGGGCTGACCACGACGGATACGCAGCCGACCGTCGCCGGCTACTCGCCCACGGTCGTTTACGCCGAGCGCATCAGCGAGTTGACCTTCGAGGTCGTCGAAAACACCGCCCCCGAACTCGTCACCGCCACCATCAGCGAGAACCTCTGGCTGCAACTCGACGCGAACACTGACGGCGCCGCCGGCACCGCGCGCATCACGCTCAAGGCGACCGCGCCGGACGGGCGCGAGGTCACGCAGCGGCTGACCGTGCTCGTCAACGGCGCCGTGGAGAGCGAGACGCGATTCGAGGTCGCGCTCTCCCTGCCCGAAGCCGCGCGCCCCCCCGCCAAGAGCCGCCTCGAACAGGTCTTCGACGCCCTGCGCGGAATCAAGGAGGACACCGCCGCCGCCACCGATGTCCGCTCCTCCTACTACGACACCGACCCCGAGTCGGCGACCTACGGCACGAGCATCGCCACCGCCGCGAGCGTCACCGCCGACCTCACCGGCGTTCCCGCCGACGCCACCTACGTCTGGCAGAAGCACTCCGCCGGCGCGCTGTATTGGTCGGACATAGACGGCACCGCCGGAACGGTCGGGACCGCCACCGGTGCCGACGCCGCCGCGACCTTCACCGTCGCCGCCGGCGAGGAATACCGGTTGCTCGTGAGCGACGCCGCCGGCGACGCGCTTGGCGTCGCGCCGGTGCCGTCGCTCAACGTCCTGACCGGTGCCTCGCTCGCGCTCACGGGCGTGGCGTGGAGCAGCAACGGCACGGCCTACGTCCTGCTGAACGGCGGCAAGGCGACCTTCGGCGTCACCGGCACCGGCAGCGGCCGCATCTACTACCAGTGGTATTTTCTGCCGCTGGACTACACGGACGATACCTACGACTGGGAACCCGTCACGACCGGTCTCGGCGCGACAATCACGGTCACGCGCGCCGGCTACTATTTCTGCTACGCCGTTGACCGCTCCGGGCTGCTCTCCCAGTCGGACTTCGTCACCGTCACCACCAATTGATTGCCGCCCGAACCGCCACCGCTCCCCAATCTCCACCACACGTTCCCACTCACTCCATGCCCGCGCTTTCTCCCGTGAACAAACTCCGCTCCAAAACCGCCGCCGCCCTCGCCGCCGCCGCCCTCGCTCTGCTCGCGCCCGCGCTGCCGGTGATGACGCCCACCGCCGCCGGTGCCGCCGCCGTCACTGAACAGGACATCGAGCGCGCCCGCAAAGGCGGTCCCGCCGAGCACTACGCGCTCGCGCTCGCCTACCTTGCGGACAGCGCGAACCCGCGCAGCGTCGAGCAGGGGCGCTACTGGCTCTACCGCGCCGCCTTCCAGTCCGAAGACCCGAAGACGCGCGACAAGGCGCACCTCAAACTCGCCCAAATCAACTTCGCCGCCGGGGAAAACCGCGTCACCGGCGCGCCGGACACTTCCTCCCCGCGCGGTGCCGCGACCAAGGAGACGCTCACCGTCGGCACGCCGCCGTCGCAACGCTCCGCGGATGTCCGCGAGGCGGCGAAACCGGTGGACGGCGCGAAAATCACCACCGGTGCCGCGACGGGCGGCGCGACCGCCGACACGGCTCCGGCATCGAGCACCGGCACCGGCACCGGCGGGCAGCAAGCGAAGCCCGCGCAGACGGACGGCGGTGCCGACGCCCTGCGGCAGATTGACGAGCAGCGCGAACGCGACCGCGCGCGCGTGCGCCGCTTCTTCGCGGGCTTCAGCGGCGGCGCGCAACTCGTGGACTTCTGGGGGCGCGGCGCGAGCGAAGCATGTCTCTACGGCGGCTCGGTCTTCGGCGGTCTCACGCTCGCGGACGAAACACCGGTGCTGCGCAACATGCTGTTGTGCGTGGACGCCGGTTTCTTCACCGGCAGCAACAGCGCCGGCACCATCGAGAGCGAGCCCTACTCGCCGGCGGGCGCGTTTCCCGACGAACCGGCGTATCCCACCGTCGCGATTGACTACTCCGGCTACACGGACCGCGTCATGCGCAAGGCGCGGACAGTCCAGATGGTGCCGGTGACGCTTTCGCTCACCTACCGGTTCCAGTGGAAACAGGTCGAACTGCGCGCCGGACCGATCGTCGGCTTCACCTACGCGACCATCAAGAGCGTCATTGCCGGCGGCGTTTACGACCGGGACGGCTCGCTCGTAGGGAATGTCTTCTCGGAGAACAGCACCGCCTCGCGCATCCTCTTCACCGGCGGCGCGCTGCTCGGCGGCGACCTGCGCCTCGGCAACTCCTTCTCGCTCGGTCTCTCCTACCAGTTCCACTACCAGACGCGCTTTCAGACCCACGCCGGCGACTACCGCGTCAACTACGGTCCCGCCCTCGCGCACCGCTTCAACCTCGCCGCCACTTGGCGCTTCTAAACCGCCAAGCATGAGCGACGACGACGCGACAAGCGCGACAAACACAAGCGCGCCGGACGCGCCACCGGTGGCGGCGGCACCGGCGGTTCCGCATGCGGCGAAGCGGCCGTTCGCGGCGCTTCGGGCGAAGTTGCCGGACGGCGCGCCGCTCGCGCGCGTGCTCGACGCGCTGCCCGCCGACAGCGAGACGTTCGCGCGCTTTTGCGTCATCGGCGTCGCGAACACCGGCATCCACTTTTCGGTGCTGCTCGGTCTCGTCGAAGGCATTGGGGGACTTCGCCACGCGGCGGACTTGCCGCCGGCGGTGGCGCGCGCCGCCGAGTTCCTCGCCGGCAGGCACGCGCTCTTCGGCGTGCTGCCGTTCGGGCTGCACGAATGGGCGAACATCGCCGCCTTCCTCGTCGCCAACGCCTTCTCCTACTACGCGAACAGCCGGTGGAGTTTCGGCGTCGGGCTGCGCGTCCGCCGCTACGCGCGCTTCCTGCCGGCGTCGCTTGTCGGCGTCGTCTGCTCGTGGGTGTTCATGCACTTTCTCAACGGCGTCTTCGGCTGGCACTACCTGCTCGCCTACGCCACCCAACTTTGCGCCATGCCCTTCGTGAACTTCACCCTCCTGCGGCTTTTTGTTTTCCCCAAGCGGTAGAACGCCAGACCTCGAACCATTTGTTTTGCCAGCACCGGTGGTAATGGTTGGAGCGTAAAAAATCGCGCATGATGGCGTCGCGGGCGGCGTCGGCATCGGTGGCGATGTTGTGCAGGGGCAGGAGCCAGCGCGGCATCTTTTCCTTGCGTTGCATGACAACCACTGGCGGCGCGGCACCGGCGGCGGCGGCGTTTTTCTCCGCGAGAAGCAGTTTGTGTTTGAGTAGGGCGGGCGAATAGACCAGCGGCCATGCGTTTTGCGCGAAGGGGCGGGTGCGAGTCAGGTAGTGAATGGTCGGAACGGAGTCGTAGCAGAGTAGCGCGTCGCCGGCGCGGACGCCGTTTTCCCACAGCGCGGCAAGCAGTCCGTTTGTGTTTTGCGCGACCTCTTCGCCTGTGAAAACGCCGCGCGCAAGTTCGCTTTCAATGCGACTTTTCTTCTCGAAGACGGAGCCGACATCGTTCGCGAAATGAATTGTCCCGCGCCGCAGCAAAACAAGGAAAACGCTCGCGAAGAGACATGCCGCCGCCAAGCGGAACACGTTGCGCGAAATTGTGAATCCGCGAGCGCCGGCACCGGTGGTGAGTTTCAAATCGCAGAGGAAATGGCGCACGAGAATCGCGAAGCCGATTGGGAACGTGAACCAGAGCGCGAAACGCCCCATGTTGAAGACGCCGAAATCGGAGCCGATGGGGAAGGTCGCCATCACAATCAGCGCGGCGAGCAAAAGCAAAAATTCCTCGGTCGTCGCGCGCTGGCCGGATTCGCAATGCGCGCGCTCGTTCAGAATCCAGACAAGGCGCGCCACAATCGGAACACCGGCGGCGAAGTAGAGAATGAGGACAAGGTGGTTTTGCAACGGGTTGAGGTAGAAAACGGAAAGCGCGGCGAGCAATAAAACGGAAAAAACCATGAGTGGTATTCTGACCGCCGGACGCGAAATCCTTCTTGCAAACGAGAACACGAGTATTTGCGTGAGCGCGAGCGCGACAAATACGGCGTTGACCGGAAACGCCACTTCAAGCGACCCGATGTTGAAACGCAAAATGTTTGCGAGCGAGTGCGTGCTGGCATTGTCGTCCTCGGCGATTTTGCCCATCACCGTCAGCGCGTTGAGAAAAATGTTCAGGTGCCCTAACACGAGCATTGTAAATAAGATAGCACATAGCGCGGCACCGGCGCCGGCGGCGAATGCCAGCAGCGCGCGCCAAAGTTTTTGACAACTCTCCCGCCGCGTTTCCTTGCGCGTTCCGTCTTGGAAAAACACTGCCGCAGGAATCAGCGCGACGAGCGCGAAAACGGCGCTGTTTGGAATGCGCGTGAAGGAGTTTAGAACGAGCAGGGCACCGGCACCGGCGGTGAAAAGCGCGTTCCCGCGCAAGAGTCCTTTCATCAAAAGCGCGATGGCGGAAACCGTTAGAAAAGTTGTGAGCGGGTGGTGGTTGAAATACGGAAAAGAAGAGGCGAAGACACAGCAAAGAACGAATGCGAGCGACAACGCCTTCGGGTGAAAAACGCCGCGCAGCATCCGGTAAATCAGCACGACGGTCGCCATGAGCAGCAACAGTCCCAAAACGCGGCCGCCGATAATGCCGGCATTGGGAAAAATCGCCTCCCAGACGCCGCCGAGAAGGTCGCTGAAATAATAGAGAAAGTTGTATTCCACCGACGCCGGCGCCGTGAAAATTTGCTGGTAGGAGTGCTGCATCCAGCCGGTGTCGAGCAAATCAAATCCAAAAAAGAACAGGAAAACGCGCCACCCGACGATGAACGCGAGGGCGCAAAGAAAGAAAATGCGCGGACTGATTTTGGAGAACTCCATTGGCGAAAGTCCTTTGGCGGGAAGGATTCAACTGCCCGGCTTGACTGGCGGAAGCGCGGCGAGTTCCGCCGGCAGCGCGTCCGGCGCGTAAGTCGGAAAACTCATTTCGAGCAGCGAAACGAACGGGACGGGGAATTTCGCGGCACCGCCGGAGCGGTCAACGAGCGCGGTCACCGCCGCCGTCACGCCGCCCGCCTTGGACACGATGTCGAGGCATTCCAAAACGCGCCCGCCGCGCGTCACCACGTCCTCGACGACGAGCACGCGCTCGCCGGCGCCGATTTTGAAGTTCCGGCGCAGCACAAGTTTGTCGTTTTCCTTTTCGGCGAAGATGAAGCGCAGACCGAGGTTGCGCGCGACTTCCTGCCCGATGACGAGGCCGCCCATCGCCGGTGCGAGAACGACGTCGGCGGGGAGCACGCCCGGGGCGGCTTCGAGTTTCGGGCGCAACAGTTCCACGAGGCGTGCCACTTTGCCGAGATACTGGCAGAGTTGGGCGCATTGGAAAAAGCGCGCGCTACGCAGTCCGCTTCGCAAAATAAAATGACCGGTCAGCAGGGCACCGGTGTCGCGGAAAATTTGCAGCACTTCCTCTTGGACGGAGGCCGCTTGGGCGGGGGTCGCAGCGTGGTCGGAACTCATTCCGGCGCAGGGTGCTTCGCCCGAAAAAAGGCGTCAACGCCAAAGCCGGCGGCGGTGGCGGCGCCGGCGGTTCTTCCGTTGCGCGTTCGCGGTGGCGTTTTGTATCTTGCGCGTCCAACGCCATGCCGACGCCGCCAAGCCAAGTTTCCGCCACCGGCGGCAGCACCGCCACCGGCTCCCGCGACGCCTTCGCGCGCTTCCTGCCGTGGCTGTGGGTGCCGACGCTTTACTTCATGGAGGGCGTGCCGAACAGCGTCGTCGAAAAGGTCGCCAAAATCTTTTTGCAGGACCTCGGCGTCGAACCGGGCGCGCTCACGCGAATCGTCGCCGTCGCAATGCTGCCGTGGGCAATCAAGCCGCTGTGGGGGCCGCTCGTTGACCTTTATTCGACGCGCCGCCGGTGGGTCTGGACGCTTCAACTCGCGCTCGCCGGCGCCGTTGGCGCGCTCGCGCTGGGCGTGTTCGCCGGCGCCGGTGTCGCCGCGCTGTGCGCCGCGCTGCTGCTCATCGCGCTCTTTTCGGCGACGCACGACATCGCCGCCGACGGCTTCTACCTGCACGCGCTCGACACGCGCGGGCGCGACTTCTTCGTCGGCGTGCGCAACTGCGCGTTCCGCCTCGGCGTGCTGCTCGGACAGGGGCTGCTCATCGTCGCCGCCGGCCGTTTGGCGGGCACCAGTGGCTGGACGCAACCGGCGGCGTGGGCGGCGATGCTCGGCGCGCTCGCCGCGTTGCTTTTCGCGCTGGGCGTGTTCCACCGGTTCGTGCTGCCGCGCCCCGCGAGCGACGCGCCGGTCTCGACCCCGCCGGCGGCGGTGCTGCGCGAGACGGGCGGCGTCTGGGCGGAGTTTTTTCGCCGGCGCGACATCGCCGCGCTGCTCCTGTTCTTCCTGCTGTTCCGGCTCGCCGAGTCGCACCTCGGCAACCTCGCCACCGTCTTCCTGAAAGCGCCCGCCGCCGGTGGCGGTCTCGCGCTCGACAACGAGGCGGTCGGCTGGATTTACGGCACCTGCGGCGTCGTCGCGCTCATTGCCGGCGGGATTCTGGGCGGCGTGCTTGCGGCGCGTTTCACGTTCCGGCGGGTCGTTTGGCCGTTCGTTTTCGCGCTCAACCTGCCCGACCTCGCCTATGTCGCGCTCGCGCATTTTCAGCCGGCGCTGACCGCCGGTGGCGGTGCCGGCGGTGACGCGCGGATGTTCGTCGCCGCCGCCGTCATCACGGAGCAGTTCGGCTACGGCGTCGGCTACTCCGCGCTGGCGTTGGTGATGCTGCGTGTCGCCGCCGCCCACGGCGCGCGCCGTTCCGCCGTGTTTGCGTTCGCGACCGGTCTGGCGTTCCTCGGCTACCTGCTGCCCGGCTTCTGGGCGGGTGATCTGCAAAAACTGCTCGGCTACGAAAACTACTTCTGGTGGGTGATGGTGTGCACACTGCCGGGCTTCTGGGTGACTTGGCTCGTCATGCGCGGGATGCCGGCGTCAGCGGAAGAAACAACGGTGCCGGCGGGAACGGAGGAGACGAACGTGGAGGCGGCACCGGCGGCGGCATCGGCACCGGCGGAGCCAGCATCGGCGGCGGCACCGGCGCGGCGCGTCCGCAAAGTCGCGTGGTGGCTGTTGCCGTTTCTGGCGGTCGCCGCCCTGCTCGTGCGCCTCTGGCTGCGCTCGCTACGGTTGCGCATGAGCGCGTCCGACGCCGCCCGCTGGCGCGCCACCGGCGGCGGACGCCTCGTCGTCTTCTGGCACAACCGGCTCCTGCCCGCCCCGGAACTCAAACGCCGCTTCTCGCCGGAAACGCCCATCTCCGCCCTCATCAGCGCGAGCCGCGACGGCGCGTGGCTCACCGCGTTTTTCAAACTGCTCGGCGTCGGCGTTGTGCGCGGTTCGAGCAGTTGGCGCGGCGGTGCCGCCATGCTCGAAATCGTCCGGCTGCTCGCCGCCGGCGAGGATGTCGGCATCACGCCCGACGGACCGCGCGGCCCCTGCTACACCATGCACCGAGGCGTCGCCCAACTCGCCAAGAAACTCGACGCGCCGGTGGTTCTCGTGGACGTCTCCTACTCGCGCGCGCGCCGTCTCAAAAGTTGGGACGGATTTTATCTGCCGCTACCCTTTTCGTGCGCCGAGGTGCGGCTCGACTTCGTTCCCGCCTCCGACCCCGACCGGCAACTCCCCGAAGACGAACTTTGCGCCCGCCTCCGCGCCCGCCTGCTCGCGCTCACCCGTGACCTGTAAGACCGTTCCACACATGGAGCGCCGACTTTCAAGTCGGCTTGGCGGTGGTGCGGCGTAGCCGCCATGCTTTTCCGTTCTCGTGTGTTCCGTGGACAGAGATGGAAAAATGACGGAAAAAAACTTCTTGCTCTTATCGGTGAGTTCAACATCTCCGACACCGAAATTCTCATGAACAACACTTCGGTCACTTGCCTACCCATCCTCACTCGTTCACCTTACTTCTTCGCTCGTAAATTATGTCATTAGCAACAACACTGATTCCTCTTTTTAAAGGTGGTTCCTGCAATCCTCACGAGGACGAGCGGGATGCTGCCGTTGGGGAATACTATAAGGTACTTTACCACGATGAAACCGGCGGAGAATACAAAGTTTTTAGGAAATGCGCTAATGGGGATGCGCAATATATTGAAACATTGAAGGATTAGCCCGACTTCCGCGACCGAGAGTGAAAGTGGGGTATTTTGAACTCCATGTGTGTATCGGCTTGGCGTGTGGCTGTTGGGAACGCGGTTCTCCGTTGGATTGCTGGTAACCGTGGGTTTCGTGTTTTGCACTCCACCCACGGCTGATCGCTGTCATCTCTACTGGGCTGGTTATTTATCCCACCCGGATTCTCCAATTTCCCTCTTACACAAATTCTTCAAATTCTTCTCTCACCTTACTTTTTCAATCTCTCACTTACTTTTTCAATTTCCCGTCCTACTTTTTCAACTTTTCGTCCAACCCTTTCAGCAGGAATGGTTCGGGGACGACTTGTTTGTAGGTCTCCAAGATTTTGAACTGACCGTTGGCGCGGGTTTCGCCGATATAGACGTTTTTGGTCGCGTGGTGGTTTTTGAGCATTGTGATTTTGCCGCCGGGGCCGTCGAACGCGATTTCGCCGCTTTCGAGGACGGCACGGACTTTGTCCACGTCGAACGTGCCTGCTTTTTCGACGGCTTTTTTCCACAGATAGACCCCGTTGTAGGAGAGCACCATCGGGCTGTCCACGGCGCGTTTTTCCTTAACGACGCCCGGGTAGTTTTGCGTTTTGAGCCACGTGTTCCAACGTTTCAGGAAGGCGCGGTTCGCCGTCGTGCGCAGCGATTGAAAATACGTCCAGCAGCCGAGTTCGCCGACGAGGTCTTTGGTCGGCAGCGCGCGCAGTTCGTCCTCGGCGAGCGAGAACGACACCACCGGTGTTTCGCTTGGCGACAGTCCCGCGCTGGCGATTTCCTTGAAGAACGGCACGTTCGAGTCGCCGTTGATTGTGTTGATGACCGCGGCGTCGCCGGCGGCGGCGAACGTTTTGATTTCGGACACGATTTGCTGGAAGTCCATGTGCGAGAACGGCACGTATTTTCCGGCGGAAATCACCGTGTCGCCCTCCTTTCGCAACCCGCCCCCGATGTTTGCCACCGGCACGCCCTTCGTGAGCAGGTATTTGAACAGAATCAGGTTCGTCGTCTGCGGATAAACGTAGTCGGTGCCGACGAGGTAGAACCGCTTTTTTCCCTGCGCGAGCAAGTAGTCCACGGCGGGAATCGCCTGCTGGTTGACCGCCTCGGCGGTGTAGAAAATGTTCTTCGACAACTCCTCGCCCTCGTATTGCACGGGGTAGAAAAGCAGCCCGTTGTATTGCTCGAACACCGGCAGCACACTCTTGCGGCTCACCGACGTCCAGCAACCGAACGTCACCGCCACCTTGTCCTGCTGGAGCAGTTGCTTGCTCTTCTCCGCGAAGAGCGGCCAGTTCGAGGCGCCGTCAACGACGACCGGCTCGATTTTTTTGCCGAGCACACCACCGGCGGCGTTGATTTCGTCGAACGCGAACAGCAGCGTGTCGCGCAGCGACGTTTCGCTAATCGCCATCGTTCCCGACAGCGAGTGCAGCACGCCGACGCGCACCTTGTCGCCGGCGAGGTTGATTTCGTTTGCGCCCGCGGAAGGCGCGAACGGCGCGTTCGTCTTGTGCGCGAACGGCGCGGCGACGGCGGCAGCCAGCGCGATGCCGGCGAGTTTGAGGAAGTGAAAACGAGAAGAGTTTCGCATAGCGCCGCCGGTAAAAGCAGACCCCGTGCCAAAGACGGACCCGCCGCCGCCGCCGGCGGTGCCGGCACCGGTGCCGGTGCCGTGCGCGGTGCGGGTGCTTGCCACTTTCGAAGACCGCACGTTCCCTCGCCGTCCAATGCTCCGACGCCTCTTTCTTTGCGCGACCCTCGTCGCCAGCGCGCTTTTCACCGGCACCGCCGGCGCCGACTCCGCGCGACCCGACGCGCCCCGCCTCGGCGGTCCGCTCGTCGCCAAACTCGACTGGAACACGCGCGCGCTCGTCGCCGCCGATATTGACGGCGACGGTCTGACCGACCTCGCCCTGCTCAACAACGACACCGGGCGCATCGAAATCCTCCTGCGCGTGAAGCCCGCCGCCACCGGAGGCGCCACCGCCGCCGCCGGCAACGGCTCCACTGCTGCCGGTGGTGTCTCCCCGACCCGCGCGGCGCGCTCCGACCGCTGGACGCCCGTCCTCGAAAACGCCCCATTTCGCCGCCTCTCCGCGCCCGGCGACGCCGCGATGATCGCGCTCGCCGTCGGCGACCTCGACGGCGACGGACGCGCCGACATCGCCTACACCAGTGAGCGCGGCGGGCTGACCGTCCTGTTCGCGAAGCCCGCCGCCGGTGGTGCCGCCGGTGGTGCCGTCGAATTCCACGAGCCGGTCAGCGACAAGCGCCACACCCCTTCCCGTGCGCGCGACACCCTGCGCATCGTCGGGCGCACGCTACTGCTGCTCACCAACGAAGGCATCGCCGTCTGGGACTTTTCCACGCTGCCGCCGCCGGCACCGGCGGCGAAATCCAAAACCGGCAAGCCCGCCGCCGCCGGTGACGCCGTCGCCGCGCCGCGCCTGCCGGAACCGGTGCTTTTGCGCGGTGCCGGTGCCATGTTTTTGCGCCTCGTCACCGCCCAAATCAACACCGCCGCCGGCGGCGGGAAAATTTTTGGCGCACTCGGTGGAAACCTCGCCGGCAGCGTTCTCGCGTTCCGCGAACGCGGCGGACCGGAGACCACCGTGCGCATTCCCGCGCCCGTCGTGAATCTCGCGCGCCCGCTCGCGCCGGGCGTCTTCGTCGCGCTCGACCCGCGCCGCGCCGCCGTCTCCGCGCTGCGCTTCGAGCGCGACGACCAGCCGCTCGCCGGTGCCGACACCGCCTCCGCGCAAACCTACCCCCTCGCCGGCGAAATCGCGTCCGAGGCGCAGACGCTCGCCACCGACCTCGACGGCGACGGGCACGGCGACCTCGTCGTCGCCGACCCCGCCGGCGCGCGTCTGCTCGTGTGGCGCGGCACTGCCGGTGGCGGTTTCGCCGAACCGGGCGAGCACCCCTCGCTCGCCGGCATCACCGCGCTCGCGCTTGTCGCCGGTGGCGGCGATGCGTCCGCCACCGGTGCTTCCGTCGCCGGCGGCGGCGCGGCGTGCAAGACGCACAAGGGCGGAACTGCCGGCGGCGCGGCACCGTGGCGCGGTCTGCTCGCGTTGAGCGAGAAGGAGGGCGTCCTCGGCGTCGCCGCGCTCGACGCCCGCGGCAACTTCGCGTTCCCCAAGCCCCTCTTCGCCGCCGGCGGGCCGAAGGTGCTCAAAGTCGCCTCGGACGAGCGCGGCGAATTCGCCGTCGCGCTCACCACTGGTGGCGACAAGCGCGAGTTCCAGCGCGTCACCGCCGGTGCCGCCGCCGGCAGTTGCTCGCTCGCGCCGCTCGGCGCGACGTATGACGGGCGGCACGACCCCGCCGCGCTGAAGGTCGGGGACTTCGACGGCGACGGGCGGCCGGACGTGGTCGTCTTCGCCGAGCGCGGCGCGGCGCGCTTCTTCCGGCAGACGGAGAAGGGGCTTCTCGCGGAGGTCGCCGCCGACTCCGCGTTCCGCCAGAGCGTTTTCGAGGGCACCGCCGCCGCCGATGTCTCCTTCGCGCGCGTCGCCGGCAAACCCGCGCTGTTGCTCGCCTCGCAGGGGTTTGTGCGCGCGATTCAAATCACCGCCGGCGGCGAGGTCTCGGTGCTCTTTCAGGCCAACGCGCGGAACGCTGCCGACCGGCTGCGCGCGCCGGTGCTCGTCGAGGACGCCGGCACCGGTGCCCCCGTCCTGCTCGCGTTCAACGAGAGCGCGGGCGCAATCGAATGGTTCGGGCGCGACGCCGCCGGCGTCTTCCGGCACGAGCGCAGCATCGCCGTCGGCAACCTCGCCCCGCTGGGCGTTCGCGTGCGGAGCGTCGCCGGCGAGACCGCGCCGCAACTGCTCTACACGGCGCGGACGCGCCTCGCGCAAATCCCGCTTTCGCGGCGGGGCGTGCGCGCCGCGCTGACGCGGATTTACGAGAGCGACCTCGCGGAGTTCCGCCCGACGTTCGCGCTGCCGGCGAACTTTTTCCAAGCGCGGACTTCCGCCGCGACGCCGCCGGCGGCGGACTCGCTCGTGCTCATTGACCCCGTCTCGCACGTTCTTGAAATCATCCGGCGCGACACCGCCGGTGCCACCGGCAGTGCCGGCGCGGACGGGCGGTGGACGAGCGTGCTGCACTTCCTGCTCTTCGACGAAAACCCGCACTATCGCGGGCGGCGCAGTTCGGAGGGGCAGCCGCGCGAGGCACTCACCGCAGACCTCACCGGCGACGGACTCGACGACCTCGTGTTGCTCATGCACGACCGCGTTTTCCTCTATCCGCTCCTGCCCGCCAGCACCGTCGCCGGTGGCGCGAAAAAGTAGTTCTCCCCAAACGCCCGCGAACGATGCGAACCGTCCAGACCTACTGCGAAGTCGCCGGCTTCGACCCCGCGCCGGAGTGCGTTCAGGAACTTTTCCGCCTGCTCGACAAGTGGCGCGGGCGGCGCGCGCCGGCGGGCTGGCTGTCGGTTGCGTTCGTTTCCGACGCCACCATTTGCGCCCTGCACGAGGAGTTCCTCGGCGACCCGTCGCGCACGGACGTCATCACGTTCCCCGGCGACGACGGCACCGCCTCAACCGCCACCGGTGACGCCGCCGGCGGCGAGCCGTTCGCGGGCGAGATTTGCGTGTGCGTCCCGCAGGCGCGGCGCGAGGCGCGCAAGCGCGGCACGGGCGTTGCCGGCGAGGTGTTGCTCTACCTCGTGCACGGGTGGCTTCACCTCACGGGATTAGACGACATCGCGGAGTCCGACCGCGCGGCGATGCGCGCCGGCGAAGCGTCGGCGTTGGCGTGGCTGTCGAAGCGCGGGTTCGCGCCGTTGTGGGAGGACTGCCGCAGGTCGTCGGGCAGGAAGGGCGCGTCGCCCGAAAAGACGTCCCAGCGCCGCGCGCATTCCACGACGAAGAAGGCGGCGGAGACCAGCAGCACGGCGAGGGCGCAGCGTCGCGCGAGCCGCAGCCGCCGCGCCGTCGCGCCGTAGTCGTCGAGGTATTCCGGCTGGAAGAGCAAGCGGCGCAGTTTCTCGTGCCACGGGGTCTCCAGCGACGGCAACTCCGAGGGCGACAAATCCGCGTCGCGGTAGCGGCGGTTCGGGCGGAGAGTGAGCGTCTGGCGGTTGCGCATTGGGCGGCCTTTCGTGGTCGCGGCGGAGTTTTCCAGCGCGCTACACATTCGTCAGTTTCAAAATGCGTTTGTCGTAGCGCAAATGCAGCAGCCACGACAGGAACAGCAGCGCGGCGGTAACGCCCAGCGCGGGCAGGAGGTTTTCGAGGCGCGGCGGCTCGTTGCGCAAAATCACGGCGCGGCCGGCGTCAATGAACGACGCCATCGGGTTCGCGAGGTAGAACGCGCGCCACTGTTCGGGGATTTTTTCCGGCTCATAGAAAATTCCCGAAAGGAAAAAGAGGATGCGGAAGAGGGATGCGATGACGGTTTGGAAGTCGCTCCAAAGTGTAACGGCAATGCTCACGGGGAACGTAATTCCAAGAATGAAAAGCAGTTGCACGATAAAGAGGAGTGGCAGGTAGAGCCAGTTCACGTTCGGGAAAAAGCCGAACGCCGCCGCGCCCGCCCAGATGACGACCGAGACGCACAGGAATTTCCACGTGTTCACAAGGATGGCGACGAGCGGGAAGAGGTATTTGGGGAGGTTGAACTGGTTGAGAACGTGAAACTTCGCCTTGATGGCACCGGCACCGACCATCACCGACCCCTCGAACCACTGCCACAAAATCATGCCGATGAACACGGCGAGAATCGCGCGCGGTCCGCCCCGCCCCATGAACATCGAGTAGGCAAAATACAGGACGGCGGTGCTCAACACCGGCTCAAGCAGGAACCAAATGTAGCCCAGATACCGCTGCCGCCCCTCGCTCTTTATGCCGGCAAGGGTGCGGTAGAAAACGATGTCGGCGAAACGACGGATTGTCTGAAAAAACATGCGCTTGAAGGGAGGAATGGAAATGGTGCCGGCGGCGGTCTTACGGGGACAATGGTTGCGAGCGGCGCGCCGGCGCGTCGAGCGTTTTTTGGGGCGCGGACGCCGCCGGTGCCACCGGTGCCGCCGGCAACGCCGGTAGCGCGTCTTGCAACGCGCCTTCAACGCTCGGCGCGCCGGTCTGGAACCGCGCCAAAACCTCGCCCGCCAGATAAACGGAGCCGATGACGAGAATGGTCGGCGCGGATGCGGCGGCGGCACCGGTGGTGGCGTCACCGGCGTCACCGATGGAACCGTTGCCGGCGGGGGCGAGCGCGCATTCGCCGGCGCGGGGAAAGAGGCACGCGAGGTCGTCGCGGACAACGCTGCCGGTGTAGCCGGCGGGCAGGCACGCTTCGAGGTCGGCGAAGTCGCACGCGCGCTCCTGCGCGGGACGGACGAGGTGGATTTCGCGGGCGTGGCGCGCGAGCATCGCCAGCAGCGGACGGGCGCGTTCGGCGCCGAGGACGCCGGTGACGACCACCGGCGGCGCGCCGCTGTCGCGGGCGATTCGCGCCACGAGCGGCTCGACCGCGCCGGCGCACTCGGCGTTGTGCGCGGCGTCAACAATGAGCCGGCCGCCGCCGGCGAGCGCGAACTCCTGCCAGCGCGCCGGCCAGTTGACGCGCATGAGCGACGCGGCGAACGCGGCGGGGACGCCCGCGCCGGCACCGGCAACGTCCTCCGCGCCGGCACCGCCGGTGGCGCGGAAAAAGAGCGACGCGGCGAGGACGGCGGCGGCGGCGTTGGCGCGCTGGTGGGCACCGGCGAGGTTGGTCTGCGGGAAATTTTCCGGCGCGCCGAAATGCTCGGCGACCGACACCACCGGCGCGGCGCGGTCGCGGGCGATTTCGCGCAGCACGCGCTCGGCTTCGGGCGGCACGACGCCCAGCACCACCGGCGTCCGCGCTTTGATGATTCCGCCCTTCTCGGCGGCGATTTCCGCGACGGTGCCGCCGAGGTATTCGGCGTGCTCGACGCTGATGCTCGTGATGACGCTCACCGCCGGCGCGAGGATGTTCGTCGCGTCGAGCCGCCCGCCCAACCCCGTTTCGACGACGGCGACGTCCACGCGCCGGCGGCGGAATTCGAGGAACGCGAGCGCGGTCATGAACTCGAAGAACGACGGCGCGTCGTCGGCGTTCGCGGCGGCGAGGCGTTCGGCGACGGGCGTGATTTCGGCGAGCCAGCCGGCGGCGGCGGCGTCGGAGAGCGCCTCGCGGTTGACCTGCGCGCGCTCGCCGAGACGGACGAGGTGCGGCGAGGTGTAGAGGCCGGTGCGCAGACCGGCGTCGCGGAAAATTTGCTCAAGCATCGCGGCGGTCGAACCCTTGCCGTTGCTGCCGGCGATGTGCACGGACGGGAAGGCGCGCTCCGGGTGTCCGAGCGCGGCGGCGAGGAGTGCCATCCGCTCGACGCCGAACTTCGAGCCGTGGTTTTTCAGCGCGAACAGCCGGCGCAGGGTTTCGTCGTGGGTCATTTTTCGCGGGCGGTTTCGCGGGCGGTGCCGGCGGCGCGTCAGACGGCGCGACCGCCGAAGAGGGCGGTGCCGACGCGCACGAGCGTGCTGCCGGCGGCGACGGCGTGTTCGAGATCGGCGCTCATTCCCATCGAGAGCACCGGCAGCGGCGCGCCGGTGGTGCCGGCGAGGGCGTCGCGCCACTCGCGCAGCAGGTCGAACGCGCGGCGCGAATTTTCCCCGCCGGTGCCGCCGGTGGAGGAGTCGAGCGCGGGAATGGTCATCAGCCCTTCGAGGCGCAGCGCCGGCAGCGCGAGAACGGCGTCGGCGAGGCGGCGCAGCGCGTCGAATTCGGCGACGCCTGACTTCGCGGGGTCGCGGTCCGTGTTCGCCTGAATGAGCACCGGCAGCGGCGGCAGGGACGTCTCGGCGCGGACGCGGGCGAGGCGGGTGGCGAGTTCGGGCGAGTCGAGCGATTGCACGCGGTCGAAAACGCCGGCGGCGGCGGCGCGCGCCTTGTTCGATTGGAGGCGTCCGATGAGTTCCCAGCGCAGTGCCGGCGGGCACAGCGGGCGTTTTTCCGCCGCCTCCTGAACGCGGTTCTCGCCGACGGCGGCAAGTCCCGCCGCGAACGCGAAGCGGGCGGCGTCGGGCGGCTGAAACTTCGTCACCGGCAGCAGGGTGATTTCGGTGCCGGCGCGACCGGCGGCGCGCGCGGCGGCGTCAATCCGGGCGCGCACGGCGGCGAGCCGTTCGAGGAACGCTTCCTGTGTGACCATTTTCAAGCGGGTTGGGCGGTGGCACCGGCGGAACCGGCACTGCCGGCGGTGGTGGGCGCGTAGCCGGCGGCGGCGAGGGCTTCGGCGATGAAGGCGGCGCGCTCTTCGAGCGTTTTCATGCGGCGGATGAGTTCGGGGAGTTGCTTCTGAATCGCCATGACGCGCAGTGCCTCCTTCACCGGCATTGCCGGCGAGCCGAGCATGCGCGAGCCGGCGGGGATGTCCGACATGACGCCGCACTGCGCGCCGATTTGCGCGCCGGCACCGATGCGCAGGTGCCCCGCAAGCCCCGCCTGTCCGGCGAGCGCGACGTAGTCCTCCAAAATCGTGCTGCCCGCCATGCCGGACTGCGAGACGAGGAAGCAGTGGCGGCCGATGCGGCAGTTGTGCCCGACTTGGACGAGGTTGTCTATTTTCGTGCCGCGACCGACGCGGGTGGTCGCGAAGCGCGCGCGGTCAATGGTGGCGTTCGCGCCGACTTCCACGTCGTCCTCCAGAACGACGTTGCCGATTTGCGGGATTTTGCGGTGCGAGACCTCGCCGGTGGCGGGGTCCTTCACGGGTTCAAAGCCGAAGCCGTCGCCGCCGACGACGGCGCCGATGAAGAGTTTGACGCGGGCGCCGGTGACGCAGAACTCGGCGAGGGCGGCGCGGGGCTTGAACCAGTTGTCGGGGCCGACGACGGCGGAGCGGCCGACGTAGGCGTGCGCTTCGAGGACGGAGTTGTCGCCGACGGTGGCACCGTCCTCGATGACGACGTAGGGGCCGATGTGGACGTTCGCGCCGAGCGTGGCGGTGCCGGCGATGATGGCGGTGGGGTGGATGCCCGGCGCGGGGCGCGGCCAGAGTTTTTGCTCGATGCTGTCACACACGCGGGCAAGCGCGGACGAGGGGTCTTTGACGAAGAGGAAGATTTGCCCCGGGCGGGGTTTGGCGGGGTGACCGAGGGGCAGGAGGACGACGCCGGCGGCGGTGGCGGCGACCTGCGGGGCGTATTTGATGTTGCCGAGGAAGGAGAGGTCGGAGGGGCGCGCCTCGTCGAGCGCGGCGATGCCGGTGATGGCGGCGGGCAGGGGCGCGTCGGCGTTTTCGGCGCGTTCGACGGGCGCGGTGAGCGCGGCGAGTTCGTCAATCGTGAGCGAGATGTGATGCATGGAGGGCGGAGCGGCGGTGGTGCGGCGGTTTTGGCGAGTGGTGTGTTTTTGGAAAAGAAAACAGCCCCGAAGCGCGGAGGCGTCACGGGGCTGTCGGGCGTGGTGCCGGCGGCGGCGTTGTCAGCGGCTGGCGGCGGGCGCGGGCGCGGTGGGAAGCGGGGCGAGTTCGGGACCGCTTGCGGCGGGGGCGCCACCGGTGGCGGGCGTCACGGCACCGCCGGCGGGAGCGGCGGGCGTTGCGGGAACGACGGGCGTCGGATTCTCGGCGTTGAGGCGCTTGACGACCTCTTCGGAGATGTCCAGCGAGCGGTCGGCGAAGAGCGCGGCTCCGGAGGGGAGCACGAGGTCAATGGCGCGCTCCTTGGCGACTTTTTCGCACACGCCGCGGATGTCGGTGATGATTTGCTCCTGATTGTTCCGGGCGCGTTGCTGGAGGGTCGTCTCGGCGGCGCGCTGCTTGTTGGCGAACTCCTGCCGGCGCTGGTCGAAGGCGGCCGCGCGTTCGTTGAACGCCTTTTCGGCGTTCTTGCGTCCCTGTTCGTTGAGGGCGCTGTTTTGCATGTCCGCCCGTGCTTTTTGGGCGGCATCGGCGAGGGAGCGCAGTTGCTGCTCGTCGTTTTGGGCGTCTTTGCGGAAGCGTTCGACGTCGTTTTTGAGGAGTTGTTCGAGCGCTTGCGCCTTTTGGTATTTGGTGGCGACAACGGAGATGTCCACGGTCGCGACTTTTGGCGCTTTTTGGGCTTGGGCGACTCCGCAGGAGAGCGCGAGGGCGCACAGGATTGACAGAAGTTTTTTCATAAAGTGAGGCGTAAGCGTTTTGATTTTCCGTCGGCGGGCAAGGTTGATTTTGCGGCGATTTCGGGGCGTGGCGGCACCGGCGGTGGCACCGGCGGCGCGCGTTATCCGTTCCAGCCGACGGCGGTGTCGTAGAGCAGTTTCAGGTTGAGCCCGATGATGACGAAGGCGCAGGTCCAGCCGCAGATTTTAATCCAGAGCGGATTTGTGAACTCGCCCATTTTCGCGCGTTCGCCGGTGAAGCGCAGCAGCGGCCAGACGGCGAAGCCGAGTTGGAACGAGAGGATGACTTGGCTCAACACGAGCAGGCGCGTCGCCCACGATTCGCCGAGCAGGGCGATGACGAGCACCGCCGGCACCAGCGCAATGCCGCGCGTTATCAACCGGCGCAACCACGGGCGGACGCGCAGGTTGATGAAGCCCTCCATCACGATTTGACCGGCGAGCGTGCCGGTGATGGTCGAGTTCTGACCGGAGGCGAGCAGGGCGACGGCGAAGAGCGTCGCGGCGAGCGGTCCGAGTGTCGCGCCGAGCAATTTGTAGCCGTCCTGAATTTCGGCGACCTCCTGTTTCCCGTGAAACGCCGCCGCCGCCAGAATCAAAATCGCGGCGTTAATGAAGAACGCGAAGAGGAGCGCGACGGAGGAGTCGAGTGTCGCGAAACGCACGGCCTCGCGCTTGCCGGCGGCGGTTCGCGGGAAGTCGCGCGTCTGCACAATCGAGGAGTGCAGGTAGAGGTTGTGAGGCATCACCGTCGCGCCGAGAATGCCGATGGCGACGTAGAGCATTTGCGGGTCGCGGGCGATTTCCGCGCTGGGGACGAGGCCGGCGAGGACGCCGGCGATTGACGGTTTCGCCATAAACAACTCCGCCGCGAAGCAGCCGCCGACGGTCAACATCAGCGTGATAACGACCGCCTCGACGAGCCGGAACCCGCGGTTTTGCAACCACAACACAGCGAACACGTCGAGCGCGGTGATGGCGCAGCCCCACAGCAGCGGAATTCCGAAGAGCAGTTGAAGACCGATAGCGGTGCCGATGACTTCCGCGAGGTCGCAGGCCGCTATCGCGATTTCGCACAGCACCCATTGAAACCACGCGACGGGGCGCGGGTAGTGGTCGCGGCACGCCTGCGCCAAATCCCTGCCGGTGACGACGCCGAGTTTCACGCACAGGTGCTGCAACAAAATCGCCATCAGGTTGGAAACAAGAATGACCGCCAGCAGCGTGTAGCCGAACCGCGAGCCGCCTTCGAGGTCGGTCGCCCAATTGCCCGGGTCCATATAACCAACGGCGACGAGGAAGCCCGGTCCTGCGAACGCGAAGAATTTGCGCAGACGCGGAAAACGCCGGAGCAGTGCGCCGAAGAAGCGAGTGCCGGCGAAGTCATCCACCTTGATTGACCGGTGCGCCTCCGCCAACGAAGGTGCCGCCGGTAGCCGCCGCCACGCGCCGGCGGTGGAAAGCGTCTCCTTGACGGCGCCGGAGGACGAGGCGGCACCGCCGGCGGCGGAATCATTCAAATCGTCTGACATTTGGCGGAAAACTGCGACGGCGGCGGCGAGCGGTCAAGCGGCGAGACCCGAAACCGCCGTTGCCGCCGCCGGCGCGCCCGCTTTCATGCTCCCGCGCATGACACCGTTTGACTCCGTCGAGGACGCGCTCGCCGAAATCGCAGCAGGCCGGCTCGTCATCGTCACCGACGACGAGGACCGCGAGAACGAGGGCGACCTCATCATGGCGGCCGAAAAAGCCACGCCCGAACTCGTCGCGTTCACCGTCCGCCATTGCAGCGGAATCGTGTGCGTCGCGACCGTCGCCGAGCAGTTGCGCCGCCTCGAACTCGGCCCCATGACCCCGCGCAACCGCGAAAGCATGCGCACCGCGTTCACCGTCAGCGTGGACGCCGCCGAGGGCGCCACCACCGGCATCAGCGCCGCCGACCGCGCGCTCGCCATCCGCCTCGTCGGCTCGCCGGCGACGCTCCCCGCGCAACTCGTCCAGCCCGGACACGTCTTCCCGCTGCGCGCGCGCGCCGGCGGCGTGCTCGAACGCGCCGGACACACCGAGGCGGCCGTTGACCTCGCGCGCCTCGCGGGACTGTTCCCCGCCGGCGCGCTGTGCGAACTCGTCAACGACGACGGCACCGTGAAACGGCTCCCCCAACTCGTCGAATTCAAGCGCGAGTTCGGGCTGAAAATGGTCTCCATCGCCCAACTCATCGAATACCGCGCGCGCCGCGAACGGCTCGTCGAAAAGGTCGCCGAACGCCCCTTCCCGCGCGCCGACGGCGTGTTCCAACTGCACGAGTTCCGGGGCGTCGCCGACGGACGCCGGCACCTCGCGCTCACGCTCGGCGACAGCGCCGCCGCCGGCGCCGCCCCGCCGCCCCTCGCCCGCGTTCAGGGCGAGAACCCGCTCGGCGACGTCTTCCGAATGCGCGGCGCCGCCGGCGGCGGACGCGACGCGCTCGACGCCGCCCTCGCCGCCATCGCCCGCGAGGGGCGCGGCGCGCTCGTCTATGTCGGCCGCTCCGGCGACGCGCCGTTGAGCGCGGACGCCGCCGGCACCGGTGCCGGTGGTGCCAGCGGAGGTGGTGCCGGTGCGAACGCCACCGGCGGCGGCGCGTCCGCCGGACTTCGCGACTACGGCGTCGGCGCGCAGATTCTCGCCGCGCTGGGTGCGCGCAAAATCCGTCTCCTCACAAACAACCCGCGCAAGGTCGTCGGCCTTGACGGTCACGACCTCGAAATCACCGGCACCGAGCCGCTGCCGGCGGCGTAGGGGCAAAGCGGGGCAGGAGCCCCGCGCCGCACATGGAGCGCCGACACATGGAGCGCCGACATTAAATTCGGCTCGCGTGCCCTGTGCGGCGCAGCCGACACACATTTTAAAAGAAGCAATGCGGCTGCGCCGCACCACAGCCGAGCCGACTTGTAATTCG
>JAISSQ010000225.1 GCA_031273045.1 Puniceicoccales bacterium
GGAATGAACCAGTTCGTGCCCATTTTCCTCGGCGAGAAAAAATGCCCCTACTCGCCCGGCCGCGCCGCCGACACCCAGAAGTGCATCCGCGCCGGCGGAAAACACAACGACCTCGACGACGTCGGGATGGACACCTACCACCACACGTTCTTCGAGATGCTCGGAAACTGGTCGTTCGGCGACTACTTCAAACGCGAGGCAATCGCGTGGGCGTGGGAACTCATCACCGGCGTGTGGAAATTCCCGCCGGCGCGCCTCTACGCGACCGTCTATGCGCCCGACAAGGCGAAGGGCGACCCGTCCGAATTCGACCAAGAGGCCTACGACGCTTGGCTCGCCAAGTTCCGCGAGGCGGGCTTCTCCGACGCCGAAGCCGCCCGCCACATCGTCCACGGCGGCAAGAAGGACAATTTTTGGATGATGGGCGACACCGGCCCCTGCGGCCCCTGCTCCGAACTGCACGTTGACCTCACGCCCGCCGGCGACACCGCCGGCACCCTCGTCAACAAAGGCAGCCCGCTGTGCATCGAAATCTGGAACCTCGTCTTTATGCAGTTCAACGCCGAGCCGGACGGCTCGTTCTCGCCACTGCCGGCGCGAAACGTGGACACCGGAATGGGCTTCGAGCGCGTCGCCTCAATCCTCCAATGCACCAAAAATTTCACCGACTTCACCGGCATCATCTCCAACTACGAAACCGACATCTTCCGCCCAATCTTCGACGAACTCGAACGCCTCTGCGGAAAACGCTACGGCTCGACATTGCCGAAAAACACCACCGCCGGTGACGCCGCCGGCGACGCTTGGGACAGCATAGACGCTCTCGACACTCCCGTCGAAACCACAGTCATCAACAAGGGCGACAACGGTTCGCCAACCGCCGGCGATTGGAAGACCGTGCGTGACTGGCTCACCGACCCCGCAAACGGCGTCCTCGGCATTTACGACAACGCGCACACAGGGCTGCCATTCGTCGTTAACACGCCCACCATTCGCCACTCCATTCACGGTGCCAATGGCATCGGCGGCGAGGAAGGACACCTGCTCGTCAAAATCGGCGACATCATCCGTCGCGCCGTTCGCCTCGAAAGCAACGTCGGCAAGTTTTCCACGCGGAAAGATGAAACCGATACAACCGAGAAAGCGGACATCTTCTACGCAACCGCTCTGCTCGACGGACGACCGCGCATTGTGCGCATCGTCGCCAAACCCGTTGTCCTCGGTGCTCACGACGAAATCAAAATTGTCGGTCAGCGCGGACGCCGCCCCGGCGACCACGACGGACGGCACGCCTACAATGTTGACGCCGTCGAATACGAAAACACCGCTCCGGGCGGACCGGAGTTAAGCCAGCACGAGGTGGCATCGCTCCCTTCGTCCCGAAGCGGCGTGACAAACCGTGCCACGCTCCTCGCCGAAGTCAAGCACCTCTGGCTGAAGACATCTACCGGTGTCGCCTCGCGGAAACGCACCGAAGCAAACGCCGAAACCACCGGTGACGCCGCCGCCGGCAATAGCGAGCAGGAGCGCGTGGACATCGCGTTCCGCGTCATCGCCGACCACATCCGCACACTCTCGTTCGCCATCGCCGACGGCATTCAGCCCGGCAACACCGACCGCAACTACGTCCTGCGCCGCATCCTGCGCCGCGCCGTCCGCTACGGACGCTCGCTCGGTTTCCGCGAGCCGTTCTTCTACAAACTCGTGGACGTCCTCGCCGCGAAAATGGGCACCGTCTTCCCCGAACTCGCCGCCCGCCAGACGCACGTCAAAGACGTCATCCGCGCCGAAGAAGAAGCGTTCAACAAAACCCTCGACCGCGGCATCGCGCTCTTCGAGGACGAAGTCGCAAAACTCGCGAACAACACGAAAAACGCCGGTGCCGATGCCGCCGCCGGCACCGCCGCCACGCTCTCCGGCGCCTTCGTCTTCGCCCTCTACGACACCTACGGCTTCCCGCTCGACCTCACCGAACTCCTCGCCCGCGAGCGCGGCCTCGCCGTTGACACCGCCGGCTTCGACGCACTGATGCGCGAGCAGCGCGAACGCGCCAAAGCCGCCCAGAAAAAGGAAGTCATCGCCCTCTCCGCCCTCACCGACAAGACGCCGACAACGTTCACCGGCTACGACGCCGGCGGCACCGGCGACGCCGACGGTTCCCTCGCTGCCGACGCCACCGTCCGCGAAGTCGTCGAACTCAAAGCCGGCACCCTCGCCGTCGTCCTCGACCGCTCACCCTTCTACGCCGAGATGGGCGGACAAGTCGGCGACACCGGCGAACTCGCCGACGCCGCCGGCAACCACTGGCGCGTCATCAACACCCAAAAATCCGGCGACACCTTCCTCCACCTCCTCACCCCCGCCGCCGCCACCGCCACCGCCGCCCTTCCCACCGCCGGTGCCACCGTCCGCGCCCTCGTTGACCGTCCCCGCCGCCTCGCCATCTCGCGCCACCACACCGCCACGCACCTCCTCCACTGGGCGCTCCACAAAGTCGCCGGCGGCACCATCGCCCAGAAAGGCAGCAGCGTTGACGAGCACCGCCTCACCTTCGACTTCAACTCCGCCCCGCTCACCCGCGAGCAAGTCCGCGAAGTCGAACAACTCGTGAACGACAAAATCTTGGAGAACGCCCCCGTCTCGTGGACCGAAGTCGCCCACGCCGACGTCAAAGGCCGCGCCGACATTATGCAGTTCTTCGGCGACAAATACGGCGAGCGCGTCCGCGTCGTCCAGATAGGCGGCACCGCCGGCGCCCTCGACGGCTACTCGATGGAACTGTGTGGCGGCACGCACGTCCGCGCCACCGGCGAACTCGGCACCTTCCGCATCGTCAGCGAAAACGCCATCGCCGCCGGCGTCCGCCGCATCGAAGCCCTCGCCGGCAACGCCGCGCTCGACGCCGCCCGCGCCGACGCCGCGAAAGTCGCCGCCCTCGCCGCCCTCGCCGGTGCCGCCCCCGCCGACCTGCTCCCCAAGTTCGAGCAACTCCTCGCCGACAAATCCGCCGCCGAGAAAAAACTCCGCTCCCACCAACAACGCGAACAAGCCGCCCTCGCCAACGCCCTCGCCGCTGGGGCAGGGGTCAGTGGTCAGTGGCCAGAATGCCGGTGCCGGTGCTCCCCTCAAAATCGTTGTCCGCAACCTATCCAGTTCCAGCGGCGGCGTTCACGCCGCCCCCGCCGGCGACATTCCCCACTTCGAGACCCCCGTCGCCCTTCGCGACCTCGCGAACCTTGTCGCCAAGCAGGTGGACATCGTCGTCCTTGCCGCCGCCATCGCCGGCAAAGCCAGCGTCGTCGCGCAATGCTCCCCAGCCGCCATCGCCGCCGGCACCCGTGCCGGCGACCTGATTAAGACCGTCTGCGCCGCCCTCGGCGGCAAAGGCGGCGGCAAACCCGACGCCGCAATGGGCGGCGGTCCCGACCCCGCCCTCATTGACAAAGCGCTGGCGTCGCTTCCTCTTGGCACCGCTTCTGCTTAAAGAGCCCTTCGCAGGGCAAGGAACTCTTGCTCCAAAACTCAAAACTTCACACAACAACACACGCAACACACACAACCGCCATGAAACTCATCATAGCCATTATCAAGCCGTTCAAACTGGAAGAGGTCAAAGCCGCGCTCGCCGATATCGGCATCGAGGGCATGACCGTCACCGAGGTCAAGGGATTTGGCCGCCAGAAGGGGCACACCGAAATCTACCGCGGGAGCGAATACACCGTGGACTTCCTGCCGAAGGTGAAACTGGAGGTCGCGGTGGATGACGCGCAACTCGCCAAGGTCGTCGAGACGATTTCCGGCGCGGCGCGCACGGGCAAAATCGGCGACGGCAAACTCTTCGTCCTGCCGCTGGAGTCGGTTGTCCGCATCCGCACCGGCGAGAAGGATTCGGAGGCCCTCTAAACACCGGGGCGCGGTTTCCGCCAGAAACGAAGGCGCCGGCGACGGCGGCGGGCGCGCAGTCCGCCAGTCGTTCCGGCGCGCTTTTTTTGTGTCCGGTTTCGCGCCCGCGCCGCCCGCCCCCGTTCCGACGCCGAACTTTCTTTTTGCACCGCGCCACCGGTGGCGGCATAACGCCGGCAACGAAGTTTTTCCGTCGCGCCATCCCGCCCCTTTTCCCACGCCTCCCACGCCTTTTCACGACCAACCACCGACACCATGAGCGACACCATCCTGTGCTCGAAATGCGGCGCCCCCGCCAATGTCCACCTGACCGAGATTTCCAACGGAAAGGTCGCCGAAGTGCACTTGTGCGAGAAATGCGCCAACAAGAAGGGACTGCTCGCGGCGTTGCCGCCGTTGCCCGACGGCTTCGCCGGCATCGCCAGCATCTCGACCGTCACCGGTGACGGCGGCGACGACTCGCCGATGGCGCAGACGCTCGCGATGTTCTCCCCCCAAAAAGGGATGCCGCCGTTGAAGCAATTCTTCGCAGTCGCCGCCGCAGCCGTCGCTGCCGCGCTCGCCAAAATCGTCTCCGAGAACGGGCAGGACAAGGACGGCGGTGCCGCCGCCGGCAGTGGCGCGCCGAAGCGCAAATGCTGCCCGAACTGCGGCCTCACCTCGGAAGATTTCGAGAAGACGCACCGCCTCGGCTGCGCGAACTGCTACAACGTTTTCGCGTCGGAGATTCGCGACATCCTGCCGCAGATTCAGCCCGGACCGGAGCACCACGGCAAGGCACCGGCGGGCTTGGAAAGCGCGAACAAGGAGAAGTCGGGCAAGGCGGACATTTCCAAAGAAGCGGAAAAAGCGCCGCCGCCGGCACCACCGGTGGTGTCCGGCGTGAAGACCGGCGCGGACGCGACCGGCAAAGCGAAGAAATCTCCCCCGCCGGCGGAGACGCCAACGTTGCCGGTTCCGAGACCGGCGGCGGCAGCGGCGTCACCGGCACCGGCGGCGTCCGGCACTTCCCCCATTTCCGCTGACCTGTCCGCGCTACGCGCGACCGCCGCCCGCGTCCGCCGCAGCATGCTCGACGCCGTGAAGGTCGAAAACTACGAGGAGGCGGCGCGCTTGCGCGACGAGACGCGGCGCATCGAGCGTGAAATCACCGCCGCCGAGAACGCCACCGCGCGACGCGCCGCGAACGCCGTCACCACCGGTGACGCCTCCGCCGCGAACTCGCCGGAACTCCCGCAGCCATGATGGTCGAACCACTCATCAGCGCGGAGGCCGACCTCATGCGCAACATCGCCGACCAGCAGCCGGTCGTGTTGAGCACGCGCATCCGCCTCGCGCGCAACCTCACCGGTCACCCCTTCCCCGGACATGCCGACGCCACCGAGCGGCGCGCCGTGCTCGAACTTTGCGAGCGCGCCATCGGTGCCAGCGGCTACTTCCGCAAGGGCTACTGCTTCCATCTCGACTTCCTCGACGAGGAGAACCGCTCCCTGCTCGTCGAGCGCCACCTCATCAGCCGCGAACTCGCCGGAAACAAGAACTGTGCCGTGTTCATCACGCGCGACCAGACCTGCTCGGTCATGGTCAACGAGGAGGACCACCTGCGCATTCAGGTCATGCGCGGCGGCTACCATTTCGGGCGCGTCTGGAAACAGGCGCTGGAACTCGATAGCGCGCTGGACGGCGCGCTCAAAATCGCCTTCAACCCCGACCTCGGCTACCTAACCACGTGCCCGACGAATCTCGGCACCGGTCTGCGCGGCTCCGCCATGTTGCACCTGCCCGGATTGGTGCTTTCCGGTCAGATGGACAAGGTCATCAAGGCGGTGTCGCTCGACGGGCTGACCGTGCGCGGCTGGCTCGGTGAAGGGTCGGAGGCCGCCGGCAGCATCTTCCAAGTATCGAACCAGCACACGCTCGGTCTGACCGAGACGCAGATTCTCAACCACCTCGAACACTGGCTGGAACGAATCATCGAGCGCGAGCGCGACGCGCGGCTGCGCCTGCTCGAAAGCGACCCCGTCAAACTCCACGACATCGTGGCGCGCAGCGTCGCCACCCTGCGCAACGCCCGCCTGCTGTGCTCCTGCGAGGCGATGAGCGCGCTCTCGCTCGCCCGCCTCGCGTGCGACCTCGGCATGCTGCCGGCGTTCTGGCGGCTGCTGATAGACCGGCTCTTCATCGAGAACCAGCCCGCGCACATGCGCGCCATCGCCGGCAAAAAAATGGAGGGCAACGCCTTGGACGCCCTGCGCGCGACCCTCGTGCGCGAGGCAACCTCGACCATGCCGCCGCTCGCGTTCGACATTCTGGACTGACGGCACCGGCGGCGGCGGTAGCGGCGGAACCTCTGGGGCTTTTTTTGTTGTCGTTACCGGTGGCGGGTTGGCATTGTGCGGAGCGTTCCAGAAAACGCCAGACGCCCGCCCAACGAATGCAAACCGCCTTGAACTCTCCTCACACAACGCGCTCCGCCATGTCCCGTCCCTCCTCCCGCCCCGCCGTGTCCACGCTCGCCGGTCTTGTCGCCCTTGCAGCCGCTTTTCCCGCCCTGCCCTTCGCCGCGCTTGACGCCGCCGCCGCGCCGGCACCGGCGGCGCAGCAACTCCCCCCCGTCGAAATCCTGTTCAACAAGGCGGAGAAGAACTTCCTCGCCGGCAAACTCAAGGAGGCGGTCCCGCAATACACGCAACTCATCGAAAAGCACGCGAACGACATCCCGAACGTCGCCGCCTATGCGCTCTTCCACCTGCGCCTCGCCTCCTGCTACCACGGCATCGCCGGCAAGTTCGACATGGAGAAGGAGAAGGAACGCGAACTGGCGATGCAATACTGGGCACTCTCCGAGAAGGAATTGAAGATTTTCCTCGACACGAGCAAATACCCGAAAGGCACCGACAACCTGCTCGACAACAACGACAACTTCCGCCTCCGCGCCCAAATCACCCTCGCCGAGGTGCTCTCCAAGCAGATGAAGTGGAACGATGCCATCAACCAACTCACCCCCCTGCTGCGGCGCGGTGCCATTGACGTGAACGAGGCAACGCGCACCCGCGCAGCCGTCATGCTCTCGCGCGTCCACGAGGGACAGGCGGCCGAAATGGACAAGCCGAAGCGCGAGGCAATCCTGCGCAGCGACCTCGAAAAACTGCTCCTGCCGCGCATCGCCAGCAAATACTTCCTCCTGCCCGAAAACAAGGAGGCAGGAACGCGAATCGTCGAGATTTACACCAAACTCGGCATGACCAAGGAGGCAAAGCAACTCAACGAGGAAATCAACGCCGCCATCTCCGGCAACCCGCTCGACCTCGTCATGGCAAACTTCCGCCGCCTCGACATCGGCGACTCCCTCTTTGAGCAGGGCGAACGCCTCGGCGACGGCGATACCGCCGGCCGCGCGCGCATTTACGGTCAGGCACTCGCCACCTATCAGGAAACGCTCCGTAGCAAAGCGATTGAACGGCTCATCGTGCGCGCCGAAAAAACCGCCGAGCAAAAAGTCACCATCGCACGCCAGAAAAACCCCAATCCCGACAAGGACCCCGCTCATAAAGAGGCGATTGAACGCGCGGAACACGACCGCGACGTGTTTGCCGACGCCGTCAAAAAATTCCGCGAAGGCATTGCCAACTACGACGCCTTCCTCTCCTACCGCATCGCGCTGTGTCTGCTCGAACTCAAGCGCCCGTGGGAAGCATTAGTCGCCTTCAACGACGTTTTTGACAACGCGCCGAAAAACTTCGCCTTCATGGACATCGCCCGCTTTTTCCACATTCGGGCGTTGCGCGAAGTCCACCGCAACAAGGAAGCAATCGCCGCATGCAGGGATTTTCTTAATAATTTCAAAAAGAGTCAGCAACGCGGCGAAGTTGCCGTGCAACTCGGTGAAATTTCCTTCGAGAACGAGGATTATCAAGAGGCAATCAGGCAATTCCGCTGGGCGCGCGAGAACGTTGCGTTGGAAGACACCTACAAGGAATGGGTGGATTGGTATATTTGCGTTTCGCTCTTCCGCTTCGTGGAGTGGAAATTGTGCGGCGAAGAAGTCGCCAAATTCATCGCGAATTGGCCTAAGAGCAAGCAACTCGAACAGATGTATTACATGCGCGGTTTGTGCGCGTTCTACCAAGGACAATACAAACCCACGCTCGAAGCGATGGACGATTACCTTACGAGGTATAAGAACGGAAATTTCGTTCCCGATGCCCGTTACCGCCTCGCCATCGTCAAACTCAATCTCAACAACGTCAAAGGTGCTTATGACGACGCCGAGGCGTGGTTGCGCGACTACAAAAGCCCGCCGACGGCGATTGCTGATGACATCGAGCGGCAACGTCCCGAAGTGCTCACGCTCATCGGCGACATTTATTTCCGCTACTCGGAGGACACGAAGAAACCCAATGACTACAAGCAAGATAACCTGAAAAAGGCGATTGCTTACTACATTGAAGCCGCCAAAGCCGCGAAGAACAACCAATACACTTTCGACCACGTGGTGCGCGAACTCAACCGCCGCCTCCCGCAGCAAGGCGAATGGGCGAAACTGTGCGACATCCATGTCACGTTCTACAACTGGAACAAGGACTCGCCCAAAGCCCTCGACCACCTCTACTGGATTTTGCGCTCCATCGAAAAAATGGGAAAAACCGAAAAGGAACGCCGCGCAGAGGCAGACCGCGAAAAAATCAAAATTCCCGACGAATACCTGACCCAAAAGCCGGAGCAAATCCTCGCCAACGCGATTCTGCGCAACATCAGCGACCCGAAAAAAGAAAACGTCGAAATGCTGATGTCCGAACTCGCCAGCCGCGTCATTCGCAAGTCCCGTCTCGCCATTCGCAAGGCGCAAACGGCGGAAAACGCCGTCGAAGCCCTCGAAAACGCCAAAAAAGAACTCGCCGAACGCGAGGAAGCAAAAGCGAAGGCGGACGCCAATTTTGCGCGCGACGACAGTTCACAGTTCAAGGACGCGCGCGACAACGCGAGCGCCGCCCTCGACCGCGCGCGCAAGGCGTTGACCGATTACGAGGCGGCACTCGTCAAAGCGCGCAAGGAAGCGCGCGATGCAGCGGAAGAGCAGCAGGAACCGTTCCGCTCGCAACTGCTCTCGCTCAAACTCAAAGACCCGTCCAAGTCCCAACAACAAATCAACGCCGAAGTGAACGCGCTGGTGCGCCGCATCGCGGACAGTTTCATTCAGGAGACGCTTAAACCTCGCTCAGCCAAGGAGAAAAACCCGAACCTGACCGCCGCGCGCCGCTATTTCGCGCGGGCGGAAGTGGCGCGTTTGAGCGCGACCAAAAAAGACCTGCTCAAAGGTCCGCCAGAAGCGTATCTCGAAAACATCGGCAAAATCCCGACACTCTACAAGGCAGAGGAACTCAGTCCGGCACTGCTCGCCGCCTCCACCGATTACCTCGTCTTGCAAGCGCAGCGCGCGCAAATCGAGAAAAAACCGGCGAATGTCGTGGACGCGAACTACCGGCGCGCCGCCGAATACGCCCAATACATTCTCGACCACCACCGCGACTCGCTCGACTACGCCGACACCGGCTTCCTCGCCCGCGCAATCGTCCTGCTCGAACACGAGGGCAAACCGCGCGAAGCCCACGAACTGCTCAAAGAAGCGGACGATTACAGCATCATTGACCGCAAAGAAAAAGACATTCGCCTCACCGACGCCCGCGCAATCATCGAATACGCCGACCAAGTCGCGCAAAATTCCAAAGCCACTGCCGAAGACAAGAACGCCGTGCTCAAACTGCTCGAAGAAGCGGAAAAATCCCTCAAACGCATCGGCGCCACCAAAATCTGGCGCGGCGAGGCAACCGCATGGTCGCTCTACTACCTCGGACGGGTTGAGGAGGCGCGCGGACAACTCGAACGCAAAAACCGCCGCGCCGAGGCAATCAACTACTACCGGCGGTGCTTCCTCGCGTGGAAAAACTTTGGAACCGTCACCGCGAAAGCATACCTGCGCGTCATCGCCTGTTTCGAGCAAATGCACGACAAAGATGGCGTCGGCGGCACGATTTGGTCGTTCCTGCACGACGAAGTCGCCAACAAGCAGCCCGAGTCCGAATACGTTCGCGGTCTCCAACCCAAATACTCCGCCTTCGTCAAACCGCCAAAGGTCAGCGAGACGCCCGCCGAAATCACCATCACCGGCAACACGCCGAAGACCTCGCCGACGCCGCCGGCGGCAGGTTCCAAGTAAGCGCGGCATTCGCCACCGGCACCGCAACCAAACACCGCCACCGCTCACCAATCCACGCGCCCACCCATGAAACACGCCAAGACAACGCTCCGCCCGAATTCTTTCGCACTCAAAACCGCCAAGGCCGCGACCGCCGCCGGCGGTGCCGGTGCCGCCACGTTCGCCGCCGCCCTCGCGCTCGCCGCCCTGCTCGCGCTTCCCGCCGCGCCGGACGCCTCCGCCCAATCCGCCAACGGCGCGCGCGCCGCCGGTGCCGCCGCCGGTGCCCGTCCCGCCGCCAAACCCGCCCTCGCCACCACCGCCGAAGCCCCCAAAGCGCGCAAACCCATCTTCTTCTACTGGCGCACCGGCGACAAATGGGACATCTGGCCGGTCAACGACTACTTCTCCGGCGAAAACTCCCCCAAAAAGGGAACCATCCGCCCGCCGTTCGTCGTCCGGACGGTCACCACCGGCGGCTCAAACATGGAGGAAAAGAAAGCCATCGCCGACATCGGACACATCAGTTGGGAGGACGAACCACAACCCCTCGAACAGGCGCGCGAACTGCTCGCGCGCGGCAAATTCCTCGAATCCCTGACCGCCGTGGACAAGGTCGTCAGTTTCTTCGACAAGGTCAAAACCGTCCAAGGGTCGTGGTGGCTCGACGCCGCGAGCGTCAAACTCGAAGCCGCCATGCAACTCAAAAACGACCTCATCGTGAACGACCTCATCGCGCAATTCGACCCCATCGTCAACGGTTCCATCCAGACCTTCTCCGACGACAAAAGCGTCGTCAAAATCGAACGCCTCAAAGACCGCATCCGCCTCGCGCGCATTGACCAAATGCGGCGCAAGGGCGACATTGCCGCCGTTCTGCGCGAGTGCGAGGCGTTCATCAAGGACTCCGTGAACCCCGAAACGCTCGCCCAAGTCCACCTCATCAAGGGCGAATGCCAACTCGAACAAAAAAAGTATGAGGCCGCCATGAATACCTTCCTGCGCGTGAGCGTCTTCTACGGTAGCAGCATCAAGGACGTCCCCGCCGCCCAACTCGGCGCGGTCAAGGCGTTCAAAGGCATGAACTCCCCGCAAAACCGGCACCTGCGCCTCGAAGACGTCGCCAACCGCTACCTCAACGACATCATCACCCGCTTCCCGCTCACAAAAGAGGCGGAAATCGCCAAAAAAATGCTCACCAAGGAAGAGCGCGAAAAAGCCATTGAGCGCGCCGACGCCACCACCGAGGCCGCCATCAACGCCGCCGAAACCGCCACCGCAAATTCCGCCGGAACCACGCCCGCCCCAGCCCCCGACACCGACGCCGCCCCAGCGGCGGAAACACCGGCACCGGCGGCGGAAACTCCCGCCGGCGAGTAAGAAACGCCAGAACAAGCCGATACACACACGGAGCGCCGCACATGGAGCGCCGCATACATGGAGCGCCGCACATGGAGCGCCGACTTTCAAGTCGGCTCGCTACTCCATGCGGCGCAGCCGCCACTCTAAAAAAGAGAAGCAAGGCGGCTACGCCGCACCTCCCCCAAGCCGACTTGAAAGTCGGCGCTCCATGTGTGTAGCGGCCTGACAACGTAGCAAAGATGCTTTGTGCGAGGGGGCGGAGGCCTGCGCGCCAGCCCCGTAGGGGCGCATAACATAGGCAGGGGCGCAAGCCCCTGTTCTCGTCGCCCCCCAACCACAATGCGAACCGCGAAGCGGTGGCATAAAAATTCAAGGGCTAATGCCCTCGATACTGTGTAAGGGTTACGATTTTTTCGGAGGGTTTAGTTTATACACCTCGCTTGCCGCGAGCAGAAAGATTCCACTGACGTATTCGTGCGTATCGCTTTGTTTTATCAACGCCGGACGATCGCCGACACGCTGTCCCCATGCTTCCTCATACTCCTTTTTGCGTTCTGGCGACATGGCGCGACTCGGAATTTGGGTGCGAACATAGCGAAACTTGTATTTTGTTTTGTAATCCGGTTCATAGAAAGCATAAAGCCGCTTGAGCAAACGGGCGGCGAGACGCGAATGAGCGACAGTTCGCTTGCGAAAGGTTTCCCGGGTATCGCTCTTCTTTGTAAGAACGGATAAGCAACTGTTCCGAAATCCCTCGTTCGCACGCATTCGGCAAGCGCATCAACATAAAATGCGAGTTCGCCCCATTGCTGTGGAGTAAGTGGAGTCATCCCGTCTTCGCGAATATCGCGCTCGGCAGGCGCGAAGTCCGGCCAACCGAGGCGCAACGGCGCGGCACCGCTGAATGGAGATGTCAAAAGGAAAATGACAAATATAAATTCTATTAGTAAGCGTTTCATTGGTTATTGTTCATTGTTGTCGTTGACTGGGCATTCTACTGGCTGAACACCCCAGTTTTGTAACTTCTGACCGTCCATTGGAGAGTAAGTGTTCATGTAAGAGCCGGATGCGAATGGAGAGGACAGACAGAAGGAGATATTGTTCCGTGGTGCGCGCAAGAAGAATTTATTCCGTCGAGAATTGGAAGATGGTTGTGCTCGAAAAGGTCTCGTTCGGGCGGAGGATGGTGGAAGGGAATTTTTGTTGATTGGGGCTGTCGGGAAAGTGTTGGGTTTCGAGGGCGACGCCGCCGTTTCGCGGATAGCGTGCGCCGTTTTTGCCTTGAACGCCGGCGAGGCCGTTGCCGGTGTAAAGTTGCAGACCGGGTTCGGTGGTAAAAATACACAAACTCCGCCCGCTTCCCGGGGCGTGGAGCACGGCGTCAGGTGTGGTGCCGGTGAGAACATCGGGCGTTCCGCCGGTTTTCGGCTCTGTCTTGCCGCGCAGGACGAAGCAGTGGTCATAACCGCCGCCGAGACGCAGTTGCGGGTGCGCGCCGGCGATGCATTCGCCGATGCGCCGCGGTTCGCGAAAATCAAACGGCGTCCCCGCCACCGGTGCGAACTCGCCCGTCGGAATGAGACCGGCGTTGACCGGCAAGAAGGCGTCGGCGCGAATTTGGAGCGTGTGATTGAGGATGTCACCGGTGCCGCTGCTGGCACCACCGCCATCGCCCCCGCCGCCGCCGGCGAGATTGAAGTAAGTGTGCTGGGTGAGATTGAGCGGGGTCGGTTTGTCGGTCTTCGCGAAGAAAACGATGCGCAACGAATTATCGTTTCCGAGCGAGTAGGTGACGCCGGCATCGAGATTGCCCGGAAATCCCTCTTCGCCGTCGGCGCTGCGATAGCGGAACCGAACCGCCGCGCCACCGGTGCCGTCGCCGCCACCGGAGCGGATTTCGCCGCCACCGGTGCCGTCGCCGGCGAGAATTTCTCCGCGCCAGAGTTGCCGGTTGAAGCCGCGTCGTCCGCCGTGCAATGAGCACGGAACGCCGCCGGGGGCGTTGTTAGCGGCAAGGGAGAAAACTTTTCCGTCGAGCGTGAATTTTGCGCCGGCAATGCGGTTCGCGTAGCGACCGACGACGACGCCCATCGCGGAACCGTCGGCGGCGTAGCCGGCGAGGTCGTCGTATCCCAGCACGACATCGGTGCGTTTGCCGGCGCGGTCGGGGACTTCGATGGAAACGATTGCCGCGCCGAGTTCGCACATCCGGACGCGCAGACCACGCCCGTTTTCGAGCGTGAACAAGGACACCTCCCGCCCGTCGGGCAATTTTCCCCAGACGCGCCGGTTCACCACCGGTGCCGGTTTTTCAACCGGTGCCGCCGTCCCTTTGGCCGCCGTCGGTGTTACCGCCACCGGTGTCGCCGTCACCGGTGCCGCCGTCACCGGCACCATCGCCGCCGCCGCAGCAGCCAACGTGACCGCCGCGAACACCGCGCTCGCCCTCGCTTCAAAAGACCAGCGGCGGCGAAGCCGTTTCCGGTCTCGCCGCCGCCTCGTGCCGTCACCGGCAGCGCTGTCACCGGCAACGTCGCCGCCACCGGTGGTTGGGAGTGTCCCGAGCAGATTATCAGCGAAGGGTGTCATAACGCTCCAGTTTACGCTCGACGCGGGCGCCGGAGAGGTAGGCGTATTTGGGCAACCCGCCCTCGTAGGCGACCGGATTTTCCCCCTGAATAAGCGGGGTGGCGTATTTGGTGAACTGGAAGCCGACGGAGAACTTGTCGTCGGAGCCAATCCACGCGGCGGGGAACGGTTTGACCACCTTGGCGACCTCGTCGAGCGGCACGAGGTCGGTCTTCACGGCGTAGCCGGAAGGACCGCCGGCGAGGTCGTCGCGCACGAGAACGACCATTTTTCCGGTCTCGCCGGCGACGGCGAACTTGACGGCCGCGCGACCGACCAGCACCGCCTCGTCCACGTCGGTTTTCGACGCGAAACGCGCGGCGGCGCGCTGCGCGATGCCGAGTTTGGAGGCGCGCACCTTGACGCCGGCGATGTTTTCCTCGACGAGGCGCAGCAGGTGCTCGCCGGCACCGCCGAGCACGGGGTGTCCGAACTCGTCAATGTTGGTCGCGTTCGCGCCGAGGTAGTTGCCGTCGGCGTCCTTGACGCCTTCGGAGACGACGACGAAGCAGAATTTCTGTTTCCGCAGCACGTTTTGCACCGCCTCGACGAACGCCTGCTGGTTGAACTCGACCTCCGGCAACAGCACGAGGTGCGGCGCGTCCTCGAGCAGCGCGTTGCGGCGCTTGGCGAGCGTGGCACCGGCGGCGAGCCAGCCCGTGTTCCGCCCCATGACTTCGAGGATGGAGACGAAGTTGTGCTGCGCGATGGACAGGTTGTCCAACGCCATCTCGCGCACCGTCGCCGCGATGTGTTTCACCGCGCTGCCGTAGCCCGGGCAGTGGTCGGTGACAGCGATGTCGTTGTCAATCGTCTTGGGCACGCCGATGACGCGCAGCGCGTAGCCGCGCTCCTTGGCGAGTTCGTCAATCTTGGCGGCGGTGTCCTGCGAGTCGTTGCCGCCGATGTAGATGAAGAACCGGATGTTGTGCGCGGCGAAGACCTGCAGCAGCCGCTCGTGGTCCTGCGGGCGCAGTTGGAAACGGCAGGTGCCGAGGGCGGCGCCGGGCGTCTGGTGGAGACCGCGCACGGTCTGCTGCGTCTCGGAGTCGAGCGCGATGAAGTCCTCGTTCAGGATTCCCTGAATGCCGTTGCGACCGCCGTAAATCTCGACGATTTCGTCCTCATGGTTGAGCGCCTCCTCGATGACGCCGGCGAGCGTGGCGTTGACCACGGAGGTTGCGCCGCCGCTCTGGGCGACGAGCAGGTTGCCGGAAAGGGCGGGTTCCTGTGTGTTTTCTTCGGACATGGTGCGTGATAATTGGAAGAGAGAAAGAGGGCGCAAGGTGTGGCGCGAAGGCGCGGTGTTGGCAACGCGAAAGGTGGCGCGCGACCGCCGGCACCGCCGCAAAAGTTGCTTGCCCGCGAAAACGCTTTCCCCAAACACGGCGGGCATGTCCCCCGCCCTTTTCGCAACAATCGCCGCCGCCTCCCAGACGGACGCCGCCGCCCGTCCCGCCGGCGGCTCCGGCTTCTTCGCAGACCTCGCCGAGATGTGGAGCAAGACCGACACCGCCGGACAGTTCTTCGCCGCAATCGGAATCGTCGCCGGCGTCATCACGCTCGTCCTGCTCCTGATGACCGTCTTCGGCCTCGACCACGGAAACCTCGAAGCACCGGACACCGCCGGTGACGGCGACGGCTCGCTGTTTTCGACGCGCACCGTCTCCGCGTTTTTCCTCGGCTTCGGCGGCGTCGGCTCGCTCGTGTATGAGCGCACCGCGAGCGTCGTGGCGGCGAGCGGTGCGGGTCTTCTCGCCGGTGTCGCGCTCCTGTGGGCGATTTACCAGACCGGTCGTCGCCTCATGCGCCTCCAAAGCGACGGCACCGTGCGCTACGCCGACGCCGTCGGCGCCGCCGGCAAGGTCTATATCACCATCCCGCCGGCGCGCGCTCCGGGCGGACAGGCGGAGATCACGTTCAGCAACCGCAACGAGATTCTCGACGCCGTGAGCGACTCCGCCGCACCCATCGCCGCCGGCGCGCCCGTGCGCGTCAAAGCCCTGCTTGCCGACCGCCTCCTGCTCGTCGAACCGCTGTGACGCCGACGGCACCGGTGACCGCCGCCGCCGCCGCCAGTGGCACCGGTGGTGCGGCGAACTTCGCCGCCGCTACACCAAACACGTCACGCCCGGTTCCGGGTCGGTGACCTTCGCGCCGGGCAGTTCGATGGCGAACTCCTCCGCGAACCACTCGCGCGCCGGCGGGTCGCCGTGCGTGATGACAATCGAGCGCGGTTCGGCGCGGCGCGCGAACGCCACCAACTCCTCGCGCGGCGCGTGCCCGCTGAAGTGGAACCGCTCCACCGTGGCGCGGATGTGCGCCACGTGGTCGAGGCCGTGGAAGAGGAACGTGTCGCCGTGCTTGCGCGCCAGCAGCCGGCCGCCGGGCGTGTCGGGGTCGCAGTAGCCGACGAAGCAGATGGCGTTGCGCGGGTGGTCGAGCAGGTTGGCGGCGACGCGCCACGCGGGCGTTTTCTCGACGAGCATTCCGCTTGAGAGCAGGTAGATGCCCTTCTCGGCGAGGTCCTGTCCGGGCGGCGTGAAGCGATTTTCGAGCGGCCGGATTTTGAGGTCGGTGAGGATGTGCCGGCGGAAGTTCACCCAGCCCGCCTTGCGGCTCATCTGGTCGAGGTAGTCGGCGAGGTCAACGCCCAGCCCGGAGCAGAAAATCGGCGCTTCGGCGAGCGCGCCGCGCCGCCGCGCCTCGTGGAAGATGGTCAGCATCTCGTGCATGCGGCCGAACGCGAACGCCGGCACCAGCGCGCTGCCGCCGTGCGCGAGCGTGGCGTTGAGCGTGTCGAGCAGGCGGCGCGTCTCGCTCGCGCGCGTCACCTCGGGGCGCGTGGGCGTGGCGCCGTGCGTGGTCTCGGTGACAAGCGTGTCCAACCGCCCTTCGGGAAATTGCGCGGCGGGGACGGTCTCCTGGTCGTGGAAGAGCACGTCGCCGGTGAAGAAAATCCGCCGGTGCCGGTGCTCGATGAGCGCGCCGACGGCGCCGGCGACGTGCCCCGCGGGGTGGAGCGTGAGCGTGATTTCGGAGCCGTCGCCGGCGCGCAGAATCCGCGGGCTGAGCAGCGGCACGGGGCGCAGCGCGCGCTCGACGGCGTCGAGTTCGCCGTAGGTGAACAGCGGGTAGTCCTTGATGCCCGTCTCCTCGCGCTGGCGCGTCATCACCGAGACGCTGTTTCGCAGGATGCGCTTCACGACGATTGCGGAGGCGGGCGAGCAGATGATTTCGACGCGCGGCTGCTTTCGCAGCACCACCGGCAGCGCGCCGACGTGGTCGAGGTGGCAGTGCGTCAGGATGACATAGTCGAGCGGGGGCAGTTCGTTCAGGCGCGGCAGCGCGGCGGCGCCGTCCTTCTTCGGGTGCATTCCGGCGTCAACGAGCAGGTGGAAGCCGGCTATTTGCACGAGCAGGCAGTTCGAGCCGATGTCCCTGCCGGTGTTGAGGTCTGTTATCTTCATGCGTTGCGCGCCGTTTTTTCACAAAAACGCTTTCGCGGACAGACAGGAATGAGGCGCGGCACCACGCGCTACGCCTCGCAGTTCGGGCGCGAAACGACGCCGGCGTATGGCTCCGGCGAAAACGGTTCCGCGCCGCGACCACCGGCAACGAGGTGCGCGTCGCACACGGCGAGCAACTGCGCGAGGTCCGGCGCGCGGCGCATCTCGGCGAGGAAACGTCCCTGCGCGTCAACGCCGGTTCCGACGAAGTTGAGGAACTTTTTCAGCGCGCCGACCGAGCCGCCGGCGACCTCGGCGAGTTCGCCGATGTAGGCGCGCACGTCCGCGAGCGTCGGCGTGAAAACCGCGCCGCCGCCACCGGCGGCGAAGCGTTCGCGGATTTGCCGGAACAGCCACGGGTTTCGGACCGCGTGGCGTCCGCACATCACGCCCGCGCAACCGGTGGCGGCGACGACGCCGGCAGCGCGCTCCGCCGACGAGATTTCGCCGTTCGCGAAGACGGGGCACGGAACGGCGCGGACGGCGCGCGCGACGAACGAGTAGTCCACGGGGCTGCGGTAAAGACCACGCACGTCCCGCGCGTGCACGGCGAGCAGGTCAACGCCGCGCCGCGCGACGATTTCGAGCAGCCGGTCGAAGAGGTCGGACGGGTCGGTGCGGTGGTCGAAACCGGTGCGCGTTTTCACCGAGAGGGGCGTCGCCGGCAGCGCGTCGCGCAACGCCGCCAGCAGGGCGTCCACGCGCGGCAGGTCGCGTAGCAGACCGCCGCCGACGTTTTTGCGGAACACCTTCGGCGCGGGGCAGCCAAGGTTGAGGTCAACACCGGCGGCACCGAGCGCGGCGAACTCGCGGGCGGCGCGCGTCATCGCCGCGATGTCTTCGCCGATGAGTTGGACGACGACGGGGCGACCGGTGTCGTTGCGCGCGAGAAATTCGGCGAGTTCCGGCTCGGGGCGCGTCGTGGCGTGGACGCGCACGAACTCGGTGACAAAAAAATCGGGCGCGCCGCGTGCCGCGACGAGCCGCATGAACGCCGGCGTGGTCAGGTCCTGCATCGGCGCGAGCGCCGTCCGCACCACTGCCGGCGGTGGCGGCGGCGTTTGCGGCGTCACCGGTGGTGCCGGCGGAACGCTCATGTCTCGGACTTGCTCCAGATTTTGCGCATGACGTCGCTCATGTCTTCGAGCGAGTCGAAGAGGTCGCGGGTGGCGAGAATCGGGCGCATGAAGCGCACGGCGAGCAGCAGCGCGTCGCTCGGACGGGCGTCAATGACGACGACCTTCGTTCCGAGTTCGTTTCGCATGTTGAGGACGAGTTTCGCGTAGAAGACCTTGTTTTTGACGGCGTGGATAATCACTTGGTCGAGATTCACGCCGAGACCGGTGAGCACGTCGCCGAGCAGTTCGTGCGTTTCCGGCCGCTTCTCCCGTTTGTGGCGCGAGGCGTTTGCAAGCATGGAGCCGACGCGCGAACTGGTGTAGATGACGAACGTCTTCTCCTCGTTGCCGAGGAAGATGGCGGTGCCGTTCTCGACGGGCATGACGCCCTTGATTAGCAGCGAAACACTTTCAGGCATGGCGCGCAGTTTTGCGTTTCCCGCCCCTTGGGGCAAAGACGTTTTCAGGCGCGTTCGAGCGAGTAGCCGTCCTTGCGGTCGATGGAACGCCAGCCGAGGGCGGCGAGTTCGGCGCGGAGGGCGTCGGCACCGGCGAAGTCGCGGGCTTGTTTGGCAGCCCAGCGGCGTTCGGCAAGGGCGGCGACTTCCGCCGGCGGACTGCCGGCGGCGGCACTATCTCCCCGCTCCTCGCTCCCCGCTCCCCGATCCCCATTCTCCGCTTCTTGCTCCGCGTCTTCAAAAATCCGGATGCCGAGCGCGTAGAGGAAATTGCCCAAGCCGCTCAAATCGGCGCGGACGGCTTCGAGCGGGCGGTCGCCGGCGGTGACGGCGGGGAGGGCACCGAAGAATTTTCCGAGGGCGGCGGGGATGTTGAGGTCGTCGCGGAGGGCGTCCCACGCGGGCTGGAAGGCGCCCCAAGCGGTGACGGTTTCGAGGGTTTCGGGCGGGGCGAAGTCAGCGCGGGTGAGACCGGCAGCGGCGAGCAGTTTGTCGGCGGCGCGGCGGATTTTGTTGAGGGCGGAGGCGGCGTCGGCGAGGGCTTTGAGGGTGAAGTTGAGTTGGCTGCGGTAGTAGCCGTTGACGAGTGCGTAGCGGACGGCCGCCGGCGTGGCGCCTTTGGCGCGGAGGTCGTCGAGCGTGTAGAGGTTTCCGAGGGACTTGGACATCTTGGCGCCGTCAACCATCAGGTGGGCGCAATGGAACCAGTGTGCGGCGAAGTGCCGGTGGCCGGTGGCGCACTCGGCTTGGGCGATTTCGTTTTCGTGGTGCGGGAAGCAGAGGTCAACGCCGCCGCCGTGGAGGTCGAAGGTGTCGCCGAGATAGTGGGTGCTCATCGCGGAGCATTCGATGTGCCAGCCCGGGCGGCCGTCGCCCCACGGGCTGGGCCAGAAGTTGGGACCGTCTTCGGGCTTGCGGGCTTTCCAGAGGGCGAAGTCGCTGACGCGCTCGCGTGCGTATTCGTCGGCGTCGTTGGCGGTGCCGGCGGAGTTTGTTGACTGAGTGCGCAGGGCTGCGAGGTCGAGGTGGGAGAGTTTTCCGTAGTCGGGGCAGGTGGAGATTTTGAAATACACGGAGCCGTCGGCGGCGGCGTAGGCGTGCCCCTTTGCGACGAGTTTTTCAATCATCGCGATTTGGAGCGGGATGTTGGCGACGGCGGAGGGTTCGACGTGCGGCGGGAGCAGGTTGAGCGCGGCGCAGTCGGCGTGGAACTTGCGCGTCCAACCGGCGGTGAACTCGGCGAGTGAGACCCCTTCGCGCTGGGAGCGGGCGATTGTCTTGTCGTCAACGTCGGTGATGTTTCTGACGTGGCGGACTGCGTATCCGTCGAGCGCGAGGACGCGGCGCAGGACGTCTTGGAGGAGGAAGGTTCGGAAGTTTCCGATGTGCGCGGGACCATAGACGGTCGGTCCGCAGCAATACATGCGGAACGGGAGGTCTTCGCGGGCGGGCGCGAGCGTTTCGACGGCGCGGGTGAGCGTGTTGTGGAGGCGGACGGACATGGCGGGGACGGAACGAAATTCCGCCGGTGGGATAAAGGATAAACAGGGCGCGGAACGCCGCCGCCAGCGTCTCCGGCGGCGGTGGACACGCGGTGCCGGCGGGCGCGAACGCGGTGCCGGCGGCACCACCGGTGACGCTGCCGGCGGCACCCCTGCCCCGCCCCGCGCCTTGACCGCCGCGCCGGAAATGTTTCCTTCCTGCGAAAAATCATGTCCGCAACCGCCGCCTCCTCCGCGCCCACCGGCAACGCCGCCAATTCCGCCGCCGCCGCAAATTCCGCCTCCGAACCCTCGCGGGAAATCCTCGCCGAAATCCAGCGCGCGATTGCCGCGCTCGACACGCGAGCGACCAAGACAAACGTCGGCACCATCACCGCGCTC
>JAISSQ010000115.1 GCA_031273045.1 Puniceicoccales bacterium
GCGGCGGTGCCGGTGAGGACGAGGATGCCGTTGCGGTCGCCGGTCTTGACCAAGCCGGCGGTCGCGCCGGAGGCGTCCGAAATCGGCTGCGCGACAACCACGTAGCCGTTGCCGGTGGCACCGGAGGTGGTCATGGCGCTGGGGAGCGTCGTCAAGGTCGTCGCGGCGTCACTGGTCGCGGTGCGCGACGAGGTGGCGGAGGTGTTATAGACGGCGAAGGTCGCGCCGTTGATGGCGATGGTGCTGCCGGTGTCGGACGCCTTGTCGGTCTCGTCGTAGAGGAACAGGCCGTCGAAGCCGTGCTCGCCGAAGAAGTTGAGCGTCGCGCCGGTGAGCGTGACGGTCGCGTTCGCGTTGTGCGCGACGGTCGTGGTCGAGGCGCCGCCGGTGGCGGAGCCAAAGTTGATGATGGCGTCGGTGACGCTGACCGTCGGCTGCGTCGCGCCGGAGGCGAGCAGGTTGAGCCACGCGCCGCCGGCGGCGGTGCCGGCGAAGTTGACGACCGTCGGGTTCGCGGCGGAGGCGAGCGTCGAGACCGTGACGGCGTTGAAATTCGCGGCGTAGTTACGGCTCGTCGTGGCGTCGAGGGTCGTCGCGTTGAACGAGGTCGCGCCGCCGTCGGCGGTGAAGGAGAGCGCGGCGACGCTGCCGGTGAAGACGAGGCCGGCGTCGAGGTGCTTGACGATGGCGCCGGTGAGCGTGATGGCCTCGGCGACGCCGTTGGTGTCGGCGTTCGTGTCGAGCGCGTTGATGTCGCCGGCGAGGGTCTGCGTGGTGACGGTTCCGGGCAGACGGGAGGCGAGTTGGTTGAAGATGAGCGTCGCGCCGCTCTGGATGGTGATGTCGCCGTTGTAGGTGGCTGTTGCGCCGCCGATGGACCCCTTGCCGCCGGTGCTGCCGATTTGGAGCGTCGCGCCGGCGCCGGTGCCGCCGGTGCTGTCCTTCGATATCAGGAGGTCGCCTTGGAACGTGTTTTCGGCGGTGAGGATGACGGTTCCGTTGAAGCCGGCGGCGACGGCGGCGAGGTCGTGGTTGGTGAACGTCGCGCCGCCGATGGTCAGCAAGCCGAGGTCGGTGTCGTAGTCGCTGACAACGCCTTGGAGGGTGAGCGTGACGCCCGTCTCGGCGCGCAGCGCGCCGCCTTCTTCGGTGAAGGCGATGCCGGCGGCGGAGCCGAGGCCGGCGGTGATGGCGGCGCCGCTCTTGACGACCTCGAACGCGCCGCTGTCGAGCGTGATGGCGATGCTGTTGACGCCGCTGCCGGCGGCGTCGCCGGTCTCGGTGGTGCTGCGGAAGGTGCCGGCGGCGGCGGACGCGCTGCCGATGGCGATGGTCGCGACGCCGGAGCCGCCCGCGCTGTCGGCGGCGGTGTAGGTCGTGCCGCCGGCGAGGAAGAGCGCGCCGGTGTTGATGGTGAGCGCGTTGACGGTGAGCGTCGGCAACGGGACGACCGTTCCGTTCGGCGCGAGCGTGGCGCTCTTCGCGCCGTCGAGCGTCAGCGAGCCGAGCGTGACGTCGTTCTTGAAGATGAAGTCGCCGGTGTGGGTGCTGTCGCCGATGACGAGCGCGGATGCGGCGGCGTTGAACGCGGTGGGCGCGAAGCCGGCGGCTTTGGCGGCGGCGACGCCGGCGGTGCTGTTCACCGCGTCGAAGAACGTGATGGCGCCGTTGCCGGTGGACGCGCCGGCGGTGCCGGTCGGGGCGATTGTGCTCGCCGCGCGGAAGAGCGCGTTGCCGACGACGATGTCGTTGAGCGGGTAGGTCGAGTAGCCGACCGCGCCGAGGTCGCCGACGGTGTTGGCGACGCCGACGGTGTTGAAGGTGAGCGTCGCGGCGGCGGTCGTCGCGCCGGTGCCGGCGGGCGCGCCGGCGGCGGAGAGCGTGGCGTTCGCGCCGATGGCGATGGTGACCGCGCTGCTCGCGCCGATTTTCCACGAGTTGCCGAAGATGACTTCCGCGCCGTGCTCGACGGCGATGCCGCGGTTCGTGTTCACCGCCTCGGTGGTGTTCACGCCGTTGACCAAGCCGTAGTCGGCGAGGTCGCCGACGGACACGCCGGCGTTGAACGTGGCGGTCGCGCCTTCGAGCACGCGGTAGCCGGCGAAGTCAACGGGGAGGTTGAACGTCGCGTTCGCGGCGGTGACGGGCGCCGTGCTCGCGGAGCTGCCGGTGTCGTAGCCGCCGACGGTCAGCAAGCCGGTGACGTAGCCGGCGGCGACGAGCGCGCTGTTCGCAAGCGTCGGCGCAAGCGCGGCGGTCAGCGAACCGACGCCGCCGACGGGGCTGAAAATGTATTTGCCGCCGACGACGCTCATCGCGCCGACGGTGTAGTCGGCGTTGACCTGAACGGCGGCGCTGTTCTGCCGCGGCGTGTTGATATCGGCGACGCCGAGTTTGTTGCCGGTGTCGAAGGTCGCGCCCGGCTCGACGAACTGCACGACATCGCCGTTGCGGAACGGCACGGCGTGGCGGGTGAGCGGGTAGGAGGCGAACCATTCCTTGCCGGTGCCGTTCCAGACGCCGAGTTCATCGTAGGCGGAGTTCTTGCTGCGGCTGTCCACCCACGTCAGCAGCAGGTTCGGTTCGACGACGGCGGCGACGATGTTCCGTGTGCCGGATTTGAGGGTGGCGAGCGTGTCGTCGTCGGTGACGAGCAGGTAGGCGGTGGCGGGACGGACACCGTTGGAGTTGAGCAGGGCGGCGGCGGTGACGACGTCGTAGATGCTCTCGCGCAGGAAGGTGAACTCGCCGACGGTCGTGGTGAAGTAGCCGTCGGGCGAGGCGAGCGAGGAGTCGGCGAGTTTCGCGGCGGGGGCCGCGCCGCGGACGGCGAGGATGTCGGCGTCGGTGTCGAGCAGGAGGTGCGCGGACGCGGCGGCGAGGTCGGCGCCGGTGCTGCCGATGTAGCCGTGGATGTTCAGGAAGAAGTGCGCGCCTTCGGTGATGGTCGCGACGCCGGCAACGCCGCCGGCGGTGTTGCCGACGACCACCTTGTCGTTGTTCGCGGCGCCGAGGTCGGAGACGGTGTTCGCCACGATGTCGGCGTAGGCCTGCGTGGCGTCGAAGGTGACGTCGCCGTTGAGGGTGAGCGTGCCGACGGCGTCGGTGGCGCCGGCGAGCGTGTAGGGCGCGGTGTTGAGCGCGCCGGTGATTCCGAAGAGCGTTTCGCCGCTGCCGGCGCCGAAGTTGGCGACCGTGCGGGCGTCGCCCGGAGCGATTGCGCCGGCGATGACGGCTTTGGCGTTGGCGACGGTGAGCGTGATTTCGCCGGTGCCGGCGAGGACGGTCGGCAGGGTGGTCGCGGCGCCGGTGGCGTAGGACGCGGCGGCGGTGAAGGCGTTGCCGGTGCCGGTGAGTTCGAGGTCGCCGGTGAGGTTGAGCGTGCCGGCGGCGAGCGCGACGGTGACGAGCGAGTTGTCCGCGTTCGAGAGGGTCAGGATGCCGTTCGCGGCGGCGGTGCTGCTGCGAACGGTGTTCGCGGCGGCGGCGTAGCCCTCGCCGATGACGAGGTCGCCGGCGGTCGGCGTGGTGCGGGTGCTGCTCGTGAGCGGGTCAACGATTTCGACGCTTTTGCCGGAGGCGACGGTGATGAGGGCGTTGCCGACGGAGAGCAGGTTGTCGCCGTAGGAGCCGTTGCCGAGGATGCCGCTGCCGGTGAAGGCGAGGGCGGCGCGCGCGGTGGAGGTGTTGGCGACGGCCGTTTCGTCGCCGAGGTAGAGCGTGACGAAGTTGTTGGCGGTGATGCCGGAGGGGTTCGCGATTTCGACGCGCGCGCCGCGCCAGAGCGAGATGGCGGCGTTCGCGGCGTCGAGGGCGTAGGAGCCGCCGCCGGCGAGGGTGTCGCCGCCGATTTTCACGGTGCCGGCGGTGTCGGTGAGGCGCGTGAGGCCTTCGCGCAGGGTGAGCGTGTCGAACGCGATGGAGGCACCGGAGAGGGTCAGGACGTTGTCGCCGTATTTGGTGATGTCGCCGTCACCGGTGATGTTGCCGGAGAGGATTTGCTCGTAGGCGAAGCGGTCGCCGGCGGCGGCGTCGCGCTGGTCGAAAATGAGCGCGGCGCTGTCGGCGACAGCGATGTCGGGCGCGTAGGTGGCGACGTTCGCGGTGGCGCCGGCGGGCGTGGTTCCGGTGTCGGAGAACGCGCCGAGGGACGCGCCGTAAGCGGCGTTGAGTTGGTTGGCGGTCAGCGACTCGTCGCCGATGCGCAGCGTACCGGTGGCGACGGTGATGCCGGCGGTGCCGGTGCTCTGCACGGCGTCGGTGAAGTTGCGGCCGGTGAGGACGAGCGTGCCGTTGGCGAGGACGGACGACGCCACGTTGGCACCGGGAGTGAGATAGCCGCCGACGGTCAGCGGGGCGTCGCCGTAGAACCAAGCGTCGAGGTAGGCGGAGAGGACTTGCTGGACGCGGATGGTGCCGCCGGCGCCGTCGAGGGTGATGCGGGCGGAGTTGAAGGTGCCGTCGCGCGTGGCGGCGCCGCCGACGACGTAGTCGGTGTCGGTGGCGATTTGGAGGATTTCGAGGGTGCCGGTGGTGGCGGTGCCGGTGTTGGCGGAGGCGAGCGGCGGGTTGCCGTAGGCGGCGGTGGCGTCCTGTCCGAGCCAGATGTTCAGGGCGTTGCCGGTGCCGGCGGCGTCGAGGGACGTGTAGGAGCCGAGTTGGGCGACACCGCCGCCGACGATGGTGATGTTCGAGCCGTCGGTGAGCGTGACGGTCTGGGGTGCGGTTTCCAGGGCGAACGACGCCAGTCCGTTTTCGACGACGATGTCGTGCAGGCCGATTTGGGCGCCGGTGAGGCGGAGCGTGTTCGCGCCAAGTTTCACGAGGACGCCGGTGGCGGAGGCGGTGCCGGAGTCGTAGTTGATGTTGCCGAGGAGGGTCTGGCGGGTGACGGCGGTGCTGTCTTGGTCGAAGACGAGGTAGGACTGGTAGGTGTCGGTGCCGTCGGAGTAGGCGCCGATGGCGATGCCGCGGTTGTAAATCGGGAAGGCACTGCTGCCGCCGAGGCGACCGGTGTTGCCGGTGACGGTGTTGTCGCCGATTTGCAGTGTGCCGGAGGCGACGGTGATGCCGGGCGTGGTCGTCGCCCAAGCGGGCGCGCCGCCACCGGTGGTGTTGTGGGCACTGTTGAAGATGGTGCCGGTGAGGATGAGTTTGCCGGTGGCGTAGGTGTCGGTCGGCAAGCCGGTTTCGGAGTCGGTGAGCAGGCCGCCGACGGTCAGCGGGGCGGTGCCGGTGACGGTGCCGTCGAAGGACGCCTTGTTCGGGTCGGTCGCGGAGTCCGCGCCGGCGCCCTCGACCCGGACGGTCGCGCCGGTGCCGTTGGCGTAGAGGTTTATGCTCGTGGCGGAGAAGACGCTGCCGGTGGAGCCGATTACGCCGTCGGTGCCGCGCGTCGCGCCGAGGAGGTAGTCGAGGACCGTGCTCTGTGTGCGGCGGATTTCGAGTGTGCCGGCGGAGGTGCCGTCAGCGGACGTTTGCTCGAACTGCGGGGAGGCGGCGGTGGCGCCGTTCCACTGCTGGCCGAGGTAGATGTTCGCGTCGGCAGTGGAGCCGAGGTTGTTTCCGGTGAGCGCGACTTCCTCGCCGATGAGCAGGGTGGCGCCCTTGGTGACGGAGATGGTGCCGGCTTGGCGCAGCGTGAGCGTGGTCTCGGCGAGCAACTCGGTCACGCCGCCGTCGAGCAGCAACTTGTAAACGGAGACGTTTTCGCCGGTGAGCGAGAGGATGTTGGCGTTGTGTTTGACGATGTTGCCGTAGTTGAGGTCGTTGCCGGTGAGGATGTCGCCGGCAAGGGCTTGGACGAGGACGGCGGTGGAGTTGAGTTCGTTCTTCTGGTTGAAGACGAGGTAGGTCTCGGTGCCGGAGAGTTCGATGTCCGGCGCGTAGGTGTAAGTGGTGAGGGTGGTGCCGGCGGTGGTGCCGGTGGTCTTCGCGCCGAGCGAGCCGGTGCCGGTGGTGCCGGTGCCGATTTGCAGGACGCCGGTGGCGACATCAATGCCGGTGGCGCCGGCGGCTTGCTGGCCGGTGGTGGAAGCAGAGAAGTTTTCTGCGGAGAGGATGAGTGTGCCGGTCCAGTAGGTCGGGCGGGTGGGATAGTAAGCGGAGGATTTGCCGGTGGCGGCACCGCCGACGGTCAGTTTGCCGGTGCCCTCGATGTCGGAGTTATAGACGACGGCGGCGTAATCGGAGCGGGCGGGGACACTGCTGCTGTTGTCACCGGCGACGAGGATGGTCGCGCCGCTGGCTTCGAGGAGCGTCGTGGAGGTGACGCCGTTGCCGGTGATGAAGGCGTAGTCCACACGACCGGTGGTGGCGGTTTCGCCGTAATGGAACTCAACGCGGGCGTCGGCAGCGGCGTCGTTGGCGGCGGTGCCGCTGTAAATGCTCGCGCTGCCGAGGGTGAGGGCGACGACTGGCGAGGCACCGGTGAGACCGGTGACGGTCGTGGAGGTGGCGGCGGTCGTGCCGGCGTAGAAGACGGCGGAGCCGTTGAAGGTGATGCCCGTCAGGGAGTTATCGGCGTTGTTGGTGGCGGCACCGGCGAGGGACAGGGCGTCGAGGGTCAGTTCGGTGCCGGCGGAGAAGACCGCCGCGCCGCGCTCGACGGAGACGTCGTGCAGGGTGACGTCGTCCGCGAAAACGAAGGTGCCGCGCGTAACGAGGGCGTCGGCGGGGGTGTTCGCGCGGTCGCCGAGGACGAGCGAGGAGTTCGCGACCCACGCGGCGGTGGAGTTCGCGTTGATGGCGTCCTTGATGACGACGCCGGTTTGCGCGGCGGTGGTGGTGACAGCACTGGCGTCGGCGAGCAGGCGCAGGGTGCCGACGTTGAGGACGTTTCCGCCGTAGAGGCCGAGGTCACCGGCGGCACCGAAGTAAATCGTGCTGCGGGCGGCGGCGGCGTCGGCGGTGCCGAAGGTTCCGGCGGCGGTGTCGGTTCCGCCGGTCTCGCTGATGCCGAGGTAGGCGTTGAAATACTGCGTGGAGGTGATTTGCGACGGTCCGGCTTCAAAGCGGGCATAGGCGCCGCCGTTGAGGACGATGGTGACGGCGGGCGAGGCGCCGGCGGACGCGGCGGGGGTCGTGCCGGCGCCAAGGGAGAGCGCGCTGCCGGTGGTGAAGGTGACGACCGGCGCGGCGGACGTGACGGCGTTGCCCGCGCCGGCGGCGTAGGCGGAGCCGGTGCCCGCGCCGCTGACGCGCAGGAGGTTGCCGGCGCTGACGAGCACGTCGCCGGCGGCGTTGGTGCGCAGGTAGGCGGCGGGGGTGGTGAAGGCGTTCCCGAAGGTGACGCCGCCGGAGTAGATGTTCAGGGCGTTCGCCGAAACGTCGTTGTAGAAGAACAGGTTGCCGGAAAACGCGGCGCGGGTGACGGTCTGGCTGGTGCCGGTGCCGGTGGAGGCGCCGGTGACGTTGCTGCCGAGGACGAGCACGCTCCAACCGGTGGCGGCGGCGTTGGTGGCGATGCCGGCGGCGGAACCGAGGGCGTCGTTGAACACGGCGGCGTTCACGCCGAAGTGGTTGCTGGTGGTGCCGGGGGTGCCGGTGAGCGCGCTCGCGGCGAGGATTTGCGCGTAGCCGAGGTTGAGCGTGTTCGACGGGGTGTCGCTGTTGCCGATGATGCCGCCTTCGTTGAATTGCAGGACGGCGGGGCCGGCGGTGGTGACGACCGGCGTGTTCGTGCCGAGTTCGACGGTCACGGCGGCGGTGGCGCCGAGCGCCCACGAGTTGTTGGTGCCGCCGGTGCCGGCGGTGGCGGCGGTGGCGCCGAGGATGACGCGCGCGCCGCGCTCAATCGTGATGCCGGAATTGGCGTCGGGGTCCGTGACGGTGGGGGCGCCGAGTTCGCGCGGGGTCAGCAGCGCGATGCGGCGGGTGAAGAGCGTCGTGCTGCCTTCAAGGAATTTGTAGCCGGTGAAGCCGACCGGGACGTTGAAGGTGGCGAGCGCGGTCGCGGGGGTGGAGTTGGACGTGGTGTCGCCGACGGTCAGGATGCCGGTGAGCAGGCGGTTGGCACGCAGTTCCTTGTTCGCGAGGGTCGGGGTCAGGGCGGCAAGAATCGCGCCGGACTGGGTGTTGCCGTTGCTGGAGTTGAAGGTGTAGTCGCCGGAGAAGACATGCAGCGCGCCGACAGTCACGGAGAACGCGGTGAGCGTGTCGCTGGCGAGGGCACCGGCACCGGTGGCGCCGCCCAGACCGGCAACGCCGGTGGCGGCTCCGTTGGCGGAGAGCGCGGTGCCGGCGTTCAGCGTGATGGTCTGCGCGCCGGTCGGGGCGAGGGTCACGCCGCTCTCGGCGGCGTGGTCGTCGTGGTCGCCGAAATGGACGACGTCGCCGTTCTGGAAGGCGAGTTTGACGGCGCTGGCCGCGTCGGTGCCGTGCCACGCCCAGACGCTGTTGCTGCCGGTGGTGTTCCAGTTGCCGGTGGTGGCGGAGGCGGCGGTGTTCGTCCAGTCAATGACGAGGTTCGCGGCGACATCGGCGAGGACGATGTTCAGCCCGACGGAAGCGGAACCGCCGGTGGGGACCCACTTGAAGAGATTTTCGGCGTTGCCGGGGACGCCGGCGAGGGCGGCGGCGTAGCCGGTGTTGTCGTTCTCGATGGCGCGGGTGAGCAGGTTCGCGGCGGAGGAGCCGCTGCCGGTGATGGTTTCGTCCGTGAGCAGCAGGTAGGCGCGGAGGCGCGGGTTCACGGAGATGGCGGGGTTGCCGTCAATGGTGACGCTGTCGAGCCAGTTGGACGGCAGGTAAAACCGCTGGTCGGCGGGGTCGTAGCCGGTGCCGGCGGGGAGGGAGGCGGCGTTCGTGGTGACGTAGGCGGCGAGCGTGGTGCTGTTGCCTTCGATGCCACCTTGGATGCCGGCGGCGGCGTCGGTCGCGACAATCAGGTGGTAGTTCGGCGTCTGGCTCGGCCAAGTGGTGCCGGAGGACGGCGTGTTGAAGTTCGCGGAGACAAAGTTCGCCGCGTCGAGGTAAAGCGTGCCGTTGACAAGCGTCACGCGGTCCCCCGCCCCGTAATCACCCCCAAGAACATCAACATACAAGCGCGTGTGCGAAAGGGTGACGGTGCCGCCGGCGGTGGTGCCGACATTCGTTTTGAGCGTGAGGCGACCGTAGTCCGACGCGCTGACGTTGGTCGCGCCGCTGGCGAGGAAGGTCGAATCCGGCGCGATGTCGGCGTAGGAGAACGTGATGGAGCCGGGCTGGTCGCTGCCGACGGAGTAATAAGGGCTATTTTCTTGGAAGGCGTAGAGGTTGCCGGTGCCGGCGAAGGTCACGCGGTCGGACGCGCTGCCGGTGAAGGCGACGGAGGTCGGGGCGTAGTTCTCCGAGACGCGGAAGGCGTCGGTGGCAAGCGAGACGCCCTGCCCTGTTCCGAGCGAGCCGTAGGCGTTCAGGATGCGGAACGTGCCACCGGTGACGGCGGCGGTGCCGGAAACGAAATTGTCACCGACAAATTGCACCAGCCCCACGCCGGTCTTCGTGAGCAAGGAGGAGTAGTTGTCGTTTCGGTCCGAACCAAGGAAGATGCTATCGTCAACGGTGAGACCGGTGTAGGTGACGCCGTCAATGGTGGTGCTGACGCCGCTTTTGCCGTAGTCGGCGTTGCCGAAGAAGATATTGTTGTCGCCGGTGAGAACGAGGGTGATGTTGCCGCGAGCGACAATGCCGCCTCGGTTCCGAGCGGTGCCGGTGTTGTTCACCAAGTTACCGGCGAAGACGATGTCACCATTGTTCGCGCCGGAGGTCGCGCCGGTAGCGTCGAGGGTGATGATGGTGCCGCTCTGGTTGTCAAGGTTCGCAAGAATTGTGCCGCCGGTGTCGTCACCGCTACTGGTGCTCTTGGTGATAACATTTCCGGTGAAGGCGGTGTTGCCCTCGAAGGAAAGGGCATACTTTCCATCCCAATACCCCAAATAAATGGCGGAACCGCCGGTGGTGGCGACGTTCTGCGAGAACGTGGTTTCCTCGCCGAAGACGACGGTGTTGCCGGTGCCGGTAGTGTATGTGCTGTTGAGCGCAATCGCACCGCCGTAGCCGTTAACTCCCGTGGCAAAGTTCTTCGAGAACGTGGTGTTAGCGGCAAATGCCAGCGAAATTTTGGAAGTGCCGGCGAATGCGAAAATCGCGCCGCCACGACCAAAATTGTTGGATGAACTCACCCTGTTGCCGGAGAAGGTGGTCGCGCCGGTGATACCGGAGAAATCAAGCGTGATTTCGGGACCGTCGGTGGAACCGGAAGGCCAAGTTCCAACGCTAATCGCGCCACCGGAGGTAGCACCGTCAAGTACCGCGCCGGTCACGTATCCAACCCTATTATCGGAGAAGGTTAGGTTGCCCGCGCCAGTAGCAGTAAGTTCGACACTGCCGCCATTCTCACTATCAAGGAAAAGTGCGCCACCGGCGGCAGGGACAGGGCTAGTTCCATAAACGGCGGTAACTGTGTTCGAGGCGATGGAAATGTCCGCTCCGTCTGCGGTTTCAAACGTAAGCGAAACCTTGTCTTTGGCTTTGGCGTAAATCGCGCCACCGTAAGCACCTCCGGCGTATGACCAGAAGGTAATTTGGTTGCCGCTAATACTGCTCCCCGGTCCAAAACCAAGTGTAACGTCTCCGCCGGTCGCATTCGCGTAAACCGCTCCACCGCCAATGGTAGAAGCGGAACCATAACGAGTATCCACAGTGCAGTAGATACTGTTTCCAGTGAGAGTAACCTGCCAATCGGTGCTAAAGAGCGAGACATCGCCGCTTGTTGACGCCGCATAAATCGCGCCGCCTCGGGGATCTACAAGAAAGGAATAAGTGCCATAATTGATGTAGTTCCCAGTCGCAGAGAAGACCGGCAAGACATCGTTCACCGGTGCCGGCGCGCTCGTGGCAATGAGAACGTCCCCGTTTGTGGATTCCGCATAAATCGCGCCACCCAAAGCAGAAGAAGTGCCGTCAGTCGAAACTGAGTTGTCCTTAAAAAGGACATTTCCGCCAAAAGACAGCGTAACGTCGTTGGCTGCTTTGGCGTAAATCGCGCCACCGATACCCGCCGCAGTATTATTCCCCCAAGCACTCACAATGTTCCCGATAAAACGTGTCGTTTCGCCAAAAGTAAGCGTCACGGCGTCTCCGGTGCTACGCGCGTAGATTGCGCCGCCAAAAAAGTGACCGGGAGTGTTTGTGTTTTTCACTCCGCCCTCTAATTCGTTCGCCTCGAATTCCGTTGTTTCTTTCGCAAAAGTAAGCGAAATTGCACCGTATGTCTGGGCATAAACCGCACCACCGGCACCCCATCTGCCCCCATTGTGGTAGTTGTTGAGGAAGAAGACATTCTCAAGCCCTGACATGTCAAGGGTCTGCGACGAAAATGCAGAGGTGTAGGGATAAGCAGGAGGAAGAGTAGTGTAATTTTCGTAAACAACCGCGCGCAGACCGGCGAGGTTGATGGCACCGCCGCTGGTTCCGGAGTTGCTCTCGAACACGACTGTGCCGCCGCCGGTGAACGTCAAAACCGGCTGGAGTTGCTTGTTGGCACTGTCGGCAGCACTGTTTGAACCAACCACCCCAGTAAGCGTGTCCAAGTGAATGGCACCGCCGACATTGTTGTAGGCCACCTCATACCTCGTAGAGTCGGTTCCGCTGGCAACGACGCCCTTGAAAGTAAGCGTTTGGTCGGTTCCGACGTCGAAAATCACGCCGTCACCGGTGACAACGAAGCGGTTTTGGAGGGTGACGGCGGTGACGTCCGCGCCGAGCGAGATGGTGCTCACAGCGGTCTGTTTGGCGGCATCGCCGTCATCGCCCGAAATCCACACAAGTCCTTGCGCACCAACGGTGAGTTTGCCCGCGTCAGCGCGGTAATAAGGAGTCCAATTGTTGCTAAAATGATTGATTTTGTCGCTTGCGAATTCCCCGTTTGTGTTGGCGACCCAAGTTCCGCCGAGGATGGAGGAGGTGCCGGTAGCGGTGGTGTCAAAGCCGAGGATGAGGTTCGCCCCGTTGAGGCGGACGCCTTGGGTGAAAGTGTTTGCGGCGGAAAGGGTTACGGTGGGGAGGTTCTTGGCGGCGATGGCGGTGGCGTCCGAGGTGCCGACGAGCAGTTTGTCAAAGTCGAGCGGGAGGGCGAAGGTCACCGTGGTGGTGGCGTTCGCGCCGGTGGTGGTGACGGCGAGCAGGTCGGAGATGTTCAGCGGAGTGCCGGCGAGGGCGGCGGCGTCGCGGTTGGAGCGCAACCAAGTAAGGAGTTGAGTGGCGGAGAGAGTGGTGGTGCCGTCCTCCTCGCGCAGGTCGTAGTTGGCGAGGGTTGCGGCGGTGGTGCCGGCGAGTTCGGTGCCGGAGGCGGCGGAGGTGTCGAAGGTGTAGGTGCCGGCGAAAATGGTCGCGCTGCCGACGTTCGCGGTGGAAGCAAGCGTGATGGTCTGCGCGGAGGATGGCGCGAGGGAGCCGTCGCCGAAGTGCACGACATCTCCCTGCTGGAAGGTCAGCGCAGGCGTGTTCACGCCGTGCGGCACCCAGTTGTCCGTGCCGAAGAAGTCCGTTCCGACGCTGCCGAGGGCGGTCCAGTCGAGGACGAGGTTTCGCGAGACCTCGGCGAGGACGATGTTTTTGCCGGTGCTGGGCGTGCTGCCGCCCGTGATGAAATTCGCGGTGGTGTTGTCCGCGCCGTCATCGGTCAGCAGCAGGTAGAAGCGCGCGCGCGGGTTGGCGGCGGCGTCATAAGGCGTGGCGGAGTCGTTGAAATAGACGGACAGCAGGTCGTCATCGAGGAAGAGACGCTGCGTGGTGGCGTCGTAGGTGGCGTAGGAAGTGGTCGCGAGGGCGACGGGCGAGCCGCCGAGGTCAGCCAAAATGGTCTCCGAGCCGCGGACGATGACGCGGTAAACGCCGTTGTAGTCGGAGCCGTCGGCGGCGGTGCCGCCGGTTGCGGGCGCCCAGACGGGGTTGGCGCCGGTGTCGAAGTAGTAGTTGGCGTTGACGTGCGCGCCGTCGCCAATGGTCAACTTGGTGCCGGTGGTGAGCGCGACGAGGTCGTGCGTGGTGCCGGCGATAGGCGCGTAACTGCCCGCGCTGTTCGCGGTGGTGTCAACGCCGACATAGAGGTTCGCGCGGGCGGCACCGTCGCGGGCGAAGGTGACGCCGCCGGAGGCGGCATCGAAGGTCAGTGTGCCGACCGCCGTGCGGCCGAGAACCGGCTCGACGAGCGTGGAAGCGGAGTAGAGCGCGGTGTCGCCGGGGCGGATGTCCGCGCCGGTGAGGGTGATTGCGCCGGCGCCGGTGGCGGCGACGGTTCCGTTGCCGGCGAGCGTGCCGCCGGTGAGCGCGATGTCGGCGCCGCCGGTGGCGGTGAGTTTCGCGCTTTCAAGGACGACGAGGCCGGTGCGTGTGCCGGTGGTGGCGAGGGTCGAGGCGGCGGCGTTGCCCTCGACCTCGATGGTGGCGGCGGTGAAGTCCGCGGCGAAAACGGTCGCGCCGGCGGTGGCGGCGATGGTCAGCGCGCCGCTGATGGAGGCGTTGCCGGCGGCGGTGTTCTTGGAGATGTCGGACGCGGTGGTGTCGAAGCGCAACACGCCGCTGCCGGTGTGCGAGAGCGTGACGGCGCCGGAGTTGAACGCGCTGCCGGTGAGCGTGACGCCGCCGGTGATTTGCTGGTGGTCGGCGGTGTCGAAGACGAGCGCGGCACCGGCGCCGGAGAAGGTGATTTTGCCGTCCGAGCCGCCGTAGGTGTAGCCGCCGACGTTGGTCGTGGCGCCGCCGGCGGAGGACGCGGCGAAGAAGGTCGCCGCGCCGGTCGCCACGCCGAGCGAGCCGTGCGTGTCGTCGTGGACGGAAAGGTTGAAGTCGGCGGCAATTTCGTTCTCGTTGCCGAGGTAGAGCGTGCCGCCGGCAATCTCGACGCCACCGGTGGCGCCCGAAGCCGCGTAGAAATTCCTGCCGGTGAGGACGAGCGCGCCGGACTGATCGGCGGCGAGCGCGCCGTTGCCGACGGCTCCGGCGGTGTTGTCGGCGTTCAGGACGAAATGACCGCTGCCGGTGAGCCACGCGGCGAGCAGGGCGGTGACGCCGCTCTCGACGCGGATGTTGCCGCCCGCGCCGGCAAGGTTCACGGCGGCGGAGGTAATCTTGCCGCCTTCAACATCGCCGATGACGTAGGCGTCGGTCGCGACGCCGCTCTTGTTGACGATTTCGAGGACGCCGGCGGTGGTGGTGGTCGCGGGGACGGCGGGCGAGTAGTTGTCGCCGGTGACGGCTCCGACGCCGCTCGCGCTGCCGAGGTTCAGGACGAGCGTGACGGGGTCGGTCGCGGACGCGCCGGCAACGCTCGTGAGCGTGCCGAGTTGCAGGGTCGCGCCGGAGGTGACGTTTATCACGGCGTCGGCGTTCTTGTTGCCGGAAACCGCGCTGCCGAGCGTGACGCTCTGCGCGGCGGCGGCGGCGACGGTGACGACGGTCTTCGCGCCGTCGGCGGTCAGCACCGCCGGCGCGCCGGCGTCGCCGGTGAGCGCGAGGTTGCCGGCGAACACGGTCTTGCCGGCGTAGGAGAGGAACTCGTCGAGCGCGACGCTCTTGTTGAACGTCAGCGTGCTGTCACCGGTGAGCGCGCTGCGCAAAATGCGCGAGCGAACGGCGGTGGAGGCGTTGTCTTGGTCGCCGGCGTAGTCGCCGACGAAGCCCTTGATGGTGACGTCCGTGGTGGTGTTGACGTAGAGCGTCGCGGCGTCGGTCGCGGCGTCGCCCTTGAAGTAGATGCCGCCCCACTGGGTCGTGGTGACAGTGGTGGCGTCGGCGGTCTGCGGATTGCCGATGTTCAGCACAGCGGCACCGGTGGAGGCAGCGGCGTCGAGGACGAGGCGGTCAAAGGCGAGGGAACCGGTTCCGCTGACAACGGAGCCGTTGCCGGTGGAGATGTTGGCAACGCTGGCGACGTTGACGATGTTCTCGATGATGGTGGTGGCGCGGTTCAGACCAGGGCCGCCGTAGCCCGGGTCGGTGGCATTGTTGCCGTTGTTGTCGCTCACAGGGTAGCCGAGGTTGCGCAGGGTCGCGCCGTCGGCGGTGCCGTCAACAATGCCGTAGTCAATGCCGCCGTTGCCGACGACGACCTGCTGGTAGAGCGTTCCGCCGTCGGTGACGCGCAGGCGCGCGGCAGTGTCGCCGACGTAAGTGGAGCCGAGGAGATAGAGGTAAGTGCTGGCAATGCCGCCGATTTGCGCGGCGTTGGCGACTTGCAGCGTGCCGGCGTCAACGCGCCATGAGTAAAAGGTGCTGGCGGAGTTGTTGTTCCCAGTGTTGGTGAGAATCAACGTGCCGCCGCCTTGGAGGCGGGGCGCGGCGGATGTACCATAGGTGCCGAGGGTGGACGACGCGCTGGTGGCGTTGAGGATTTGCGCGGAGATGGTGACCGTCTTGCTGGGCGCGACCTCAATAATCGGCGCCTGCGGCCAATCACCGGAGAGGTAGATGGTGTTGTAGGCGGCGTTCGAGCCGCCGAGGGTGCCGCTGCCGGTGAACGCGAGCGTGGCAGAGTTGCCGAAGAGGATGGAGACGAAGGTATCCGCGCTAATCGCTTCGGGGTCGGTGATGGTGACCCGCGTGTATTGCATTGTAGCGTCACCGAGAATGATGACGCTGGGGTTCGCCTCGCTGTCGGCGGCGGCGTTGAGTCCGTTGGCGATGTGGACGTGACCCGCGAACGTGATGTCTATGCGGGAGGGGGCGTTAGTCGGCAGTTTGCCGATGATGTAGCGCTGGAAGTCGAGGGCGTTGTTGAAAACGGCGCGTGTGCCGTATTCTTTGACGCCGGGACCGTTGATGCCGATGGCACTGCCGATTATCGAGGCCTCGCCGTAAGCGCGGAAAACGCCGTCGTTCGTGAAGGTGTTGCCGCCGAGAGTGAATTCAATGGCGTCCGAAGCCGCCGTGGCGCGACCGGTAATGGTGCCGCCGCTGAAGACGAAGCCGTCGGCGGTGGCGGTGGCGTTGTTCGAGCCGGTCAGGAGGAAGCCGGAAACGGTGACGCCGGATGTGTCAACGTTGACGGTGCTGACGATGCCGTTGTCGGTGCCCGGATTGCGCTCGAAGACGGCGTAGTCACCGTGGACGAAGAAGGTTTCGGGACCGTTTTTCTTTTGGGTGGAGAGGTTCCAGTGAACGGGGAGAGAGGAGGTGTCTGTGGTGATGTCATCGAGCGCAATGCCGACCCACTCGCCGCCACCGGTGGCGTTGGCAGTGTCGCCCTGCCAGAACACGGGGAGGTTCTTGTAGTATTCCTGCAAGTAGAGGGAGTTTGGGTCGGTGGCGCCGGCGAGGGCGTTGCCGTTGTAGTAGGGCGAGCCGGCGGCGGGGGAGTCGTCGCCGACAATCACGCGCAACGCCTTGCGGGTGTTCGGGTCGGGCGTGCCGGCGAACAGGTCGGCGGTGAAACCGACCGCGACGCGCGTGCCGTTCGGGGAGAGGTAGTAGGCAAGACCGCTACCGGACGAGCCGGGCGTGAAGACGCTGCCCGAACCAGCGGGGACGTCGCCGGTGAGACCGTCGCTGCCGGTGGCAGTCAGGAACTGATAGACGCCGGCCTGCCATGGGTTGTTGACGAGGACTTTGTTGGCGGCGTCGTGGTCGAGGACTACGCCGCCGGCGCTGGTCACCGTGAAGAGGTCGCTCTCGCCGAGTGAGCCGAACGCGCCGGGGTCGTCGGTGCCGATGAGGAAGGTGGTGTTGCGGAGCCGGTTGTCGGGCGAGGCGGGGCTGCCGGTGGCGTTCGCGGCGGCGGAGTCGAACGCACCAATCGCGGCCGCATTGAGGACGGTGCCGGTGTTCACGGCCTCGCCGGCGACAAGGAGGTTCGCCTCGGTGTAGCCGTCGTTGCCGGGCACGATGCCGGTGCCGACGGTTCCGACGCTCGTGAACTGCCACGCGCCGCCGCCAAGGCGTCCGTCAAAGGTGTCGAACACGACAACGCCGGTGGCACTCGCCGCGCCAAAGGGATTGAACAGCGTGGCGGGCGCGCCGTTGGGAGACCCGATTTCCGCGATGGTGCCGAAGTCGAAGACCTTCGTCAGGCGGGCGGCGGGCGTGGTCGCCGAAGCAAACCCGACAAGACCGGAGACGTAGAGGGTGTCGGTGAATGTGACCGTTCCGCTCGATGCGATGTTCTTCAACACCGCCATCGGCGAGGCGCCGTCGATGTTGCCGGTGGTGCCGTAGAGCGAGACGGCTCCCACGCCAAGGTTGGCGCGCGACACAATGCCAAGGGTCACGTCAGCGGTGGCGTCGGTCGTGGGGTCGGGCAGCGTCGCCGAGGAACTCACCCCAAGGTCGTTGCCATAGACGGAGACGACGGTCTTCCACGCGCCGGCGGCGGTGCCGGTGAGGTGTTGCTCTCCGCCGGTGACGAAGAGGGTCTGGTCGCTGGCGCCGCCGATGCCGGTGAAGTTGATGACGCCCGCGAAAACGGCGGGGGCGGTGGTGGTGGCGCCGTGCGCGTTCGTCAGCGTCAGGTCGTAGTCGTAGAGGTCAACCGTGCCGGAGACGCCGGGGGCGGAGCGCAGACCGCCGACGGCGGCGTCGCTGTTCAGGACGAGATTGGAGTTCGAGTGCGCGAAGTAGATTTGCGAGGAGATTTGCGCGCCGCCTTCGAGGATGAGTTTCGCGCCGCCGCCGGAGCGGCCGACGTTGATGCTGGCGTCGTGCGTGTGCGGCGCGCTGGCGTTGTAGCCGAGCGTGAAGGTGCCGTCGGCAATCGTCAGGTCGTGGGTGCCGACAAGTTGCCCGTGGAACGAGCCGTTGGCGTTCGCCGTGAGCGTCAGAGCACCGGCGGTGAGGTCAATGATACCGCGACCGACGGTGCCGCCGGACGTGAGCGCCTCAATCGTCTGAATGGAGTGGTCGCCCTTGATGATGAGGGCGGCGGCATCGGCGGCGGTCGACTCGAAGATGACCTTGGCGGACTGGGCGTCGCCGGCGGCACCGGTGGTGGCGGAATCAATGACGAACTGCCCCTCTTGGGAGATGTAGATGTTTTTAACCTCCGCGGCGTTGGTTTGCAGGGTGAACACGGCACCGAGATCCGGGCCGGCACCGGTGACGGCGAAGTCGCCCGTGTAGCCGGAGAGGTCGGCACCGGAGACAATGGTGAGCGTCATGTCGTCGTCGCCGTCGAGCGTCAGGCGCGAGCCGGTGGAGTTGGCGGTGAGTGTGCCGGAGATGGTGGAAGCGGTGCCGGTGCTGGGGGACTGGACCAAAAGATTGACAGAATTACCCCAGATGACCTCGCCGATCTCGCCGACCGTCAGTCGCAGAATATTTTGGTTGGCGGTGATTTGAAGTTTGGCGTCGTTGCTCGTGTCGGTGCCGACGGTGATGTCGCCAGCGAGCGCTCCGGTGGTGCTTGCGAGCAAGGCACCGTTCTCGACCGTAATCTTGCCGGAGAACCAGGTGTAGTTGCCGGAGTTTGTGAGTTCCACCTGCGCGCCGCTCGTGGGACGGTTGACGATGAACTCGCCGTCGCCGAAGGATGTGGAGGAAAGGAGACCCTTGATTTCCTGCGCGGAACCGATGTTGCCGGCGAGAATCAGTTGGGCACCCGCCGAATCGAAAGCGAAGTTGACCGCATGCGCGGTGCCGATGGAACCGGTCAACGTGAGCGCGATGTCCTTGAGGGTGACGTCCAGTTCGCGGTCGGTGTTGATGGAACCGTTTATGGTGAGCGCGGACTGTGTGCCGCCGGTGATGCCCAGCGTGGCGGTGTGCAGCGAGATGGACGTCGCGGACAGCACCGCGCCCGTGAAGCCCTTCTGGACGTAGATGTTGACCGGCGAAGTCGCGGCGATGTCGAGCGTGTCAAGCGTGCCGTTGACGGTGCCGTAGTGGAGCACACCGTCGTTGCCCGCCCACCACTCGCCGGTGCTGTTGTCAATCCAGCCCGGCGGCGTTGTCGGCCAATCACTGGCGTTGTTGCTGGTGCCGAACCAGAACTCGTTAACCGTGCCGGGCACGGTCACCGCCGCCGCCGCCGCCCTGCGCGTTCCGGTGATGAGGTCGAAGAAACTCGCCGCCGCCCGCGCGGGTCTCGCCGCTGGGAGCGCGGGTCTCTGACCCGCAATGGGAACGCGGGTATCCGACCCGCCGAATGCCGCGCCCGACGCCACCGACGACGCCACCGACGCGCCCGCCGCCGACGCGCCCGCCGGCGACGCCGACGACGCCGCCGGTGCCGGCGAAAAGTCCATTCCGACCAGCGAGCCGAGCCGGTCGAGCGAGCCGGCGTCAATCCCGCCGAACCCCGTGTCGCCGGCGCCGCTTCCGTTGTCGTGACCGCCCTCGCCGAGCAGCCCGCCCAGCCCCGACGCCAGCAGAGCGGTCCCCGCCAGTGCCGCCGCCTTTTTCAGCAGCGACCGCAGCGGCCTGAACCGCACCACATTCGCCCGCGCCCCCACCGCGCCACCGGTGCCACCGGCGGCGGCGTCGCCACCGCCACCAACGCCACCGGCAGCACCGGCAGCACCGGCACCGGCACCGCCGCGCGTGCCGCGCGCCGAACGCGCCTTCGCGAACGCCGCGCGCGTGAAGTCAACCGTGTTGCCCTGCTTCGTTCCATTGAGCGTTTCACGCGCCGACACCTCGTGCGTGGACGCGGAGACCGCCGAGTGCGACGCCGCCGTTCGCGGCGCGTCCTGCGCGCCCGCCGGCGTCGGCGTCGGGGGCGGCGTCGCGCCCGTCATCGCGGGCGGCGGCGTCGGGGGCGTCGGCGTTGCCGGCGGCTTCGGCGCGACCGTGGGCGCGGTCGCATCGGGGTCGTTGGTGACGGTGGTGTCGGTGGTGTCGTGGTTCATCAGGAAAGGTTTTTCGAGGGAGATTTCGGGAGCGTTTGCGGGAGAGTTTTCGGGAGGCATCGTGAGGTTTGGCGCGTCAGGGCGAGTGGTGAAATGAGTGTGGGAGAGCGTGGTGATGGTGGTGGTTGGAGAGGGAGTGGAAGAGGCGGGCGAAAGGGGCGGGAGAGCCGGTGGCGTCTGGGAAGTCGGGCTGTCGGGGCATCGCGCCGACGGTGCCTGACGCTCCGCCGAAACGCGGGCGTCCGCGCGGGGGCGGTCGCGGTCGCCGCGACTGCCACCAGCGCCATCGTCGAGAGGATGCGAGGGGGTCATGAGATGAGGATTTGGGAAAGAGGTTGGTTAGAGATTGGAAGCGGGTTGCGGGGCGGATGCCCAGAGGTGGAGTGGGGGAGTTTTGACTGGTGTGGTTGTCTTCTGTTTCGCAAAATTTAGCGAGCACATTTTGCCCACCGCCGGCACCAGCGCGCAACACCGAAAAAGGGAAGGTTGAAGGTTGAAGGAGGAAGGATGGGAAGAAAGGATGAAGGATGAAGGATGAAGGATGAAGGATAAGGGATAAGGGATAAGGGCAAAGGGATAAGGGTAGTTTCCTGCGGCGTAGCCGCGCACTCTACCCTTTGCCCTTTGCCCTCATCCCTTTGCCCTTTTTTCATGGAGCGCCGCACACTGGGAGCGCCGACTTTCAAGTCGGCTCGCCCCCTCCATGCGGCGCAGACGCCACTCTTTAAAAGAAGCAAGGCGGCTACGCCGCAGCACCCCCAAGCCGACTTGAAAGTCGGCGCTCCATCCCTCACCCTTCGCCTCCTTCATCCCTCATCCTTCCTCCTTCATCCTTCCTCCTTCATCCTTTCTTTCCATCCCTCATCCTTCATCCCTCATCCTTCATCCTTTCTTTTCATCCTTTCTTGAACGATACGCATGGGGAATACCTTGTTCTTCTCTTCTTTCCGGAAAACCGGAACCTTGCGCCCTTGCTTTGAGCGTTGAAACAATTCTTCATCTTCTCCCGTGAGGAGCCATGCGCATTCGCCCTCGCGAACATAACGAAGCGGTTCCGCCTTGAACCGTATATACGAACCGGGCGGACCCAACGGCACGGTTTTCAAATACGCGGGAATAAAATCCTCAAATTTTTCCGGCAGGGCACCTCGCTTTTCCTCATAGGCACGTATCGCAAGGACGCACAAGAGAAGCGAACGGGAAAAATGATTGTCGTTTCTCTTTTTCAATACGTCCGCCAAATCCCAATACCCCAAGCGCCACGTGCACACCATAATTGTCGCCATGTCCGTCTTCCATGAATAAATCTCGAAAAATTTCGAACCAGCCCCAGTCGTCCCACTCGGTTTCTTTGTAAAAGACAGCGCCTCGTCATCCTTGCCTTTTTCAAACAAGTCAACCACACGGATGGCCTGAAGAAAAGAATCGCGCCAAATGCGACGAATACGATTCGGCTTGAAGGTGAGCCGAAACTGCGCCTTCTCGGAGAAACCCATCGAAAACTGCCCATGAATCGCATCTAATTGTTCCAAGAATTCATCCGCCGTTTTTAACTGCAAAGCGGTCAAAAGTTCGCGTTTGAGTGTCGAGCGAATATCCTCCCATGTTACAATGCCGGCGTCCCCGGCAAGTGCTTTTCGCAGGGAATCGAGCCATTCGGCAGGGAAACGCTTGTGCGCGACAAGGCGTGCAATGTCCGAATCGGTAAGTTCTCGCGCTATTTCCACACTGTTCAGAGAGGATAGGTCACGTGTTTCTCCCTTTTGACGGGCGTCCAAACGCAAAGTCCGTTCGAGAGCAGCCATGCAATTATCGCGATTCCCAAGATACGCGCTCCACGCGATTTTTCGCGAAAGTATCCCCTTTGCACGAAAGTAACTCTGTGTGCCTTCCAGACAAAGTGCCTCATTCTGCATTTTGGACATCGGTGTCGCCGGTGCCGCGAGAACGGCATCCACTTTCCGAAAAATCGCCTTGAATTCCGCATCTCTTTCAAACGCGCCGCGAACGACATCCTCCGCGAACGACATCCTCCGCGAACGCCGCCCCCTTTTGCATCTTCGCAACTTCATCGTCTTCTTTCCGGCTCCGGGCACGTTCGGCCGGCGACATCCGCCGGTAGGAATCGTCTTCGGGGAAGAATTCCGTGAGCAAGGTCGTGCAGTCCTTCTGTCCGGCGGGCAGTTCCGGCGGCACCGGCGGCAGTTGCGCGAGAGCGGCGGAAAGGTCCGGCGGTGCCTCGTCGCGCGCCGCAATCAGGAACGTGACTGACAGCGCGACGACGCCCCCGCAGAGCACAAGTGCGGCGGTGCGAAGGATTTTCAGGAGACGGAGACGGGCGGGAGACAAGGGCATGGGGCGCTCGCTACGCAAAACCGTCACTGCTGTCCACACGAAAGAGAAGCGTTTCCTTGACACGCAGGCGCGGTTGCGGCAGACACCTCCGCCGATACCACGCTTCCGCCATGTTCGCATTTCTCAAAAAAATTCTCGGCCGTGATGACAAGTTTTTCGTCCTGCTTGACGCCAGCGCGCAGCAGGCGCTCGAAAGCGCGAAACTGCTCCTGCGGCTCCATGCGGCAATCGGCGACGAGCAAGCGTTCAACAAGGCGCGCTCCGACCTCTCCCAGTCGCGCCGCATGGACAAGCGCATCGCCACCGACATCATCGCCGCCCTGTGCAACACCTTCGTGACCCCGTTTGAGCGCGAAGACATCGAGGCGCTCGCCAGCGCGCTCTACAAAATCCCCAAGGTCGCCGAGAAAATCGGCGAGCGCATCGCCATCTCGCCCAAGAAATTCGCCGCCGAATTCGTCGCCCGCCAACTCCAAATGCTCGAAAAGGCCGCCGGCGGCGTCGTGCGCATGACCGCCATGCTGCGCGCCATCGGCGACATGGAAAAAATCAAGCAGGCCTACGAGGAGATTCAGGCAATCGAAGGCGAGGCGGACAAACTCATGCTCGGCACGCTGCACGACCTCTACAACGGCACGCTCGACGCCAAGGACGTGCTCATTCTCACCGACATTCACGAGCACCTCGAACGCTCCATTGACCTGTGCCGCGACGCCGGAAAGGTCATCTTCCAAGTTGCGCTCAAACATGCGTAGGAAAGGATGAAGGATGAAGGATGAAAAATGGAGAATGACGAATGGAGGATGAAAACGGCTTTGATGCCTTTCAAATGACCCTTACCCCTCTCCGCTTATGAGCACCTCGGCACTTGATTTGAAAACACGCACGCGCGATTTCGCGTTGCGCGTCATCCGCCTGTATTCGTCCCTGCCCAAGGGAGATGCCGTGGCGCAGGTGCTCGGCAAGCAGATGCTCCGTTCCGCAACCTCGGTTGGCGCGAATTACCGCGAGGGTTGCCGCGGGCGTTCCGACGCCGAGTTTGTCGCCAAACTCGGCGAAAGTTTGAAGGAGTTGGAGGAGACGCAGTATTGGTTTGAACTCCTCACCGGCGCCGACTGCGTCGCCGCTCCGCAGATGACCGTGCTCGCTGACGAAGCCGGACAACTCACCGCCATCCTCACCTCCATAGTCAAGGCGCGCCGCACCGCGCGAAGCGCGCAAACGTCGCGGATTGACACCGCCACCGCAACCACCGCCTAACCGCCCCCTCAACCTTCATCCTTCATCCTTCAACCTTCATCCTTCCCCTTCAACCTTCATCCTTCCTCCTTCATCCTTCCCCCAATGGTTTTCCTGATTCTCGTCCTGGTTTGCGCGCTGTTGTTCGAGTTCATCAACGGCTTCCATGACGCCGCGAACGCCATCGCCACCGTCGTTTCGACCAAGGTGCTCACGCCGCGACAGGCAATCGCGCTCGCCGCCGGCATGGACATGACCGGCGCGTTGCTGGGCACCGCCGTCGCCACGACCGTCGCCACCGGCTTTGTGCACATCCACGTCGGCGCGCCGGCAATCGTGTGCGCGCTCGCCGCCGCCATTGTGTGGAACCTCGTCACGTGGTTTTTCGGCATCCCGTCGAGTTCGAGCCACGCGCTCATCGGCGGACTTTGCGGCGCGGCGCTCGCGCAGGCGGCGGTGCACCACGCCAACCTGCCGCTGGGCGAAATTCTCATCTGGAACGAGACCGTCACCAAAGTTGGCGCCGACGGCGTCGCCGTCACCCGCCACATCGGACTGTGGCCGAAACTGATTGAGCCGATGCTCATCTCGCCCGTGTTCGGCTTCGCGCTGGGCGTGGTGGTGATGTTCCTGCTGACCGTGCTGCTCGTGAAGGCGCGCCCCGCGCTCGTCCAACGCTGGTTCGGCAAACTGCAAATCCTCTCCGCCGGCGGCATGGCGCTCGGGCACGGCATGAACGACGCGCAGAAGACGATGGGCATCATCACGCTCGCGCTCGTCGCCGCCACCAGCGACGGCGTGTTCGCGGACTTCCCCGAATGGCTTCGCGGCGCGCTCCACGTCAGCAAAGGCGACCCGATACCGCTGTGGGTTCAAATCGTGTGCGCGCTCACCATCGCCGCCGGCACCGCCAACGGCGGCTGGCGCATCATCCGCACGATGGGGCACAAGATGGTGAAGTTGCAGCCCGTCCACGGCTTCGCCGCCGAGACCAGCGCGGCGGCGGTCATCCAAGTCGCCAGCCACTTCGGCATCCCGCTCTCGACCACGCACGTCATCTCGACCTCGATTATGGGCGTCGGCGCGATGAAACGCTTCAGCGCGGTGAAGTGGGGGCTTGTCGGCCGCATCGTCTGGGCGTGGGTGCTCACGCTGCCGGTGACCGCCACCCTTGGCTGGTGCGCCTACCGCCTCGGCTGGGCGCTGACGCATTGACGGCGGCACCGGCGGCGGTGCCGGCTATCCGAGCCGCCGGAGCACTTCCGCCGCGAATTCGCGGGTGCCGACTGCCGGTGCGCCGAAGGCGATGTCGGCGGTGCGAATGCCAGCGGCGACGGTCGCGTTGACGGCGCCGGCGAGGACGTCCGCCTCGGCGTTCAATCCGAAACTGTGGCGGAGCATCAACGCGGCGGAGAGCAATTGCGCGCTGGGATTGGCGAGGTTCTTGCCGGCGATGTCGGGTGCGCTGCCGCCGGCGGGTTCGTAAAGACCGAAGGGGAAGCCGTGGCGGTTTTTGTCCGCGCCGAGCGACGCCGATGAGAGCATTCCGAGGGAGCCGCAGACGACCGCCATCTCGTCGGAAAGAATGTCGCCGAACATGTTTTCGGTCAGCAGCACGTCGAACGACGCCGGGTCGCGCACCAACTGCATCGCGGCGGCGTCAACATACATGTGCGACAGGGTGATGTCCGGCGCGGTGGCGGCGACGCGCTCGGAGACGACGCGGCGCCAGAGCACGGAGCATTCGAGGACGTTCGCCTTGTCAACGGACAGCAGTCGTTTGCCGCGCGAACGGGCGGCGGCGACGGCGACGTCGGTGACGCGCTCGATTTCGCTCTTGCGATAGACCATCGTGTCGAACGCCTCGGTGTCGCCGCCGGCGGGCGTGGTCGTTCCTTTTTTTCCGAAGTAGAGACCGCCGGTGAGTTCGCGGACGCACACCATGTCAATGCCGGCGGGAATGCGTTCGGCGCGGATTGGCGAGGCGCCGGCGAGCGCGGCGGGCAGGAAGCCGGGGCGCAGGTTTGCGAACAGTTTGAAGTGCTTGCGCAACGGCAGCAGCGCGGCGCGTTCGGGCTGCTCGGCGGGCGGCAAGTGCTCCCATTTCGGGCCGCCGACACTTCCGAAGAGAATGGCGTCCGCCGCGCGGGCGGCGTCGAGCGTGGCGTCGGGCAGTGCTTTGCCGGCGGCGTCAATGCCGGCACCGCCGACAGGATGAGCGGAGTGTTCGAGCGTGTGACCGGCGCGTTTGAGGACGGTTTCGAGGACGGGCAGCGCTGCGTCCATGACTTCGGGGCCGATGTAGTCGCCCGCGAGAACTGCGATTTTGAGATGCATGAGTAGCCACAAGAAAAACGCGCCCCCGCCCAACCGGCAAGCGCGGCGGGCGGAACGGCGGCAACCTCCGAACACCTGCCTGCCTTGCGTCTCCCGCTCTGGGAAATGGTGGCCCGACGGGGACTCGAACCCCGAACCAATTGATTAAGAGTCAACTGCTCTACCAATTGAGCTATCAGGCCGTTGACAGGGGCGAAAGGTAGCAAAAAAACAGGGTCGGTCAAGGGGGAAATTAGTGGTTCGGGGGGAAGGGGTTATGTGGGTGGGGGGAGGGGTGGAGAGAAGGACGGGGTAATGTTTGGTAATGGATGGTAATGGGCGGTAATGAGGGGGAATGCGTAAAGCGAACCCACTTTCTGAACAGTAGCGCACTCACTTGTGCAGGGGGAAATGATGTCAGAAGCGAACCCACGGGAACCGGTTATTCGGGGAGGAAGAATGACCAGCGATAGTCGTTGGTGTGGGCGCGGTAGAAGTGGGGATGTTGTGCGAGGATGGGGATGATGTGGTCGCGGGAGACGGTGGTGTCGAAGGAGGCGAAGGGGACGCAGTGGGGGTTGTTGAGGATGTAGCGGGCGATGCACTGTCCGGCGTCGGTAGGGGTGGGGAAGAGGAGGGCAAGGTAGTGCTCTGGGTCGGTGGGAAGGGGGGTATGAAAGACGCAGATGTAGGCGGCGTGGTCGCTCCATGCTTTGCGGGCGGCGGAGAGGACTGCTGCGGCGGCGGATTGGGTCGAGGTGGCACGGACGATGTCGCTGGATGGGGCGTAGAGAAGGGTGGCGATGTGGGCGTCGCCTCGTCGGCGGTGATGGAAGAAGGCGCGGTGGGTGGCTCCGTGGGCGTGGATGACGGGGGGGGGCACGGAGGGGTTGCTCGGTGCGCAATTTTCTTGCGCGGTGGCGGAGGTCGTGGCGGCGGTGGCGGTAGTGCCGGCGCTGACTCCGCTGCGCTTCGTTGGCGCTGGGGGCGCTGGGTGGTGGATGGGGATGATGGTGTGGGAGGGCATGGTATGATGTGTGCGGAGGTTGGATGTGTGGGTGATTAGTGGGTGGTGAGGAGGGTGGGTGATGGGGAGGTGGTGGTGACGGGGGTGAGGTAGCGGGCGTAGTGGGCGCGGGCGACGGCGGGGGTGTTGCGGAGGGCGGCGGCGGCGGCTTCGATGCTGCCGGTGGCGGTAAGGACTTCGCTGCCGTAGAGTTTGCGGAGGTTGTAGGTGGTCTTGCTGCCGGTCTTGCCGAGATGGGTCTGAACGAGGTGGCTGATGCGGCGATAGACGAGGTCGTGGGCGGGGGTGTGCGCGGCGCGGGAGGGATGCTGGGGGTAGAGGAGGTAGTGGGTCGGGGGGATGTCGGCGAGGATGGTGAGGAGGTGGTGGGCGAGGTCGGGGGAGACGGCGATGCGGGTCTCGCGTTCGCCGTGGCGTTTGAAGGCGAAGTCGTCGCGGTTGCGGAGGACGAGGTGGAGGATGGGCACGGGAGAGCCGCTTCGCTCCATAGTGGTCAGTGGTCGGTGGTCAGTGGTCAGTGAATTTTCCCACTCGTCCAACTCGAACCAGTTGGCGCGGAGGTGGAGGGCTTCGCGGTTGCGGAGGCCGAAGTGGCGGAAGAGGAGGTAGGCGATGTGGAGTTGGCGGTCGTCGGGGGTGCCGTGCCAGAGTGCCCAGCCGGCGGTGTCGAGGGCGCGGAGGGCGTCGGGTGAGGGGGCGGCGAAGGCGGGCGTGGAGGCGGGGAGTAGGGGGGCGCGGAGGAAGCCGGTGAGGGTGGCTTCGTCGAGGGTGGCGCCGTGTCGGTAGTAGTAGTCGAGGGCGGAGCGGGAGAAGAGGGAGCGGACGAAGCGGAGGGTGGAGTTGATGGTGTTGGCGCGGGCGGCGCGGGCGGCGGGGGTTAGGTCGCGTGTGGCGGCGAGGCGGTAGCGTTCGGCGGTGGCGCGGTCGGGGGCGCAGGGGGCGGAGCGGTCGGTGCCGATGAGGGCGAGGTAGCGGTCGAGGGCGTGGAGGTTGGCTCGCCATGTGGTGGGGGCGATGTCGCCGGAGCGGGCGCGTTCGGCGGCGTAGGCGGCGTAGAGGTCGGCGATTTGGGCGTAGGTGGAGAGGGCGGCGGTGGTGCCGGTGTTTGTGCCGGCGTGAACGCCGGGGCTGGAACCGGCGCGGGCGGCGGTGGAGTGTCCGCCGCGCAGGGTGCCGGCGCGGGCGGCGAGGTGGAGTGCGCGGGCGGCGGCGAGGGCTTCGCGGCGGTCGGCGGTGCCGGTGGAGAGGGAGTGGTAGGTGCCGCAGACGCGGAAGCGGACGAACCAGTTTCGGGAGTTTGGCTTTTTGAGGAGTTGCATGTGTGGTCGGCGTGGAGGTTCGCAGGAATTCGCAACTGCGCAAGAAAATTGTGCGGTTGCGAAATTGGCGGGCGGGCGGATAGAGACGGCGGTCTATGCCTATCGAACATATCCAGCCGTCGCACCCGGTGATGGGGCTGACGCAGGAGCAGTATTTGAAGATCTACCGCGAGCGCGGTGGGCCGGAGACGGACGACTTGGTGCGGCGGCTGAATGCGGCGATATTGTTGGAGCGGAGCGACCCGTATCGTGGGTGCTACGTGCCGTGGTATTGGCGCGAGGTGGAGGAGGCGCTGATGTCGGAGACGAGTGTGACTATCTTTGGGGGGAATCGGTCGGGGAAGAGCACGTTCGCGGCAAGGGCGGTGGTGCGGGTGTTAGTGGAGGGGCCGCCGTGGCAGGACGAGGAGACGCGGGCGCGACGGCCTCCGATGGTGGCGTGTTTCCATGCGAACGAGAAGTCGTCACGTCTGCAGCAACAGAAGTTGATTCACTACTTTCTGCCGAGGGAGTGGAAGGGGTTGAGTTCGGATAGGAAGACGGGTGCGAAAGTGAATTACACGCCCACGAATGGGTTCACTGACAATATCATCACGTTGCCGAATGGTGCGCAGTGTCTGTTCTTCTTCTACAACCAGAAGGAGGACGTGTTGGAGGGGTTTGAGTTCGACTTGGTGTGGATGGACGAATTGTTCACGGTGCCGTGGATGGAGGCGGCGGACTTCCGCGTGAGCACGCGGCGGGGGCGTGTGCTGAAGACCTACACGCCTATCACGGGCTACTCGGCGGCGGTGAATGCGGACATCGCGGGCGGAGTGGTGGTGCGGAGCGCGCCGTTGGATGAGCGGGTTTGGGCGGACAGGCGGGACGCGCAGGGGCGGCCACCGGTGCTGGCACCGGATGCGGTGTATTTGCCGGAGGAGGGCTGCGCTGGCGCGGGAGATGGTGAAGGCGCAATAGTATTGCGCGATTGCGGAGAGCGTGGCGGAGGGGTGCCGCGTGGGGAGGTGCCGGTGAAGATGCGGTGCCGGAAGGCGCGGAGCGTGGCGTTCTGGTATTTGACGCAATGGAATGCTTACAATCCTTTCGGCGAGATTTTGGACAAGGTGTCGGACAAGCCGTTGGAGCAGCGGCTGATTCGGACGGCGGGCTGGGCGACAAGGACGGAGGGCGGGGTGTTCGGGAAGTATGGTCCGGCGCACATCGTGAGTGTGCAGCGGTGGCGCGAGGTGGTGAGCAAGGGTGGCGGATTGCGCTATTGTGTCACCGACCCGGGAAACGCGAAGAACTGGGTCATCAAGTGGTATCTGCTGACGCCGCAGAATCACATTGTGCTCTACCGTGAGTGGCCGGATGTCGAGACGTATGGGGAGTGGGCGGTGCCGGCGGATGGCGCGTCGGGCGGGGCGGCGTTCCGCGCCGGACCGGCGCAGAAGACGGGGCGCGGGCGAGGTATTCTCGACTACAAGCGGATTGTGATGGAGGCGGAGGGTTGGCGGTGGGACGAGGCGCGGGGAGAGTGGGACGGTAGTGCGGCGGAGAAGATTGAGTTGCGGCTGATTGACCCTCGGTTCGGCGCGATGGAGGTGCCGAGCGATCGGCAGGAGAGCACGTCCATCATCGAACTGATGTCGGACGAGCAGCGCGATGGGAAGGGGCGCGTCGTGGGTCCGAGGATGGAGTGGGAGCCGGCGCCGGCGGGGGCGGCGCGGGATGGGACGACGCCAGTGGGCGTGGGGGTGCAAATGCTGTGCGAGAAGATGTCGTGGGACGACTCGCAGCCGATGTCGGTGCTGAATTGTCCGAAGTGGTATGTGGTGGAATCGTGCCGGCAGAGCGACTTGGCTTATCGCGAATACACGGGGAGCGCGGGTGCGCTCGACCCGCTGAAGGACTTGGTGGACCCGGACAGGTATCTGCTGTTCTTCAATCCGGAGTGGTATGAGGCGCAGGCGATGGAGGTGCGGGGCGGCGGAGCGGTACACTGACAGAAAGGATGAAGGATAAGGGATAAGGGATAAGGGTAGCAATTCGCGACCGACGCACTCGCGCAATACTATTGCGTTATGAGCAAGAGAGTAGGCGGCTGGGCGGAGCGGTGGCGGACGTCACCGGTGACGGTGCTGCCGATAGTGTTTTCGCGGGAGCCGGTGGGGGCGTCTCTGCCGGCTTTCCTGAAACCGGTGTTGGCGCAGAAAAACGGGCAGCAGGCGTGGAGCGTGACGGAGGGGCACGTCAACAACTGCTTTCCGAAGGTCGGCGGGGTGCGAATGGGTGAGCCGACAGGGAAGGTCAGCGATTGGGCTGTGCCTATCAGCGACGCTGGGCTGATTTATTTGCGGGCGGAATGGGGGAATGGCGGTCCGTTTCCGGGCGGGTTCGAGTATGACGTGATATACGCGCAGCCGGGGACGATTGAGGACACGGAGACGCAGGGGCATATGTTGATTGGGCGGATTGCGCCGGTGCAGACGGGAGCGGGACAACAGCAGCGGTGGAAGGTGATTCCGTATAATGCGGCGAACTGGCAGGTGATGGTGACGGGGCAGACGTGGGTGTGGGTGCCGAGGTCGCTGCCTATCTGGACGATGGCTGTGCAGACGGACGAGGCGGAGGCGGAGGCAGGGGCGATGCCGGGAGAATCGGATGCGGGGTTCCCGCCGCTGATGTCGGCGCAATAATATGGCGCGTTTGCGAAATCCGATGGCTCACAAAAACTACATTCACAAGGAGGACTTGCTGGCGCCGAACCAGCAACTGCGGTCGTTTTACGATGGCGGCTATGGTCGGCGGTTCACGATTGAGCGCGCGGACGTGCGGCCGCGCGACACGCCGGAGAAGGTGGGGCTGTATTTCGCGTGGCTGTTTTTTGAGCCGGCGTTGGTGTCGCGGGCGGTCAGCGACGGTCTGACGGTGACGGAGAAATGGACGAATTTGACGACGGGGATGCACTACCGGATTTATGCGGAATACACGCCGCCGGTCGGGAACGACGGGAGCGGCGGAACGGCGGCAAGGGTGCTGTCGGTGGTCGAGGAGGATTGGGAGGCGACTGCGCCGGAGATGCCGTGGGACGGGCGTCCGGTCGGGAGCACGGGAGAGGGCGGCGGTTTTTACGCCTACTATATTGAGCCAAGGAGCGCGGCGATGGCGTCGCCGGCGTATCCGATGGAGTATTGGTATTCGCTGTTTCCGTTGGTGAAGCAGGACGAGGCGGGGTTCCCGTATTGGTGGCTCCCCTACAATCCGGCGAATTACCAAGGCGAGTTGTTCAATCCGCCGTCGTAGGAGCGGCGGCGGTGCTCGGCGGCGGCGGGAGTGCGCCGGAGAGGAATTTCGCAAGTGCGCAAATTAGTTGCTCGGTTGCGGAAGAGGCGCGGCCGGCGGCGGCGAGGGTTGTGAGGGCGGTGTCGAGCGCACGGGCGGGCGGCGCTTTGTGGACGGGAGCAGAGACGAGGCGGCGGCGGATTTCGGCGCGGTAGGCGGGCGGGACGGTGTCGAGAATGTAGTCGGCAAGGAGGAGGTCGGCGATGGGTGGCTCGACGTGAGAGAGGAGCGCGTGGAGGGTTTCGGGGGTCGGGCGCGTGATGGCGGCGAGGTAGCGGGAGACGGCTGATTCGCTGATGCGGCGGCGGGTGTGGCGGGAGAACTCGGCGGCACCGCCAAAGTCGGTGATGTAGCGGGCGAAGGAAGCGGAGAAGAGGGTTTGGTTTCGGCGCGAGGTGACGCCAGCGCGGGCGGCGGCGGAATCGGCGCGGGGTTTGCGCTGGCGGCGGGAGACGACGCCGGTTGTGGGGGTGTGTCCGGTAAGCGCGGGCGTGAGGGCGATGCCGTCGGAGTTGATGTGACCGGCTTTCTTGTGCGGGCGTTTTTTGGCGGTTGCGGTGCTCATGGGCGGGCTGTTTGGGCGGTGGTTGGCGCAGTGACGGGCTGCGATTGCGGTTCGGGTGCGGGGGTTTCGCGCCGAACGGGGAGGGAAACCACGACCCAAGCGTCGTCGCGGAGGACTTGAAGTTGGTTTGTCCAGCGGTCTTCGCGCAAGACATTTGTGGGGGTGACGCGATAGACGTAGCGGTTGAAAACGAGGCGGTCGAAGAGGAGGTAGGCGGCGGCGATGGCGGCGAGAACGCCGATGGCAACGAGGACGGCGGGCGGAAACGGGAGGCGTCGTGGCGCGGGTTGGCGGGCGGTGTCGCGCTGGGGTGAGTGGTTGAAGGGGCGCGCGTCGCGGAGGATTTCGGTCGCGCCGGGGAGTTTGAGCGAAGGCGGAGCGGGAGGCGGAGCGGGAGGCGGCATGCGGGGAATTAGGTCGCGCTGGGCGGGCGCGGGCGAGACATTTTCGGTTAGGACGGAGACGGGAGCGGGCGGGGTCAGCGGGCGCGGGATTTGGGCGCACGGCGGGCGGTGGCGGCTGACTTGGCGGGAGCGGTGGAGAGGCGGACAGTGCGGGCGGATTTCGGCGTGGAAGGCGGGGACGCTGGGGCGGTGTTGCTCGCGGAGGCGGAGGCGGATGTGGCGGAGGCATCGAACACGCTGCCGATGCCGATGTCGCGGCGAACGAGTTGGTTGAGGTAGGCGGAGAAACTGATTCCGCAGGAGGCGGCGCGGCGTTTGCCACGAACAAGAACATCGGGGTTGGGGAATGAAATCCCGTAAACGGTTTTTTTCATAGCGGACGGAAAGTGTGCGGGGCTGGCGGCGTTTTTCAAGTGTTGAAAAAGGTTGAAAACTTTTAGCGCATTCGCGCTTGACGGTTCGCGAAGAGTTAGCGAACTTTTAGCGCGTATGATAAACCACGAAGAAATTATTCCGCGCCGGCGATGCATCGGCGTGGCATGGGAGCCGCAGGTGCTCGAAGCGGGGCGCCGGAAGGCGGCGAGCGAACGGAGGTCGTTCTCGAACTACGTCAACCGGCTCGTTGATTTGGACACGACGACCACGAAGAGCGTGGAAGGAGGGAAGAAGGATGAAAACTGATAAGAATGAGGCGGTGGCGTCGGAGGTGATATGCGTCAGAGCGCGCGAGGAGGAGGTCGGTCTGCTACTCGCGGCGAAGCGACGCGACGAAGCGTTGGGCGACTTCGTGCTGCGGTCGGCGTTGCGGTCGGCGCGTGACGCGAACGCAGCGACGGCGACGGCGACGTGGCTCGACGAAATTGGCGCGACACTGCCGGCGTTGTTGACGTTGGCGCAGGCGGCGGAGGTGCTGGGGTTGGGCGGCAAGGGCGGAAGTGGCAAGGGTGATATGCGTGGCGAGAGGCGCGGGAGGACAAGTGCGCCGCAAACAGCGGCAAAGTGGCTGCGCGAGTGGCTGATTCAGTTGCCGGACAAGTCGTTGCGGGTGCCGAGAAAGGATTTTCTGGCGTTCCTCGCGAGCCGTCGTTTTGGCACGAAGAACAATTCCGCAAAAACGCAATAACATTGCACGAATGAGAAGTTTTTATTTTATGGACAACAAAACAGAGAGAGACGGGTTGCTTCCGTTGGAACTGCCAACAACGGAAGAAGTGGAGCGGAAATTGCATTCGCACGAATACTCGCTCGCGCTCATCGAGCAGAGACGCCCGGATGTCATTGAGGGAGTGGCGCGGGCGTATGCCGGCGGCGCAAGCATGCGAAGCATAGCGCGAGCGTTCGGCGTCTCAATGAACACGATTTCCCAAATACTGGACAAGCGGACGGACGCCGTAGATGCACATAAAGACGACGTTCTCAAACACTTGCGGCGAGGAATTAGGGTGGCGGCGGAGACGCTCGCCGAAGACATCGAGAACGGCGACCTGCGCGGGAAGGACTTGGCGATCGCGATGGGCATCATGGTTGACCAGATGGGCAAACTGTCCGGGACGAATGCGGAAATCAATCGGACGAAAGCAGAGACAGTGAACGACCTCGAAACAGTGCTACGGGCACTTCCGTCCGGTTCGTCAGTGCAAATCAATGTCGGGCAACCGGTTGTGAAGGGGGAAAAAAGCCGCCCAAAGGGCGGCGGCGGAGGCGCAGCGGCGAGTGAGACGGTCATTGACATCACGCCGAAAAATGGGGCGGCAAGTGACAATAGGGCAATTGCGAATGCTGGCGCAACCTGATGAAAGCCAATGAGTTACGCATAGAAAATTTTGAGGTGGGTGCGTTTTGGGATGAAAATCGGAGCGAAAGAAGGGGGGGGCGGGGGTGCCGCGAACGCCGCCGAGTGAATGGAGTGGATAGGTTGATACGGGGAAATTTTGTGACAAAGGAACAACATGAAAACACTGAAAAAACCATATGACCGCCGCACTTGGCGGCAAGTGAACCGCGCCGCAGACATCGGTGACGCTGTCGCGCAACTAAACGCCGCGAACACGCGCATCGCCTACGCGCTGCATTGCGTGGCGTGGGCGATGACGACGCAGGAATCTCTCGACGCCAAGCGCGAACTCGCCGCCGCCCGCGCCGCCTACGCCGCCGCCCGCGACCCGCTCCTGACCATTCCCTCGCACTGTCTCCTCTTCGGCGGTGCCTTCGCCGGCGCCATCGACGCCCGACAAAAAAACACCACCATCCGGCGCGCCAAACGCGCGCACAAAAGATGGTCACCCGGCGACATCCTCGAATTGCGCACGTGGAGCGCTCGCCCCTACCGCTCTCGGCAAACCATCATCGCCTACGCAATCCTCGACGACGTGTGCGAGGTTCGTCCGAAGCGAGACGCCATCTGGACACGTCCTCACCTCGGCGACCGCGTCCTGCTCGATTACCCGCACGGCGACGACTACTTCGCCGACGACGACATCTCCGCCTTCGCCGCCCGCGAAGGATTCGCCTCGCACACAGACCTGCTCGCCTACCTGCGCGATGCCTACGGCTACACGCCCGAAGTGCCGGAGCCGCTGCTCATGCTCATTTCGTGGAACATCCCTCAACTCCCTCAACTCCCTCAACAACCCAAAACCACATAAAAAATGCCTGCTCGATACATCCGTGAAGGAATACTCACAAGCGAGCGCGTGAACGCGCTCACGGCCGAGGAGGAGGTCTTCTTCCGCCGGCTGCTCAACGTCGTGGACGACTATGGTCGCTTCCATGCGGACGCCCGGCTGTTGCGCTCGGCCTGCTACCCGCTGCGCGAGGAGACCACATCCGCCCAATGCCGTGCGTGGCTCGACGCGCTCATCCGCACCGACCTCGTGCGCGCCTACGTTGCCGACGAGAAGTCATACCTCGAAGTGCGGCGATTCGGATGCCAGATGCGTTCGCGCAGCAAGTTCCCCGCCCCGCCGCCCGACGCACCGGACGTCCCCGAGAACCCGCCGCCTCCGCAATCGCGCACGAGTATCGCACACTGCGAAACTCCGCCGCCGCCGCCAGCGCCGGAACAAACTCCCGCGCAACCTCCTGCGCCGCAATGGTTACTGCCCGCGAACACCTGCGAGCGACCCGTAACCACCTGCGAGCAACCGCTTACTTATAACGATAACGATATACGTATACCCCCCTTACCCCCCAAGGGGGGCACCCGCGCCGCTGCGCTCTCTGACGCATTCGCCACGTTCTGGGCGGCCTATCCGCCGACCGGACGCCGCCGGTCCTCGCAGAGCAAGTGCCTCACCCTTTGGCGACGCCTACGCCTCGACGCCCCCGGCGCCGCCGACGCCGTCCTCGCCGACCTGCGCGCCCGCACTGCCGGTGCCGACTGGACGAAATCCGGCGGCCAATACGTCCCAGCCGCCCATCGCTACCTCCGCGACAAAATGTTCGCCGACGCCATCCTCTCCTCGCCGCACTCCGCCACCGCGCAAAAAAATTGCGCACCGCGCAACTCCGCCCTCGACGCCGGCACCAACCTCGCCGACATCCTCGAAGCCGAAGGCCTCACCGGCGACTGACCCTCGCCACGCCAGCCCAATCCAGCCAACCTCACCTCCGCCAACCTCACCACCTCGCCATGTCGCAACGCTCACGCCAACCCTCCACCTCCGCAACCGCGCAAGATTATCGCTCGCTACGCAACTCCGCCGCCGCCGCCCACCGCGACCCGGACGACCGCCTCGAAGACATCCCCGCGACCATCGCCTCGCCTGAATCCGAGACCATCCTCCTCGGCACCGCCATGCGAGGCACCCGCCTCACCGCCGGAGTCGCCGAGAAAATGCGCGGTGCCGGAATGACCACCGAGTGGTTCAGCACGCACCAGCACCGCCTCATCTGGGACGCCATCTGCGCAGACCTCGACTCCGGAGTCGTGCCCGAGGCGCACACCGTCGCCGAGCGCCTCATCGCCGCCGGCGACGACCTCGCCACCGCCCACATCGAGACCAGCCGCCTCGTCGAGAGCGTCGGCTTCGTGCCAAACTGGGAACGCTACTTCGCCATCGTGCGCGACAAGCACCGCCTCCGTCGCCTCGCCGAACGCGCCCTCCTCACGCTCCAATGCGCCGCCGCGCCCGACGCAGACCCGACCGCCGAGACCGCCCGCGCCGAAGAGGCCTTCTTCACACTCGCCCAATCCGGCCGCCTCGCCGGCGACACCGCCGAACGACTCGCGCCCACCGTAGCCCGCCTAAAGACCGAGGTCGCCCTCTGGGAACGCGGCGAGGCCGACGCCGCCGCCACCGACCGCATGCTCACGTGGGGACTGCCCATCCTCGACAAAAAGTTCACGCGCCTCGACCCCGCGAAAGGCGACCTCGTCATCGGACTGCTCGGAATGTCGAGCCACGGCAAGAGCACTTTCGCACGCCACATGGTCGGCGCCAACATCCTCGCTGGAAAGACCGCCGTGGTCTTCTCGCTCGAGACCTCGCGCGACATGTTCGTCCAGCGCCTCGCCGGCCTCTACTCCTGCTTCGACGTGGCCGTCTTCCGGCGCGAAAATCCTGACGGCTCGCCGCCCTCGCTCACCGCTGCCCGCGCCGCCGTCGCCGAAGCCAGCCGCCGCCGCGCATCCAGCGGAAACGCCGGTGTCGAGCACATCCAAGCGCTCAAAGGCAACCCGGACCAGACCGAGGCCGCCGCCCGCGCCGTCGCCGTCTTCGACCACAACCTCATCTGCTACCGCTCCTGGCTCGACTACCTCGGCACCATTGCCGACGAGCGCCTCCACGTGTTTCAGACCGCCAGCACCATTGACTCCATAATCGCCAAAATGCGCGAGCAACTCCGCCAGCGCACCGTGCACATGTTCGTCGTGGACTACCTCCAAATTGTGCAGTCCGAAAAGCACCGCGTGGGCAAGGCCGGCTGGGAAATCCTCAAGGACGTCGCCATGCTCTTCAAATCATTCGCGCAAGAAACTTGCGTGCCTGTCCTCCTCGTTTCGTCCATCACCGACCGAGGTGAGCACAACGGCAACACCACGCCATCGTTCACGGACGCGCGCGGCTCGCTCGACATCTCCTACGCCCTCGACCGAGCCATCGTCATCTTCAGACCAGACAACGGCTCGGACGGATCGCCTCAAGAGCGCAACCGCGCGCTCGGTCTGCCAGTGCTCGTTCGTGTCAAACAAAGCAAGTCGCGCGACCTGCCCATCTGGGAAGAGACGCTGCTCTTCCACGGCAAGACCGGTGCCTACTTCCCGCTGCCGCGCAAGGACGCCGACGGCGACACGCCTGCGCCCGGCCGCCCAAAGGGCGTGCGCAACGGCATGGGAAAGGCGAACGTCGGCGTGATGCCGCCCGGTCTCACCATCCAGAACGACCCGCTCGCCCCATACCTCGAACCCGACCCGCCGCCACCCGCGCCGCCGGTGCAGACGACACTCCCGCTCGACCCGCCGCCCGCGGACGAAATCCCATTTTGATTTTCTTCTTGCACGACTGCGGAAAATTCCGCAAACACGCAACCGTCATGACCGCCCGACGCCAGCAACCTCACGCCACCTCGCCCGCCTCCGCGCGTGGCCGCGGTGTCACCGAGTTGCCGGGCGCGGACACGGCACGACACGATGTTGATTCCGCCGCCGGCGGCGCGCTCCTCGCGGAGACGCCGCCGGCGGATTTCCTCGCCCTCACCGGCGGGGCACCATTGAAGCAAGAGAAGCAAGAAAACCAATCAGCATCGCACACCGACGGCACTGCCGTTTTTCCGCGCTCGCAAGAGCGCGGCACCAATGCGGAGGGGCAGCCGGCGACGGCTGTCCCTCCATCCATCTCCGCCGCCCCGGTCGCCGCCGGCGAAAGTGCTGTGCCGCCCGTGAACGGGCGGAAAGACGAGCAGCCCACCGCGCCCACCGCGCCCACCGCGCCGCTCGAAGACGACGCCGCCGTCACCCACGTCTGGCCTAACCCGCGCTTCCTCGGCATCCGCTCGCTCACCGACCCGGACCATCGCGGCACCCTCGTCATCATCCCGCGCCGCCACGCCGGACTCCGCCGCCTCGGCGCCCGCTGCCGAGTCGTCTGGTCGCACACAGACCCGCGCTTCGCCGCCCTCGCCGACTGACGCTGTCACCGCCCTTCATCCCTCATCTCAAAATCTTCAAATGTCTCCCCTCCTAAACAAACTCGACATCCCGCGCCCGAAGTGGACGCCCAAGAACGACGCCGCGCTACGCCGCGCCCTCGCCAACCTCACCGACAACGAGGACTTCCGCACATACCTCTCGTGGTGCGAAGCCCAGCGCGAGGAAGCCGTCGCCGCGTCCATTGACTACATCGGCTCGCCCGAACTCGGCGCCGAACGCCTCACGCTCACCGGCAAGGAACTCGGCAAAATCGAACTGCTCGACCACATCGCGAACATGATTCTCGGTGCGCTCATCAACCGCACACAACGCCTCGACGCCGCCGGAACCGGCCCAGCCGCCGATGGCGTCGCGCTCGACGCGCCAGTCACCGGCGGCGCCGCCGCCCACTGACGACGCGCACTCAATTCCGTCGTGGCGACATACGACGGTTGTTGGCCTCGCGCCGGCGGACACCTCCGCCGGCGCGTTTTGCTTCCCTGCGGAAATTTTCGCAGACCTGAAAAACCGCCGCTACACTCCGCGCCGACATGAGCACCACAGCACATCCCTCTCCCGCCGCGCAGCCGCCGGCACCGGCCGCCGCAATCCCGCCCGCGCCCGCCGCGCCCGCCAAGGACATCACCTCCGTCCCCGCCCTCTCCCGCGCCTTCCTCGAAGCCGCCGCCGACCTCGACCCCGCCGCCTCCGGCGAAAGTGCTGTGCCGCCCGTTCACGGGCAGGAAGCCGCGCCCGCAGCCACCACTACCGCCACCACCGAGCCACCCACCACCGGCGAGAGTGCTGTGCCGCCCGTTCACGGGCGGGATGCTGACCCACTCGCCGACCTCGCTCTCCCCTCCGACTCGACCCCCGCCGCCGGAACCACCTCCACCGAGCCACCCGCCACCACCGAGCCGCCCACCACCGCCGCAAGTGCTGTGCCGCCCGTTCACGGGCGGGATGCCGCGCCCGCCGCCGCCGCCGCCGCCGACCTCGCCCCCGAAATCGCCGCCGCGGACTACAAGACCCTCGCCCAGGTGCAGGCCTCCGCCGAGCAATGGCTCGACCGCATCGCCGACGTGCTCGCCGGCGATGGCGACCCCATCAAGGCCGCCGACGGCACCGACATCCCGGACGAGAAACTCAAGGCGTGGCGCGACCAACTCCGCGACACCCTGCGGCGCCAAATCCCCGCCCGCCTCGGGCAACTCTCCGCAGCCGCCGCCGCCGAACGCGCCCGCACTGCCGCCGCCGAGCACGCCGCAAAGACATTCCCCGCCTACGCCGACGCCAAATCCGCCGAGCGCAAGTGGGCGGATGCCTTCCTCGCCGCGCCCGAAAACGCCGCCCTCGCCGCGCATCCGCGCGGCGCCACCCTCGCGCTGCTCATCCGCCTCGGTCAGAAGGCCTACGCCGCCCAAGCCGCCGCCCAAGCCAGTTCCAGCGCCGGCGGTCACGCCGCCCAAGCCGCCGCCAATCCCAACCTCCCAACGTCCACCCCCGCCGCCGGCGCCGCAGCCACCGCCGCCGCCAAGCCCGCCAGCCGCACAGCAGCGAAAATGCGCGCCGCCGGAATCACCGACACAAACGCCCTCGCGACCTACTTCGCCGAGGTTGCGTAGAAGCGGTATTTTCCGCGCTCTCCAATTTCCCCGACAACACACACCAACACCAACACCAATACACCAATGCCGGAAGCAACCACCTACAACACGCGAGACCGCGAGGACCTCCTCGACATCGTCACCACGCTCTCTCCCCAAGAAACGCCGCTCTTCGCCTCGACGCGCAAGGGCAAGCGGCCGGGCAACGTCCTGACTGAATGGCTCACCGACTCGCTCGACCTGCCCAACATCGCGGGCAAGATCGAGGGCGAGGACGTCACCAGCCACAAGAACCCCTTCGCCAATCGCGCGGTCGTGAAGAATCGCGTCCAGACCTTCACCGAGTCGTGGAAGGTCAGCCGCGAGCAAGAAATCATCAGCGGTCCGACCTCCGTGAAGGCCAACATCGCCGACGCAAAGGCGAAGGCACTCAACCAACTCAAGGTCAACATGGCCGCCGCCCTCGGAAGCGACCAGCAGGCCGTCACCGCCGCGTCTGGCGTCGCCACGCTCACGCGCGGCCTCGGCGCGTGGGTGAGCGACACGCAGAGCGGCAGTGGCACATCTGACATCCCCGCGTCAGTCCGCACTCCGTCGAGTTCCATCGTGTCCACGAACGAACTTTCGGAGACGCAATTCAACGGGATTTTGCAATCCGTCTATGAGGCGAGCGGCGCCAAGAAGAACTACACCGCCTATCTCGGCCCGACCCTCAAACGCATCGTCACCGAATGGAAGCGCGGTCTGAACGCAATCAAGGACGACTCGCTCGACGTGCCCGTGGATGGCGAAGTCAAGACCATCGTGCTCGCGGTCGAGATTTACGAAGGCGACTTCGGCGTGGTCAAACTCGTGCCCGACCTCTTCCTCGGCCGTGCAAACAATACCGGTCTCACCTCGAACAGTCGTTATCGCGGCTACGTGGTCACACCGGAGTTGCTCGAACTCGGCTTCGCCGAGGCGCCGACCGCCGTTGACCAACCAGATCAAGGCGGCGGCAAGCGTGGCTACTTCGAGGCGATGATGTCCATCCGCTGCCTTCACCCTGCCGGGTTCGGCAAGATTGTGGCCGCCGCGTAAATTTCCCCGCCATAGCAGCACGACAGAGAAAGAACGGGATATTCACGGCGCCATGCCGTGACGGCGCGTCCGGTCGCGGGGATGCCGGCGCGCCGATTTCCCGCTCGCTCACCCAACCACAGAATTTCGCACCTATGCAATTTTCTTTCACGGATGCAGAAGTCGCCGCCCTCAACCGCAAAATCCGACTCGGCGTCGAGGTCAAGCGACACCTCCACCGCTCTCGGCAGCAGCGCATCGCGCGCGCCTCGGAGCGCCTCGGCGGTCATCGCGTGGACGGACTCGGCCAACTGCGCGCCCGCATAGACCTCGACACATTCCTGCGCTGGCAAATCGCCGAACCCGGCATCTGGGAAGACCCCGCCAGCGTCAAGGCCTTCCTCCGCGACAACGACGACATGCGGGTCAAAGGATGAATTCACTGACCACTGACCACCGACCACTGACCACTGACAATGCTCCGCCACGCTGAAAACAACTGGATTACTTTCGCGTTCGCCGGCGCCGCCGGCGGAACCGTCTCCCAATTTCTCAAGAGCGGATTGGAGTGGGTGGTGCTCATCGGAAGCGCCATCTCTGCGCTCGCCGGCGCTGTTCTCGCCGTCGCCAAAATCTACCGCAAGTTTCGCGCGTGGCGCATCGCCGCGCGTCTCGCCACCTCCACCGGTGGCACAATTTCGACAGGAGCAGAAGCCGAGAAGTTTTTACCGAGGTTTTCTTCTCGTGGCATTCCGGCGGAAAGCAAGTGGTCCGCCCCTGTCGTCCTTTTCATCTGCGCAATACTATCCTCCGGTTGCGCAGGGTGCTCCTACCTGCACGACGTCCCACCCACTAAAGGCGGCACCTACACCGTCGAGACGTGGGGGATTGGCAGTGCACAGGAACAAGGGCAAAGGGATAAGGGCAAAGGGCAAAGGGCAGAAAGCGCACCTCTAAAGCGGGAGACCTTCACCCAAGGTGACAACGCCACCGGTCGCGCACGCTTCACGCGCGCTCCCGATGGCGCGGTAACCCTCTCCCTCTCCGCGAACGCGCCCAACGCCGTCACCATTCCGCCCGTCCCCGACTACACCAAATACATCGCCCTCGTCGTCTCGCTGATGCTCGCTGCGCTCGGCGCCGCGCTCTGCGGATACGGCTACGCCGGCGTCGGCTCGCGTCTCTTCCTTGCCGGCGCCGGCGGTGCCGTCCTCTCCCTCACAGTCACCGACTACGGCTGGCTCTATGCAGCAGCCGCTGTCGCCATCGGCCTCTACGTAGCATGGGAGAAGTTGCGCGCCTACGCCGCCGGCGTGAGCGAGAGCAGCGAGCCGGACACGTGGCTCGACCGCCTCGTCGGCGCCGCGAACGGCGCCTCCGCCTCCACCGCCTCCACCGCCGCCCCCACCGCCTCCGCGCCACTGACCACCGAAACATAATTTGCCGCCGCTGCCGGGGAATGCTCGCGAGTTGCATGTGGTCATGTCTGCGAGAACCGGCGCGGCGGCTCCTATTTCCAGCACCAACCTCGCCTCCCATGTCCGCGCCCTCACTCACACAGTCCGACGAATACCAGCGCGAACTCGCGCGCCAGCGCACCTTCCGCGAGATGTGGCAGAACGGCGTGCCAGCCGGCTCGCGTGTCGGAATCCCGCTCCCCGACGGCACCACCGAAATCACCGACCTCCCCTCGCCACCGCCGGAATTCGCCACCGACCACCAGCCAATGGACACTGGCCACTTGGAGCGAAGCGGCTCTCCGGACCCGCGCGACCTCTTCGGTCTCACCGGCGGCGGAACCCTCCGCGACCCGGTCGCCGACCACCGCGCCCGCTACGCCGACCTCACCGACGACCAATACCGCGCGCGGATGGAGTCGCAGGACGCGACCATCGCCCACTCCATCGCCAACCGCGCCGCGACCGGAGTGACCGGCGCGCTCATCGGAATCGGGCGGAAGGTCCTGCCCGTCCTCGCCACCCCGCTCGACGCCGTCGCGCCCGGCACCTCGGACGCCATCCGTCTCCGCTACGACGACGCCCGACGCGAACTCGACGACCTCAAGACCGCCCATGCGCCCTACTCGCAACTCTCGCCGTTCTGGGGAGACACCGTCGAGGGCGTCGCCGACAGCATGACCAAGATGCTCGCCCTGCGCGCCGCCGGCGGCGGAATGAAGACGATGGCGACCGGCTTCGGTATCGACGCCGCCACCGACGCCTACGAGCGCGGCCGGCAGGACGGTCTCGACCACAACCGCGCGCTGCTCTACGGAGCGGCTCACGGCGCAGCCGAAGCCGGCGTGATGTCCATCTTCGACCGCCTTGGTCTCGGCGGCGCCGAGCGCGCCGTCATCGACGCCTTCGGTGCCTCCGCTGCCGCCGGCGTCCGAACCGTCAAGGACGTGCTCAAGGCCGCCGCCAAGCAAACCATTCTTGGTGAGGTGCCGGAGGAACTCGTCACTTCCGCCGTGCAGAAAATCGCCGACGACATCGCCCTCAACGACAGCAGCACGTGGGAGGAAACCATCAAAAGCACTCTCGCACAGACGCTGCTCACCATGGGCATCGTCAACGCCAAGCCCACCGGCGCCGCCGCCCTCAACGACCTCATCAGAAAGGTTGAAGGAGGAAGGATGAAGGATGAAACAGCAAGTGGTGCCACAGGGGGCGGCACCGCCGCCGCCGGCACCGCCGCCGCCGGAACAACCGCTGCCGCCCCAGCCGGCACCGCAAGTGCTGTGCCGCCCATGCATGGTCGGTCCCCTGCCTCCCCTACCGCCGGCTACGATATCCTCCGCCCAAACGCCGCAGCAGCCACTCCCGCCACTCCCGCCGCGCCCGCCGCGCCCGCGCCCAATCCAGTTCCAGCGCCGGCGTTCACGCCGGCACAAACACCGGCACCACCGCCGCCACCCACCACCACCACACCCACCACCGCCTCTGACCGCGCCGCCCAGCAGCCCGCGCCACCGGCACCGCCGCGCGCCGCCAATCCCATCACAGTCACTTGGGACCAATCTAAACTCTCCGACGAAGAGAAGACCGCGCAGAACCAATTCATCTCCGAACTCAACGCGCGAACCGATGAGGAGAACGACGCGCTCTACGACGCCGCCGCAAAAGACGGAAACCACACCGGTGTCTATATCAACGCCGACACGGCACGCTCACTGTTCAGCGGATGGAAAGACAGCGACGCAAACCGCCGGAAGTGGAAGGACGATGTCACCTACCAAGTCGCCGCCGCCTATGTCGCCAATCGCTTCCGCCGAGAGTTGGAGCGGACAAAAGGGCGAGGCAGCGTCACCTTCCTCGCCGGCGGTGCCGGTAGCGGCAAGGGAAGCGCGAACGTCAAGGGAACAGACGCCGACATCGTCTTCGACTCAAACTTCGCCGGCAGTCAGAACCCTGACGGCACACTCAACTTCGAGAAGCAGGAAGCCCTCATCGCCGCCGCCCGCGCAGCCGGAAAGAGAGTCAGTATTATCTACGTCCACGTGCCTATAGAACAGGCAGCGGCACAAGCGCACTCACGGTTTGAAAAAACTGGACGAGACGTTGAGCCGGAGCACCAAGGAGGTCTCCACTACCGAGCGCAACAGACGTTTCTCCATTTTCTCAACTCTTACCTGAACGGAAATCAAAACCACATTTCCTCTATCAAAATCTATGACAACGGACATCCACTCGGAGAAGGTGTCTGGATAGGACAAGAGGAAGCAAAGAATGTCCCTGAAAGCGCAGAGAATAACTTCCTCGCTCATGCTGCGCTTGACTTCATGAGTGAACGAGGGAACATCCTTTACCGCGATGAACACGACCCAAAGACAAGAGCCAGAAACACAAGAAGTGACTTGGCAGGAACTGGAGCGACAGGGGCGGTTTCGCGAAGCCAACGCCCTTCTCCTTCGCCAGATGAACGAGGGAATCCGCCAGTCGGTGGAACGCCTACAAGCGATGCCGGTGAAGTATCCGCCGGCGAAGTAGCCACAAACCAATCTCCTGATTCACGCGCTAATTCTGTCGACGGCTCCGCCCTATCGGATCCCGGTATCAGTGGCGGTGAATCAGGAACCACTTCCTCAACTGCGGAAAATTCCGCAAACGAGCAAGACACCACCGCCGCACCCGCCGAAAGTGCTGTGCCGCCCGTTCACGGGCGGGGCGTCTCAGCCCGTCCGGGCGGCACCCCATCTTCCGATGCGCCGGTGGACTCCCCAAAGTTCACGCCCGCACCCGCCGGAAAAGTGCCGTGGCTCGACCAGCGAAGCGAAACCCAATCCGGCCGCCAACTGCGCCAGCGAATCGCCGCCGACACCAAGGGCGCCAAATACGGCGCGCCATCCGTCTTCACCTACCTGCGAGAACAACTCGGCGGTCTGCTCACCCTCAAATCCCGCAGCCAGACATCACGCAAACACCCCGCCAACTACCACCCAGACAGCGACACCATCTTCACCCGCAGCGGCGCCGCCAACGAGGTCAACACGCACGAGGTCGGGCACGCAATCCACGCCCGGCTTACCGAACTCGGCTGGACGTTCCCGCCGAACGTCAACATCCACGACTTCACGCGCCTCGCCAGCAATCGCATGTCCTACGCCTCCGCAGACAACGCGAGCGAAGCCGTCGCCGAGTGGGTGAGGCGCTACATCAACGACCCGGTCTCCGTTGCCGGACATCCGCTCACCAAATCCATTGAGAATTTCCTGGTCACTCACGACAGCCGCGGAATCCAAATCATCAACACCCTGCGCGACGCCGCCCGCGCCCAGAACGAGACCTACCGCCGGCCGCTGCTCGCCCAATTCCACGCACTCAACGCCGACCAATCAACGCCGCAGAAATCGTGGCACGAGACGCTCGCCGCAGTCCCAGGGCAAATGCACTCGCTCATCACTGCGCTCATCTCGCGCGGCCACGCGTGGCGCGCCCTCGAAGCCCGCGCATTCCGCGCCATCCGACGCGCCGCCGCGAACGACGACCTCGGTCTCGCCGCCGCCCGCGCTTGGCGAGCAGACGCGGGCAACTCCCTCGGAAACGCATACCAAGAGACGCTTCTCGCCAAGGGGCAAGTCACCACCGGATTCCTCGGCAAGGGCGGCCTGACGGTCTTCGACGACAAGGGGCAGAAGGTCGTCGTCCATCCGAAATCCTACGCCGAAATCATCAGCGCGATTCCGGGCGAGCAGTGGCAGGACTTCGAGGCCTACGGATGGGCGCGCACGATGCTCGCCCGCTACCGCGCGAAAGCACTCGACTACCCGGGGCGAAACAGCGGATGGGGACCGCAGCGGCTCGCACGGATGGTCAAGGAGGCAGAAGCAGCCAATCCGACTTGGGGCGAGACCTACAAGCAGGTCGAGTCGCTGATGGACTCGCTGCTCAAACTCGACGTGCGCACAGGTCTCGTGACTGGCGAGGAATACCAGCGCATCCGCGAGGCCTACGAGGACTACTGGCCGCTGCCGCGACTCATCCGGCGCGACATGGGGCAGACAGGCACGAGCGTCGGCGGCGCCGCCGGCCTCGAAAGCAAGTCGGGTGTCCATCGCGCCTACGGCAGCGAGGAGGCCGTCCTGTCGCTGCACGAGGCGGTCGAGCGACGGATGTGGGCGAGCGTCAAGGCCTACGCTCATGAGAAATTCAAGCGGACGCTCGTGAAGACCGTCGCCGACCTCGCCAAGCGCGACGGTCTCGACCGCGAGACGCGCGCGTCGTTCGCCCAACTCTTCACGCCTCTGAAGCCCGAAAAAAGCACGGTTGCGAAAATTTCCGCATCTATGCAAGCGGACATCATCGCAAAGGCCGCCAAGGATCTCGGCCTAACGGTCACCGACGAGAAGACAGGACAGCGGCGCGCGGTCACCGCCGAGGACATCACCGTGCTCGGTCTCGACGGCATCCCCATCACAAAGACCGACAAGCCGACCGACTTCACGGTGATGTCCGTCGCGAACGGCACACCGACACCGGACTTCTATCTCATCACCGACCCTGCGCTACTGTCACTCATCGCCAACAACCCGATGCCCAAGGACGGCGCCGCCGAACGCGCCATCGCGTTCGCGAAGAGTATCTTCTCTCCCTACATCCGCGAGATGAAGCAACTGGCGACCCAAAACGCCGCCTTCATCATCAAGAACGTCGTAGCCGACGCGTTCAACACCATGCTGACCGGGCGCGGAAAGCGGTCATTCCTGCCGTTCGCAAATCACGTCCGGGGAATCATCGGCCGGATGCGCGGCGAGACCACCGGCATCGCGACGGACACAGAGATGCTGTCGCACGAACTTTCCGGCGAGACCGACCTCGCCGCCGCAATCAATCGCTCGGCGTGGGAGGAGATTTGGAAGAGCAACTGGTTCCGCTTGGAGGGTAAACCCAAGTTGCAGCAGGCGGCCGCCATCATCGGGAACATTTTGATGTTCCCGTTCAAGGTGTCGCACACGGCTCTGGTATTCACGGGGCAACGCGCCGCCGCGACATTCACCGAGGCGCTCGCGCGCGAGGGTGCGGCGCTCAACGAACGCGACCGTGGCGGCAGCGCCGCCAGTAGCGCGAAGCAATACGCGCTCTCGTCCGGCGACTTCGGCGAACGCCCGGGAAATGCGACGTGGTCGGAATTCACCACGCTGCTGCCATTCTTCAATCCGATGTTGCAGGCAGGTCGCCAAGAGTGGGGCAAACTCACTGACCCGGACCCGGCAGTGCGCCGAGCCACCGCACTCAAAATCGCCGTCGGCGGTCTCGCGCTGCCAACGCTCGCGTGGGCACTCGCGCGGCTGGTCTTCCCCGATGACGACGAGGAGAAGCGCAAGGCGGCAGAACGCGACCCAGCGGAGAAGGCGCGCTGGGCGCAGGTCGGTCCGGTGCGATTCCCGTTCCCGCGCGGCGCGATGGGCGCCGCCGCCGCCACCGTCTGGAACACGCTCGACGAGGTGGTGCTCGGAATGAAGACGCGCCAGAAGACCAGATTCGCCAAGGCCGTCCTCGCCGAAGCAGTCACCATCTCCGGCACGTGGTCAGACCTCATTCCGTGGGGCGTCAAGCAAGCGGTCGAAGTCGCAAGCAATCACTCGTTCTGGTCGGACAAGCCAATCGTTCCGCTCTACCTCGAACGCCTCTCCGAGCCGGACTTGCAGGTGCGCGCGGACACGCCTCGCCTCTATCGCTCAATCGCCTCGCTCTTCCACGCCTCGCCGCTCGTGGTCGAGCACATGTTCCGCCAGACCTACGGCCGCCAACTGTCCTACGCCATTGAGGTCGCAGACAAATTCCTTGCCGGCGAAAACATCGCCAAGACAGCCGGCGCCGGCCGCGCGATGCCACTCATCGGCTCGTTCGTGGCGACTGACCCGAAGACGTGGTCGAGCGCATCCGTCCAAGACCTGCAAGAAATTGAAAAGCGATACGACGCGCTCAACGCCCGGCTGCGCTCGGTCGGCTTCGAGGCCGGTGTCCGGGGACTGCTCACGTGGGACCCGGACAGCGCGCCGTGGCGACTGGGCGAAAGAGAGGTTGCAGACATCACCGCGCTCCAAAATGTCGTTGGTCAGGCATACCGGATGCACGTGATGAGCAACGCCGTCGAGAAACTCGCCACCGAAGCGAGCAAACTCAAGCGCGCCGGATTCCGCCTCGCTGCCGAAGACGCCGAAAAGCGAATGACCACGCTCGCCATCCGCGTCGCCGCCGACCACTACGACGCCTCCTCCCGCGCCCTCGACGAGGCAATGCGCCTCGAAGCGGCGACCCGCGCAACATTCTCCGAACTCTCCGAATTCTCCCGGAACTCCAACGCCACCCGCGAAGAGCAGGAACGCCAGCGAGAAAAAAGGATGAAGGATGAAGGATAAGGGATGAAATGCGTTCCAAGTGCTGTGCGCCCATTCGCGAGTGCTGTGCCGCCCATTCATGGGCGGAAGGCGCCGCCCATGGAGCGCCGACTTGCGTTTCGCGAACTGCGCATTCACGCAATACTATCGCCACATGAGCACGCGCTTCGTGAAGAAACCCGCGACAGTCGCCGGCGCGACAGGACCGCAAGGCCCGCAAGGACCGCAAGGCCCGCAAGGACCCCAAGGCGAAACCGGACCGCAAGGACCGCAAGGACCCCAAGGACCCCAAGGCGAAACCGGACCGCAAGGACCCCAAGGACCCCAAGGCGAAACCGGACCGCAAGGACCCCAAGGCGAACCGGGCACCGGTTCCGGCAGCGGCGCCGGCCTCCTCTACAAATCCATCTTCCTCACCGAGGAATGGACTGACGCGAATCAATACGCTCTAACCGGTCAGTGGGCGGCCGAATGGGAGGCGGAGGACTGGGTGCCGGAGATCGTCTGGGATCTCGATGGCGTCATGCTGAACTCGCGTGCCTACGCGCTACGCATTGACGGTCCGTCGCCAAAGTGGGGTTCGTTTCTCATAGATAATTACGGCGGAAATGGCCGAAACATGAATCTGCCGGCCCATGCGTCCACGAATCGTGTGATGGACCGAACGTACGACATCAACGCCCCCCAAGGTTCGGTCTCTGCGAACGACCAGACCAACTACTATCGGTCGCTGCAAGACAAGTGGTGCGACATTCTGTGCCCATCCCTCGGCAAATTGCTGCGCATCCACATCGTTCGCGACTATTGGTCGCCGCTGTCATATTGCGTCCCGTCCAGCAACGTGACACGCCCGCACACGGCAGCACGCCTCGAATTCTTCAACGTGGAGGTCCGCTAATATGAACCAAACCACCGCCGGCGCGCTCACGCCCGCCACAATCCCTGCCTACTTCGCCTCCGTCGAGGGCGGCTCAACGGCGTGGCAATCACGCACACGCGAAAACATTCGCACGCGCTATTGCGTCTGGCCCGGGCAATCTCCCGATGGACGCAAGCGCGGTTCGCGCACCGGGAACGCAAAGCCGTGGGAAGGCGCGAGCGACCAGCGCACATTCATCGTGGACGGTCTCATCGCCTCGGATGCCGCGATGCTCACCGTCGCCCTCGCCCGCGCGAACGTGGACGCCGTGCCCGTCGCTGGCGACGACATCGAGCGCGCCTCGCTCGTGTCGCGCTTCACCCGCTGGCTCTTGCAGCGCGGGATTCCGCACTTCTTTACCGAGGCCAAAATCCTCGCCAACACCGTCCTCACCCACGGCGTCGGCGTGATGAGCATCGCGTGGCGCCGCGAGGTCATCCACCAGCCAATCCGCCTCGCTCGTAGTGAGATTTTGAGAATGGGAAATAGTTCGGAGGAACAAGGGCAAAAGGATGAGGGCAAAGGGCAAAGGGCAGAAAGCGCACCGGACCTTATCCCTTCCACGTGGAGCACCGACCCCTCCGGCGACTTTCTATCCGCCATAGACGACCCAGCCCGCGAAGCCGAAGCGCGCGCGCTGCTTTCGCTCGCATTCCCCGATGCGACGACCGCCGAACTCACCGCCGCTGTCCGCGACCTCCGCCCACGCGATGGCGTCGCCGACCCAACCGCCACGCTCTACCGCGCAGAGGAGGTCGCCAACCAACCGACCGTCCGCGCCCTCACAGTCGGCACCGACATCTTCTTCCCGCCGGAGACGGACGACCTCGAACAAGCACCGGCTGTCTTCGAGGTGCAATGGCTCACGCGCGAAGAACTCGAAGCGCGGCGCGACGACCAGAATTGGGACGCCGAGTGGACCGAGCGCGTCATCGCCACCGCGCTCAAGACGCCCGACCTCCGCGACGACGATGCCGCGCGGCTCCTCGCCTCGCCCGGGAGCGAGACGCTCAAGGCGCGCGTCATCTGCGCTTACTACCGCTCACGCGACGAGCACACCGGGCGCGCGCAGACGCGCTACTGCGTCTTTGCAGCCGACGCGCCCGACGCCGGCTGCGCGCTCGACGAGGTCTTCGCCTACACGCACAGTCGCTACCCCTACGTCGTCTTTACGCGCGACCGCGAGACGCGGCGCATCTTGGAAAGCCGCGGGATGGCGGAAATCGGTCAATCGGCGCAGGATGAGATCAAACTCCAGCGCGACGGCCGCGCCGACCACACCGAACTCGCTCACCTCCCGCCTCTCTACCATCCGCTCGACGGCGCGCCGGCGGCGTGGGGACCGATGGCTTTTGTGCCGCGCCGCCGCGGCGACCAAACCCCCTATGAATACGTCAAGGTGCCGCCGCCGCCGGCAGGCAGCATAGAGGTCGAGCAGACACTGCTCGCCAATCTCGACAAGCGGTTCGGAAACGCCGGCGCCGATGGCGAGGGAGGCCGCGCGTGGCTCAAACAGGAGTTGGTCAACGAGTGGCTGCGCAGCATGGCGCAGGTCGCCGCTCACGCATTCGCCTTGTGGAATGCCTACGGCCCGGAGGACATCTTCTTCCGCGTCGTGGGCGACGAGTCGCGCTCGCCGGCGCGCCTTGTGCGCGGTAGCAAGCAGGAGCGCTACGACTTCTTCCTCTCGTTCACCGTTGACCTCCTCGACCCGAAGTCCGCCGAGACACGACTCAATAAGCTTGGCGAGGCGCTCGCCCGCTACGACCGCCAAGGTCTCGTGAATTGGGGCGCATTCCTGCGCATGCTCGCGAACACCTACGACCCGGCGACCGCCGACAAACTCATCATGTCGCGCGACGACGCCGCCGAGCAGGAATTCGCGCGAGCCAAGCAGGACCTGACCCAAATCTGGGCAGGCATGGATGTGGATTTCCCCGACATCGGACGCGACCCGGACACCGCCGCCCAAGTCCTGCAAGAGTATCTCGCCGGCAGCGAGCAAATCCCGGCCAACGACGTGCAGACACGATTCGCGAACGACGAGGCGTTCCGCGCCCGCCTCGAGAAATACCAGAAGCAAATCCGCTTCCAGCAACAGCAGCACGAGAACGCGCAGACAGGCCGCCTCGGCGCCGCCGCCGGAAACATGTCCGAGTGAAGGAAGAAGGATAAGGGATAAGGGTAGTTTCCGGCGGCAAAGCCGTGCATTCCACCCTTATCCCTTTGCTCTTTGCCCTTTGCCTTCTCCGCTAACAGTTCGCTAACTTTTCGCTACCACTTTGCTAAAAGTTCGCTAACACTTCGCGCGTCATGACCACCAAGACCTTCCTCGCCATCGCCGCCGGCGCAATCGCGCTCGCCTTCGCCGCCGCCGGCGGAGCAATGCTCTCGCTCGGAACAATCGGCCGCTGGCTCAACGACGCCTCGCTGCCGGCGTGGCCGCGGGCGGTCGCCGAATGGGACGAGCGAATCGGCTGCGCGCTGCTCGCCATCGGCCTCGCCGGAAACATCATCACCCTCATCGCGCTCGCCCTGCGCCGCGCGGAATAGCCGCCGCCAAATGCCCGCACGCCTCACCCCAGCCGCCACGCCCGACACACTCATCACCGCGATGCTGCCGCTGATGGCGGCGCGCGCAGAGCCGGAGCGCGCCTACTCACGGATGGAAATCGCCGAGTTCTGCGGGGTCGATGATTACCAGATCATGCTCATCGAACGCCGAGCCATGGCGTCCATCCGCCGCGCAATCGGCGAGCCGGAACGCGCGGGCAAGTTTTAGATGGCGCGCCAAGTGCTGTGCCGCCCGCTCATGAAGCGCCGACTTTCAATTCGGCTCGGCGGCGCTGCGGCGCAGCCGCCTCGCTAACACTTCGCGAACTTTTCGCGAAGTGCGCATTCACGCAATACTATCGCCACATGACCGCCTCCGTCTCCACCTCCGCCTCCATCATCTACGAACCGCCGCAAGGCGTCCGCTGGTGCGTCATCCAGAATCGCTCGACCGACACGGACATCTACCTCGACATCACCGGCGCGACCGCCGCCACCGTCTTCGGCGGCCTCCGCCTCGAGCCGTCAGAGATCCTCTCGCTCGAAGGCACCAACGCCACTGCCTCCGTCTCCGCCATCACCGAATCAGGCATCGCCACCGTCGTCATCCAGTATGGTTGATAATCCCTTATCCCTCCCATGCGCCCCTGCACCTACCAATCCTGCTACGCCGCCTTCCTCGCTGCCATCCGCATGGCGCCAGCGGACGCCACACCGCAAATCGCCGAGTCCTTCCGCGCCTCTTTCAACGACGCCTTCCAGAACCTCTGGACGCGCGCACAGTGGCCGTTCGCCGTGCGCACCGCCAACCTCACCATCCAGACGGACTCCACCAAAATCACGAACCAGTCGCGCCTCGCCGCCGGCGTGTTCTGCGCCGACATCGTCCGCCTGTTCGAGCGAGATCCGCGCACGTTCGAGAATCAGACACCCCTGAAATTCTCCGAGCAATCCGACGGCTACTCCATCTACCTCGCCGACGCGGAACGCTGCCGCGAGCACGGCGTGTGGGCAGTGTGCCGGATGTGGACGCCGGAGTGGGACGGCGAGCAGTGGCAGACGGGCACGTCCTACGTCGCCGGCGACACCGTCCAATACGCCGGCGAATTTTTTTCCAAGATCTATGGCGCCGGACTGTCGTTCGGTGCCGGCAGCAGCGGTCTCGCGCTCGGGGATGTCGAGTATCCGCCGGACAACTCCGACACGAGCGAATGGCTCTGGACTGCGGTGCCCCACGACTGGCGCCGCGCGCTCGTCGCCCGCGCACTCGCCGACTACCTCACCTACTCGCAAACGGACGACCGCCTCGCCGCCGTCGCCGCCAATCGTGCCACCTCCCTTGAAGAAGACCTCCTCGAAGACCTCGTGAAGCACCGCGCCCAAAACCCGCTCTACGCCCTGCTTTAAGAATGAAGGATGGGCGGCATTCGCTAACTCCGCACGCGCGCAATACTATCGCCCAATGCCAGCCGCCACGCTCCCTCCGCTCACGCCGCCCGCCTCATTCCTCACGCCCATCGGCACTGACCTTGGGCAGCCGGTCGAACTCGACACACTCCCCGGGAACAAGCAGCGCGTCGTGCGACGCTACCTCGTGCCCGACACGCTGCTCCACCGCGCCGGAACGGCGCCGGAACCGCCCGCCGCCGCCGGCGGTGTCGCCCAGTCGTGGGACAATCCGCAGACAATCGCTGACCATCCGCTCATTGAGAAGGTGCTGCGGCCTTACGGCACGCGCGACCACGAGTTCCCTGTCTGCAAATTGGTCGAGCAACACGTCCGCCCCATCGCGGGCAGCGCATCCAAAAACTACGGCGGGAAGGCAATCCTCGAATGGGTGTTCGAGCAGACACCCTATGCGCGTGCAGCGCGCACCTCAACGTCTGGCGGAATCACCCGGACACACGGAGAAATGGTCTATTGCGAAACGGAGGCGCCGAGCACATCGGACATCGCCGGCTACGTCGGCTCAATGACCGAGACCAGCCACGACCAAGGGCGCGTCATCTATGCTTACGAGACGCTGTCCGGCGAGGGACTGCTCGGCAAAGGCGTGTCCTATCGCGTCGCGCAGAGCGCCACCGCCGGACAGCAGGGCGCGCCGCAGACGGACCACGCGACCAAGCGCTGGACGTTCCGCATCCTCACCTCATCGCCCGAAGTGCCGACCACCTACGAGCCGCCAGCGGGAGCGGTGCTACTCGACGACGAGTCGAGCGTGCACGAAATCAATGGCAAGTATGTGCATACGCTCGTTTTCGAGAAATCCGACGGGCAAATCCGGGAATCCTCGTGGGAGTGGCGCGGCGGCGAGGGAAAGAAGCAGTGCAGCGAGACGGTCGAGACGACCAACGACAACGAGACAGACGAGGATCGCGACGCCAAGTATCTCGGCGGCTGGCAGCGCGACCGCACCGATAGCGGGTTTCGCTACACCGGGACAAAGATGGAGACAGACAACAGCCGGTTCAGCCGGTCGTCGCGCAAGGGCGAGTTCCTCGGCTCGTGGATTCGCCGCCGCCGCATCGCGTTTCCAGCGCCGACAGCGCCGGAAGGCGATACGCTGCCGGAAAACGTCTCCGCCGACCGGCCCTCGACATGGCCGGCGCCAAGCAACGACGACCTCGACGCAGAGTTCCCGGAGGGCTGGGAGTTGGAGTGGACGCCGACGGGGTGGGAAGGCACCGGCGACGAGTTCGTCGCAGACCCGGATGAATTGCAGGACGATAAGTCGCTCCGCATCACGGGCGATGTCGCAGAGGAGACGCGCACGCGGCTCTTTCAGGTCAACACCTCGACGCCGCCGGCTGAGACAGAGCCGGGAGTCGTCGTCGCGGACACCATCGCGAAATGGAAGGAGCACCTGCCCGTCGCGAGCAACCTCACCACACACCCGCTCATCACGCTCGCCGCCGTCGAGATTGCGTGGACGCGCAAGGGCTGGGTGCGCATCGCGGCAACGTGGCGACACTACCGCGCCAACAAGGTCTGGCCGGACTACCTCCGCTGGCAGTGTCCGGGCTGGGCACAGATGGTCACCGGCAACGACAACACGCTCTACATCTCCGCGCAAGTGACCTCAACGTTAGCGGGCATTGGCATCGCGAGCACTATCTGCTGCAGAATGGTGCGCAAGAGAAGCGGCACGGCCGACCGTGGGCACTCATCCGGCCCGTCTGCATCATGTATCACTACGAGGACGCGAAAGGCGAAATCCACTACCGAGTCGAATCGCGCGAAGGCGTGATGGGCGGCGGCTTCGGCGCGATGGGCGACACGTTCAATGGCGACGAGGTCACCGAGGGCTACTACGACATCCGCTCCTATCCGCACACCTACCCGGGCAGCGGCTCCGTTCTCGCCGCGCGCCCCGTTGACACCGTCGGACACGACCTCCTCACCGGAAAGGATATCCAGGTCGCCGAATGGTTCGAGTGCAACGAGGACATCGCTGTCCTCGCCGGCTACCTCCCGGGTCAAAACAACCTGCCCGAAGCAGTGCCAACGTAACCCTTTGCCCTTTTCGCAAAGGGTTCGCGAACTTTTCGCGAACTGCGCATCCGCGCAATACTATCGCCCAATGGCACAATATCAGCGCGACTTCGACAAAGGGTCTTCCCTCTCTGACGCCCAGTGGGGAATGAACGGCAGCGACCCGTGGTATATGCAAAAGCCCCGCGACGAGCGACAGCCTCGCGCGTCGAGCAAATACACCGAACTCGGCATCCTCCTACGCACAAACCCAGCCGCCGTCGGCCGCGGCCGACAAGGACGCCAAGACCTCCGCGCCTACGCGCAAGCCGTCCGCGACGGCCGCGCCAGCACACCATGGGACGAAGAAGTCAGTAGTCGAGAACGCGCCGCCACCGCCCAGCGTGACCACGAGACCGGACAGCAGAAAGCGCGCTTCGAGCACGAGACCGGCCGCGCCAAGCAGGAACACGAGTGGGCCGCCGCCCGCGCCTCCGCTGCCCACGACCGAGCGAAGGAATACTACGACTGGACGCAGACAGGCGAAGCGCGCCGGCGCGGCATCACCGACCCAGCCAAACAGACCCAATTCTTCGGCGCAAAGGGAGCCATCGCCGACACCAAGGACGCCGCCGAAGCCGCCGCAGCCACATCGCGCGCCTCCATCCTCAACGACCAAGCGTGGACATCCGGCACCCAGACCACCGAAGCCAAACGCCGCCTCGCCACCACCGCCGCCGACGCCAAGCAGGGCTTCGCGACCCAAGACCAGAAAGACGCCGCCGACTTCTTCACCGCCCACGGCCGATTCCCAACGCCCCAAGAGAAAGAGGCCCTGCGCCTCCAACGCCGCGCACCCTCCATCACCACCATCCCCGGCCCCGACGGCAACCCCGTCTCCGTCTTCACCCCGGGCGCCGAAGGTGCTCATTTGCTCCCACCAGCCAAACCCACCCAGCAAGAAGTCACCACACCCACCGGCGAGAAAATCACCATCATCGCCGGTCGCGCCTACCGCACCAACAAAGCCGGGAAACTCGAACCCATCGCCACCCCCAACCCCCTCGGCGGCATCCAGTAGCAGCGCACCGCTCCGCTCCACAGTGACCAGTGACCAGTGGCCAGTGGTCAGTGGCCAGTGGTTAGTGGTTAGTGGTCAGTGCCTGTAGTCAGTGCCGGAAGGCAGGTGTTGGTCGGTAGTCAGTGCCGGAAGTCAGTCGCCGGAAGTCATCGTTTTCTCATACCTAACATCAATCAATTGCCCTACCACTTCCTACCCTCCACCCAACCCTGCAAACATCGCACCCACCCTCTCTTTCGCCCCTTAAAAACCCTTCATTTTCAACATCTTACGCCACGCCTGCAATTTGTTAAGAGTCAACTGCTCTACCAATTGAGCTATCAGGCCGTTGACAGGGGCGAAAGGTAGCAAAAAAACAGGGTCGGTCAAGGGGGAAAGCGGCGGCGGCGCGGTCGCCACCGGTGGCATCACTCACGCGCGTTTTCCTGCAAGGTCTCTTGGGCGCGGACGAGGTCGTGAAGCGTGAGAATGCCGACGAGTTTACCGGCACCGATGCACAGCACGTTCGCCGGCGACTCAACGAGCAAGTCCTGCGCCGCACCGAGCGGCACCGACGGCTCCGCCCAGACCGCCGGCTCCAATCGCGGCACCTCGCCGGTGGCGAGGGCGAGTTCGGCGGCGGGGCGCGTCAACATCCCGCGCACGGTGCCGCCGACGGCGACGTCAACGACGGGGAAGCAATTGAAGCGGTAAGTCGCGAGCGCGTCGCGCAGCGCCGCCGCGCCGGCGGCACCGGCAGTCAAAACCTGCGCCGCGTCGAGCGTCACCGGTCGAAAGTTTGCGAGTTCGCCGACCGGCATTTCGAGCCACCGCCGGTAGTCGCGCGGAGGCAGGACGCGCAGCGGGTCGTCGCCGTCCTGTCGCAGCATACAATCATACATTCCTTCTTTGACGAGGTGGCGGCTGACAACGCTCGCGACCAATGCGGCGACCAACAAAAACGGCACCGTCTCGAACTGCCGCGTCACCTCGAATATCAACAAAATCGCCGTCACCGGCGCCCGCACGACGGCGACGAATCCCGCGCACATTCCGGTCATCACGAGCATCGCGTTGTCCGCCGCCGTGAGCGTGAACGCGCCGCCGGCAACGCCGTCCGTCGCCGCCGCAACCGCCGCCGACAACGCCGCCGCAAACAGTCCGCCAATGCAAAAACTCGGCGCAAAAATTCCTCCGCAACCGCCGCTGCCCGACGCGAGGAACGACGCCACGAGTTTCGCCGCCGCCAACACCAGCGCGGCGTGCCAGACGAACGCGCCGGAAATCGCGCCGGTGATGTCGCCGTAGCCGATTCCGAAGACGCCGGTGCTGCCCGTCCACGCGAACGCCGCCATTCCCGCCGCCCACGTTCCGAGCGCACCGAGTGCCGGCGCGAGCCAGCGAGCGACGAATCCGCCGGCACCGGCACCACCGCCGGCATTCGCGCCGCCGGCACCGGTGAACGTCCCCGTCAACGTCCGTTTCAAAAACAGCCGCCGCGTCGCTAACGAACCGCATTGAAAAGCGACGCCGCCGGCAGCGCCGGCAGCCGCCACGAGCGGGCACAGCAACGCGCCGAAGAGCGTCGGGCTTTCAAGCGTCGCCACTTGAAACGCCGGTTGCGGCCCGATGAGCGCGTGGGCGACGAACGCGCCGGCGGCCGCCGCCAACAGCACCGCGCCGATGAGGCGGCTCGACAGGTCGCCGATGATTTCCTCCAACACAAACGCGATGGCTGCCATCGGCGCGTTGAACACCGCCGCCAACGCCGCCGCCGCTCCGCTCGCGCTGTATAGCCGCCGGCGTTGACGCGCCACGCCGAGCGCACCGGCGCCGGCGGACATCGCGGACGCGCCGACTTGCACCACCGGTCCCTCCGGTCCGAGCGAGACGCCGCCGCCAAGCGTCAACGCCGACGCCGCGAACTTCACCAAGCCCGTCCGCAGCGGCACGTCTCCGAAGTCGCGCCAGAACGCGAGTTTCACCGGCAGCACTCCCCCGCCCGCCGCCGGCGGCGCGAACCTGCGCACGAGGAACGTCGCGAGCAGCGAGGCGAGCGTCACGCTCGCGCAAGAAATGCCGGCGAACTCCCAGAAGCCGAGCGTCGCCGGCACCTCAATCGTCCAGTGCCGCAGGAACGCGACCACGTTGTGAAAACCGAC
>JAISSQ010000118.1 GCA_031273045.1 Puniceicoccales bacterium
TATGCAAACCATTTGGCGGGTCTCCGCTTATTTCCGAAAACATCGCGCTCTGTTCGCGCTCACGCTGGCACTCGCGTCGGTGATGACGCTCGCCTCGCTCTCAATCCCAGCCGTCGTCCGCGAAGTTTTGCAACGTGTCGGAAAACTAACCACCGCCGGCAGTGCCGGTGACGCCGCCGGTGCCGCCGCGCAAGCCCCGAACGCCGCCATCACGCTTTTCATCGCCGGTGCCGGCGCAATTCTCGGCCTCCAATTTCTGCGCGAACTGCTCAACTGCCTCCGCATCCGCGTCAACAACATCGCCGAGCAAAAAATCCTGATTGACATCCGCCGCGACCTCCACCGGCGGCTGCTCGAACTGCCGGAGTCGTTTTACAACAAAAACAAAAGCGGCGAAATCGCCTCGCGCGTGATTGACGACGTGGCGAACGTCGAACGCGCCCTGCTCGACGGCACCGAGCAGGGGTTGGCGGCGGTGTTGACGATGCTCGGCGTCCTCGTGGTGCTCTTTTGGCTGAACGCGCCGCTGGCAGCGGTCGTGTGCGCGCCGCTGCCGGTGCTCGCCGCGATTGGCATTTGGTATAACTCGCGAATGAGCCGCCGGTGGCGCGGTGTGCGCGAAGCGGCGGCGGAGATGAACGCGCTGCTCGTCGAAGACATTCAGGGCAACAAACTCGTGCAGTCGTTCGCGCTGCAAGAACGCGAGCGCCGGCGGTTCGCCGAACGCGCCGAGACGCTCGCCCAGCGCACACTCCGCGCCATGTTCCAATGGTCGCTCTACTCGCCCGGAACAAGTTTTCTGGCGCACTGCGGCGTCGCCGCCGTCTTCGTCGCCGGCGGCTGGCTGCTCGTGAATTCCGCCGGCACCGCCGGTAGTGCCGGTGCCGCCGCTGCCGCCGGCACCGGTGCCGCCGGCGATGCCTTCGGCTTCCCCGACCTGTTCGCGTTCTACATGTATGCCGTGCTCCTGTATGAGCCGCTCTCGCGAATGAGCGCGCTCAACCAACTGCTCGCCGCCGGCAAAGCGTCCGGCAAGCGCGTCTTTGAAGTGCTCGACCACCCGCTCGAAATCACGTCGCCGGCAACGCCCGCGCCGTTCCCCGCCGGCGTCGTCGGCGCCGAGTTTCGCGACGTCACCTTCGGCTACGACGGCGCCCGCGGCGACATCCTGCGCCACTTCACGCTCACGCTCCCCGCCGGCAAAGTCACCGCGCTCGTCGGCCACACCGGCGCCGGCAAAAGCACCGTCGCCGCCCTCCTCATGCGCGCCTACGACCCGCGCGAAGGCGCGGTTCTATTCACCGCCGGCGACGAAAAAAACGCCGCCGGTGACGCCGGCACCGCCGGTGCCGCCGTTGACGCCCGCGCCCTCGACCTCTCCACGCTGCGCCAGCGCGTCGGCCACGTCGCCCAAGACCCGTTCCTCTTCGACGGCACCGTCGAGGACAACCTCCGCCTCGCCGCCGAACACGCCACCGGCGACGAACTCCGCGCCGCCCTCGAAGCCGCCGCCGCATGGGACTTCGTCGCCGCCCTTCCCGACGGCATCCGCACGCAAATCGGCGAGAAAGGCGTCCGCCTCAGCCAAGGCGAAAAACAACGCCTCACCATCGCCCGCGTCCTGTTGAAAAACCCGCCGGTGGTGATTTTGGACGAGGCGACCGCCAGCGTTGACACGTTGACGGAGCGGCAAATCCAGCGCGCCCTCGACTCCCTGCGCCGCGACCGCACCGTCCTCGTCATCGCGCACCGCCTCTCAACCGTCCGCCGCGCCGACAACATCGTCGTCCTCGACCACGGCGCCGTCTTGGAGCAAGGCGCCCACGCCGATTTGCTCGCGAACCCCGCCTCCCACTACGCCCACCTCTGGAACGCCCAAACCGAAGCCGTGTAGCCCGCCGGCAACGGTGCCACCGGCACCGGCAGCACCGGCAGTGCCAGCGTTTGTTGACGGCGGAACTTCGGGCGCGCGGGCGGGTCGCATGGCTCGCGGCGGCTTCGCCGTTTTCAGCGCGCAACGTTCGCCGGACCGCTGCCCTTCCCTTCCCCGTCCACCACGTTTTTCACCACCGTTTCCATCACCTCCAATGCTTCGCTCAATTCCGACCGTCAAAAAATTCCTCGCCCTCGCGCTCGCCGTTAGCGCCGCCGGTGCCGCCTCCGTCACCACCAGTGGTGACGTTTTAGCCGCGCCCGCGAATGCCGCCGGTGCCGCGCCGTCGCCCGCGCCCGCACCCGCTGTTGTCCAAGCCGCGCCGGCACCGGCGGAGGCGGGCAAGTTGCCGAAAATCCTGTTCGTCGCGCGCAAGCAATACTGCGGCGGACACCACAACACCGAGACGTTCTTTCCGTCCGCGAAGAACGAGATGAACTCCGGCAGGTTCCGTCCGGGCGCCGCGCTCAAAATCTTCGACCCAGCCACCGGCGCCGTCACCACGTTGCTCGAAACGAAGGACGGCCACCTGCGCGACCCCGAAGTCCATTTCTCCGGCAAGAAAATCGTCTTCTCCTATCGGCGCGACGCCGCCGACTCCTACCACATCTACGAAATCAACGCCGACGGCTCCGGTCTCAAACAACTCACGTTCATGCGCGACGTGGACGACATCGACCCGTTCTACCTCGCCGACGACCACATCGCGTTCTCCTCGACCCGCGAACCGAAATACTGCGGCTGCAACCGCCACATCATGGCGAACCTCTACCGCATGGAGCCGGACGGCGCGAACATCCACCAAATCTCCAAAAACACGCTCTTCGACGGGCACGGTTCGCTCCTGCCCGACGGGCGAATTCTCTACGACCGCTGGGAATACGTGGACCGCAATTTCGGCGACGCACAAGGTCTCTGGACGTGCTATCCCGACGGCACGCGCCACGAAATTTTCTGGGGCAACAACACGCCCTCGCCCGGCGCAGTCATCCAAGCCCGCGCCATTCCGGGCAGCGACAAAACCGTCTGCACCTTCTCCTCCTGCCACGACCGCCCGTGGGGCGCCGTCGCAATCATTGACCGCAAACGCGGCCTCGAAGGACCCAAGCCCGTCATCAACATCTGGCCTGCCGCCGCCCGCGAACTCATCTGGGACAGCGAGCGCGGCGACCGCTACGGCTTCGACAATTTCTCCGGCCTCCCGCTCAAATACGAAGACCCCTACGCGCTCGACGAGCAGCGCGTCCTCGCCACCCGCCGCCTCGAACCCAAGAGCGAGAAAACCGCCCTCTTCCTGCTCACCACCGGCGGTGCCGCCGGCAACGCGAAAGACGGCAACGCGAAAGGCGGCTCCGAAATCCTCCTCTACAAAGAACCCGCCTACGACATCGGTTGCTACGACCCCTCGCCCCTCACCCCGCGTCACCGCCCGCCCGTCCTCTCCACCCAACGCGCCTACACCGGCAACACCGGCGCCTTCTACGTCCTCGACGTCTATCAAGGCACGCACATGACCGGCATCAAACGCGGCGACGTCAAATACCTCCGCGTCGTCGAGACCCCCGAAAAACGCTTTTGGAGCAACGGCAACTGGTCAGGACAAGGCGCCATCGCCCCCGCCATCGGCTGGGACGACTTCATGGTCAAACGCATCCTCGGCACCGTCCCCGTCAACCCCGACGGCAGCGCCTACTTCGAGTGCCCCTCCGAAAAATTCGTCTTCTTCCAACTCCTCGACAAAGACGGCCTCATGCTCCACTCCATGCGCAGCGGCACCATGGTCCAGCCCGGCGAAAAGAACGGCTGCGTCGGCTGCCACGACGACCGTCTCGCCGCCGTCCCCGCCAACACCCGCACCGTCGCGAAAATCTTTCAACGCCCCCCCGCGAAACTCACCCCTTGGCGCGGCCTGCCGGCGAGCGACACCGCCACCCTCGCCGCCGGCGGCAACACCGCCGTCCTCACCCCCGAAGCCGCCACCGGCGACCCCGCGTTGCAACCGCCCTTCTCCTACCGCGAACAAGTCCAACCCGTCTGGGACAAATACTGCGTCCGCTGCCACACCCCCGAAAAACCCGCCGGCAAAAAGTTGAACCTCACCGGTGCCTCCGGCGTCGTCTTCAACCCCTCCTACGCCGAACTCTGGGCCAAGCGCTACATCAAACCCGTCGGCGCCGGCCCCGCCCGCATCCTCAACGCCAAAGAATGGGGCAGCACACAAAGCAAAATCGTCCCCTTCCTCCGCAAAAAACACGGCGGCGTGAACCTCGAAAAAGATGACCCCGCCGCCTTCAACCGCGTCATCACTTGGATTGACATCAACGCCCCCTACTATGCCTCCTACTCGACAAGTTACCCCAACAACCCCTTCGGACGCAGCCCCCTCACCGGCGGCGAACTCAACCAACTCTCCAAACTCGTCGGCCGCAACGTCTCCGCCCGCCCAAGCGACCACGGCCGCGTCGGACATTTCTTGCGCGACGACATCTCCCCTCGCGACATCAACCTCCTCGCCGGCGTCGAAGCGTTGAACTTCGAGAAACCCGAAGCGTCCCCCTGCCTCGCCGGACTGAAAGCGAAAGACCCCGCGAAATACGAAGCCGCCCTCGCCATCGTCAAACGCGGCGCCGAGCGCGTCCGCACCAACGGCGACAACGGAACCAACCACTTCACCCCCTGCAAACTCGACCTCTGGCGCGACGCCAAATACCACGACCGCCTCACCCGCGAAGCCGCGAACCGCGCCGCCATCGCCGCCGGCGAAAAACTTTACGACAAACCGTAGGGCGG
>JAISSQ010000155.1 GCA_031273045.1 Puniceicoccales bacterium
TGCTCCAAGGCCAGCGCGACTACTTCGGCGCCCACACCTACGAACGGCTCGACACCCCGCGCGGCAAGTTCTTCCACATCGACTGGCCCGACCCCGCCCGCCCGCAACTCGCCGTCTAATCGCGCGCTGCCGGTGCCGACATCCGGCAGACAAACCCAAAACAAAAATCACCATGAGCAACCTCCCCGAAAACACGAACACGCCGCCGGCGGCGTCCTCCGCCGTCAGCACCGGCAGCGCCGCGAACGCCGCCGCCGCCACCGCCGCCGGTGGCGGCGTCAACAACGACCGCGTGCTCGCGCGCGAAGTCGCCGCAACCGTCATCCCGTCCGGCGAGACCACGCGCCTCGCCGCCGGCACCACCGTCAACATCACCAACCGCCTCGGCGGGAATTTCACCGTCGTGTGCGACTTCGGAATGTTTCGCATCGCGGGCACCGACGCCGACGCCCTCGGCGAGGAAGTGCCCGACGCGCAGTCCGCCGGCGGTGCCGGTCTCACTGACGCCTACGGTTCGCGCGGCACCACCGACCATCCCGGTCACTCCGGTCCGCCCGACGAGGAGGCGCTTTGGGAGGAATTGCGCACCGTTTTCGACCCTGAAATCCCCGTCAACATCGTGGACCTCGGCCTCGTCTATTCGCTCAAAGTCGCGCCGGTGCCGGAAGCGCCGGAACGCAACCGCGTCGAAGTCGCCATGACGCTCACCGCGCCGGGTTGCGGCATGGGACCGGTCATCGCCGAGGACGCGCGCAACCGCCTGCTGACTGTCCCGGGCGCGCACGAGGCGGTCGTGAACATCGTCTGGGAACCGCCGTGGACAACCAGCATGATTTCCGAGCAGGGGCGCATGGAACTTGGCTTGGTGTAGCACCGCCGCCGGTGCCACTAACCACCGACCACTGCGTCGCGCCGCCGCCGGAACCTCGCCCGCCGCGCTCCTGTCACCGGCGGCGCATTATGACCGCTCCCAAACGCCTTTTCCGCGCGCTCGCCGCCGCCGCGCTCGCCGCGCCGCTGCTCGCCGCCGCCGGCTGCTCGAACAGCATGCCCGAAGCCGCCGTCTCCGCCCCGCGTCTGCTCGGCGGAAAGCCGCTGCCCGCCGGCTTCGCCAGCCCCGACGGGATGACGCTCGCGCCCGACGGCGCCATCTACGTCTCCATCAACCAAGTCGCCGGCAAATGGGCGTCGCCCGCCAAAATCGCGCGCATCGGCGCCGACGACAAAATCAGCGAGTTCTGCGTGCTTCCGGTTGACCCCAAGAGCGGGAAGGCGTCGCCGATGGGGCTGGCGTTCGCGAAGGACGGCAACCTCTACGTCTCCGACAACCAGTCGTTCCTCACCGACGAGCCGGCGCGCTCCGGCGTGGTGCGCGTCACCGTCAAGGACGGCAAGCCCGTCGCCGGCACCCGCGTCGTCAACGGCATGCACAAGGCCAACGGGCTGACGCAACGCGGCAACTTCATCTACGTCGCCGAGACCGACCTGCGCGCCAAGGGGCAATACGTCAGCGGCGTCTATCGCTTCGCGCTCGACGAGTTGCGCCCCGACCGGCCGCTGACCGTCACCGGCATCGGCGACCCGCACCTCGTCCTCACCTTCGAGACCAAGAACGAGAAGGTGCGCGGCGGCGCCAACGGGCTGGGCTTCGACAGCGCCGGCAACCTCTACGTCAACAACTTCGCCGACTGCGAGGTGCTGCGCTACACCTTCGACGCCGCCGGCAAGGCGTCCGAGCCGGAACTCTTCGCCAAGCCCGAAGGCGCGCTCAGCGTGGACGGCTTGCAGGTGGACGCCGACGACAACCTGTGGATTGCCGACATTCGCGGCAACGCCGTCTTCGTCGTCTCCACCGTCACCGGCAAGAGCGTCAAAATCGCCGCCTCGCCCGCCGGTGCCGAGGGCGCCGACGGCGAACTCGACACGCCCAGCGAATGCATCCGGCGCGGTTCCAAGGTGTATGTCTCGAACATTGACCTATCCATCGGCGAAAACAAAACCGACGCCATCCAAACCATCTCCGTCATCCGCCTGAAAAAATAACCCGCTGCCGGTGAGGGATTTTGGCAGCGGCGAAAAGTTTTCAGGAAAGGGAGGGGGCTTGCCGCCGGCGGCGCGAACGCCACACTCGCGCTCCACCACCATGGCAACTCCTCCCTTTGTTTATCAGGAACCGTTTCCGCACGAGCACCACGACGCCACCAACTACCGGCTCGTCTCGAAGGACTACGTCAGCGTCGAAAACTTCGACGGACGCCCCGTCCTCAAAGTCGCCCCCGAAGGGCTGACGCTCCTCGCCGCGCAGGCGTTCCACGACATCGCGTTCTACCTGCGCCCCGCGCACCTCGCCCAAGTCGCCGCGATTCTCGACGACCCGCAGTCGAGCGAGAACGACCGCGCCGTCGCCCTCACCATGCTGCGCAACGCCGAAGTCGCCGCCTGCGGCGTCCTCCCGTTCTGCCAAGACACCGGCACCGCCACGGTCGTCGGCAAAAAAGGGCAGCAGGTCTGGGTCGCCGCCGGCGCGGACGGCTCCACCGGCGGCGACGCCGAGGCGCTCTCGCGCGGCGTCTATGAGGCCTACACGCAGAACAACCTGCGCTACTCGCAGACCGTCCCGCTCGACATGTATGCGGAGAAAAACACCGGCACGAACCTGCCCGCGCAGATTGACCTCTACGCCACCGACGGCGCCGAATACGAGTTCCTCTTCGTCGCCAAGGGCGGCGGCAGCGCCAACAAAAACTACCTCTTCCAAGAGACCAAGGCGCTGCTCAACCCGGCGTCGCTCGAAAAGTTCCTCGTTGAAAAAATGAAGACCCTCGGCACCGCCGCCTGCCCGCCCTACCACCTCGCGTTCGTCATCGGCGGCACCAGCGCGGAGGCGACGATGAAGACCGTCAAACTCGCCTCGACCAAGTTCCTCGACGACCTGCCCACCACCGGCAACGAGCACGGCCGCGCGTTCCGCGACCTCGAACTCGAAGCCAAACTCACCGCCGCCGCCCACCGGCTCGGCCTCGGCGCCCAGTTCGGCGGCAAATGGTTCGCGCTCGACGCGCGCGTCATCCGCCTCCCCCGCCACGGCGCCTCGTGCCCCGTCGGCATGGGCGTCTCGTGCTCCGCCGACCGCAACTGCCGCGCCAAAATCACCGCCGACGGCATCTTCATCGAACAACTCGAAACGAACCCCGCCCGCTTCATCCCCGAACGCTACCGCGGCGCCGCCGACACCGCCGGCGTCGTCCCCGTCAACCTCAACCGCCCCATGCCCGAAATCCTCGCCGAGTTGAGCAAGTATCCCGTCAAGACCCGCCTCGCCCTCAACGGCACCATCGTCGTCGCGCGCGACATCGCCCACGCCAAACTCAAAGAACGCCTCGACCGCGGCGAAGGCCTGCCCGACTACCTGAAACAGCACCCCGTCTATTACGCCGGCCCCGCCAAGACCCCCGCCGGTTACGCCAGCGGCAGTTTCGGCCCCACCACCGCCGGCCGCATGGACAGTTATGTTGACCTCTTTCAACGCGCCGGCGGCTCGCTCGTCATGATTGCGAAAGGCAACCGCAGCCAGCAAGTCACCGACGCCTGCAAAGCCAACGGCGGCTTCTACCTCGGCAGCATCGGCGGCCCCGCCGCCCTCCTCGCCAAAGAGAACATCAAGAAAGTCGAACTCCTCGAATACCCCGAACTCGGCATGGAAGCCGTCTGGAAAATCGAAGTCGAAAACTTCCCCGCCTTCATCCTCGTTGACGACAAGGGCAACGACTTCTTCAAGCAACTCGACAGCATCCCGCAGTGCCCGATTTGCAGCGTCACCGCCGGTAGCGGTAGCGGTGCCGGTGGTAGCGAAAAGAAGTAACCGCCGGCGGCGAAAAGAAGTAAGCGCCGCGCCGCTGGGAGCGCCGACTTTCATGTCGGCTCGCCCCCTCCGTGCGGCGGTTGCCGCCACTGTTTTTTAGAGAAGCAAGGCGGCTATCGCCGCTTGCATCAACAAAAAACGTGGGGCGGATCCCGCCCCCGGGGGGGGGCGCGCCGAATTTACAGCCGGCGCTCCCAGCGGCGCGGCGCTTACTTCTTTTCGCCGCCGGCGGTTACTTCTTTTCGCTACCA
>JAISSQ010000178.1 GCA_031273045.1 Puniceicoccales bacterium
TCGACGCCGACATGGCGAAGGTGAAAAAGAAACACGCCGGCAAAGACCGCAAATCGGGCTTCCTCGGCTTCGCCGGCCACAACGACCCCGTGGAATTCAAGAACGTTCAAGTGAAAGAATTGGGGAAGTAAGCGAAGCGCGGGGAAGTGGGCGAAACGCGCATGGAGCGCCGACTGGGAGCGCCCACTGGGAGCGCCGACTGGGAGCGCCGACTTTCAAGTCGGCTTGGGGGAGATGCGGCGCAGCCGCCACTCTAAAAAAGAGAAGCAAGGCGGCTACGCCGCACCACCGCCGAGCCGACTTGAAAGTCGGCGCTCCATGTATGCGGCGCTCCATGTATGCGGCGCTCCATTTATGTCGCCCCTTCGGGGCTGGCGCGCGGTCGCTCTTCGCCCCCCCAACCACCGCCTCCGCGCCTCATTGTTGCACCGGCGCGGGCTTTGGCGCAGTGTGCGCGGCTATGAGGTTTGCGTGGCTTGCGAAGATTTTTTGCGCGGCGGCGGTTTGCGTGACGGCGGCGTTGGCGGCACCGGTGGCTGCACCGGCGGCACCCCTGTCCGCTTCTTCGCCGGCGGCGTCGTTGCCCGCGCTTGTGGCGGAGGTGCCGGCGGACGCGGCGTCGGTGCCGGTGCCGGCGGGGGCGCTCGAATACTACAAGGCGCACCCGGAGTTCTTTCACTTCAAGACGCTCGCCGATTTGCCGGTCGGGCTGCGCTGGGAGACGAACGATTCCGACCCCGAATTCTCCGCGCCGGAGGCGAAGCGTGGCGGCCGGTTGCGGTTCGCGTTTCCGACGCCGCCACCGACGTTGCGCCGCGTCGGGCCGAACGCGAACAACTCGTTTCGCGGCTACCTTTACGACAATTTCCTCATCGCGCTGACCAATCCGCACCCGAACACCGACCGCCCCATTCCGGGCACCGCGTCGCACTGGGCGGTGTCGGCGGACAGGAAGACCGTCTTCTTCCGGCTCGACCCGTCGGTGCGCTTCAACGACGGGCAGCCCGTCACCGCCGACGACTACCTGTTCTGCTTCTACTTCCACCGCTCGCCGCACATTTCCGCGCCTTGGTATAACGATTTCTACACGACCGAGTTCGCCGGCATCACGCGCTACGACGCCTACACGCTCGCCGTCCACCTGCCCGACGAGCGTCCCGACCCGGTCTATAACGCGAGCATTGAGCCGGTGGCGCGCAATTTCTTCGCCGCGCTGGGACCGGACTTCGTGCAGCGCTACCAGTTCTCGCCGTTTCCGACCGTCGGCCCCTACAAGGTGCGGCGCGACCCCGTCACCGGCGGCGTGAGCGTCGAGACCGAGATTGTGCTGGAGCGCGTGCCGGACTGGTGGGGCGACCACCGGCGCTACTACCGGCGGCGGCACAACGCGGAGAGCATCGTGTTCGTCATCGTCCGCGACGTCCCGAAGTCCTTCCAGATGTTCCTTGGTGGCGACCTCGACATGGTGGAAATCCGCATCCCGAAATACTGGTATGCGCTCGACGCCGAGGCGGTCGTCCGCGACGGCTTCATCCACAAGCACACCTTTTACTGCGACCGTCCCGTGCCCACGTGGGGCCTGTTCCTGAACACGCTCAAGCCGTGGCTCGACAACCGCGACGTGCGCCTCGGCATCCAGCACGCCACCGACTGGACGCGCGTCATCAACACCTTCTTCCGCGGCGACTACCAGCGGCTCAACTCCTACGCCGAGGGCTTCGGCCGCTTCACCAACACCGCCCTGCGCGCGCGCCCCTACGACACCGCCGCCGCGCTGCGCCACTTCCGCGCCGCCGGCTTCACCGCGCGCGGCACCGACGGCATCCTCGTCAACCCCGCCACCGGCGACCGCCTCTCGTTCCAACTCACCTGCCGCGACACTGACATCCGCAAGGCGCTCCCCACCCTTGTTGACTCCGCCCGCAAGGCCGGCCTCGAACTGCGCCCCGAAGTCCTCGAAACCACCACCTTCTTCAAGAAAACGCAGGAGAAGAAGCACGACATCGCGCTCACCGCGTGGAACACCGCCGGCAACAAATACCCCACCTTCTGGGAGGGCTTCCACCGCGTCAACGCCGTCATCGAAAACCCCGACGGCACCGTCCGCGCCAAGCCCCAGACGAACAACATCACCGGCACGCGCGACCCCGCGCTCTCCGCACTCATAGACGCCTACCGCGCCGCGAAGACCGAGGACGAGGTCGCGCGCCTCGGACACGAAATCCAGCGCCGCATCCACGAGGACGCCTGTTTCGTCCCCGGCTACAAAGTCGTCACCACCCGCGTTGCCGCGTGGCGCTGGGTGCGCTTCGCGCCCGAGTTCGGCGTCAAAAACAGCGACGACATCTTCGAGGCGGGCACGTTCTGGCTCGACGAGGACGAGCGCGCCGCCGCCCGCGCCGCGCTCCGCGCCGGCAAGACCCATCCCGCCGTCAACGAGGTTCACGACCGCTACAACACGGAGCGGTAGCGGCACCGCCGGCGGCGGCACCGGCACCGGCACAGCGCACAGTGGTGACGCAAAAAAACCGAGAACTTGCGTCCTCGGTTTTTTGGGAGGCGGCAGCCCGTCGGGGCTACCCGTTAACAATGCCGCGTCGCCTTATGCCGCGAGGGCTTTGACGATGCGTTCGCGTTCGGCGGTGAGTTCCTTCGGGAACTTGTCACCGAACTTCACGAAGAACGGGTCGGTCGCCTGCTCTTCGGTCTGCTTGCGCAGGTTGTCTTTGTTGATGGCGGTGACGGCTTCCCACTGGGCGTCGCTGAAATCGAGACCAGCCCAGTCAATGTCGGACTTGGCGGGCATGGCGCCGATGGGTGTTTCGACGGCGGTGGGCTTGATGCCGCGGACGCGCTCGACAATCCATTTCAGGACGCGGGCGTTCTGTCCGTAGCCGGGCCAGAGGAATTTGCCTTCGGCGCTTTTGCGGAACCAGTTGACGTGGAAAATCGCCGGCGGGTTCTTGACGGTTTTGCCCATCTTGATGTGGTGCGCGAAGTAGTCGCCCATGTGGTAGCCGCAGAACGGGAGCATCGCCATCGGGTCGCGGCGCAGGGCGCCGACTTTGCCTTCGGCGGCGGCGGTCTGCTCGCTGCTCAACGTGGCGCCGAGATAGACGCCGTGGTTCCACGATTTGGATTGGAACACGAGGGGGATTTCGCTCATGCGGCGGCCGCCATAGACGAACGCGCTGACGGGCACGCCGGCGGGGTTTTCCCAATCCTTGTCAATGCACGGGCAGTTGCGCGCGGGGGCGGTGAAGCGGGAGTTCGGGTGCGCGGCGAGAACGGGTTTGCCGTCCTTGTCCACCTGACCGGGCTTCCAATCGTTGCCCTTCCAGTCGATGAGGTGCGCCGGCGGCTCCTTGGTGAGGCCTTCCCACCACACGTCGCCGTCGTCGGTGAGGGCGACGTTCGTGAAGATGGTGTCCTTCGAGCACGAGGCGAGGGCGTTGAAGTTGGTCTCGGCGGAGGTGCCGGGGGCGACGCCGAAGAAGCCGGCTTCGGGGTTGATGGCGAGCAGTTGCTTGCCGTCGGGCGAGGGCTTGAGCCACGCGATGTCGTCGCCGATGGTGGTGACTTTCCAACCGTTGAGTTCCTTCGGCGGGATGAGCATGGCGAAGTTGGTCTTGCCGCAGGCGGACGGGAACGCGGCGGTCACGTAGGACTTTTTGCCGTCAGGCGATTCGACGCCGAGGATGAGCATGTGCTCCGCCATCCAGCCCTCGTCGCGCGCGAGCACGCTGGCGATGCGCAGCGCGAGGCACTTTTTGCCGAGCAGCGCGTTTCCGCCGTAGCCGGAGCCGAAGGACTTGATTTCGCGCGTTTCGGGGAAGTGCGCGATGTAAGTGTTTTCAGGATTGCACGGCCACGCGACGTCCGCCTCGCCCTTTTTGAGCGGCTTGCCGACGGAGTGCAGCGCGGGGACGAAGAACCCGTTTTTGCCGAGCACGTCGAGCACCGGTTGACCGATGCGCGCCATGATGCGCATGTTGACGACGACGTAGGGCGAGTCGGTGATTTCGACGCCGTATTGGGCGAGGGGCGAGCCGATGGGTCCCATCGAAAACGGGATGACATACATCGTGCGCCCCGCCATACAACCGGCGAACAGCCCGTCGAGTTTCGCGCGCAATTCGTCCGGCGCCGTCCAGTTGTTCGTCGGACCGGCGTCCTCTTTTTTCTGCGAGGCGATGAACGTGCGCGACTCGACGCGGGCGACGTCGCGCGGGTCGGAGCGGAACAGGTAACTGTTCGGGCGCTTTTTCTCGTCGAGTTTGATTGCCATCTTGGAGGCAACCATCTCGGCGAACAGCGCGTCGGCCTCGGCTTGCGAGCCGTCGCACCAGTGGACGCGGTCGGGCTTGCACAGGTGCCGGATAACTTCGACCCACGCCTTCAGCCGAAGGTGGTCGGTTTTGACATTCGATGTGTAGGACATACGGGGCGGGGACGCTATCCGCCGCCACCGGTGGTGACAAATGTTTTTTATTGCGCTGCCGCTTCACGGCAATTTTGCGAAACGCTCGCGGGCTTCGCGCCACGCGGCGCCGTCGGCGGGGGTGAATGTTTGAACGGGGAAGGAGGCGCGGACGACGGCGCGGGCGGCGGCGTGGTCGGGCAGGTCGCCGAGGGCGAGGGCTTGTAGCAGGATGTTGCCGGCGGCGGTGGCTTCGACGGGACCGGCGATGACTTCGATGCCGGCGGCGTCGGCGGTCGCTTGGTTGAGCAGCGCGTTGCGCGAACCGCCGCCGACGACGTGCAGGCGGCGCGTGCGGCGGCCGGTGAGGGCGTCGAGCGTGGCGAGGGTTTTCGTGTAAAAGAGCGCGAGCGACTCAAAGACGGCGCGGGCGAATTCGCCGGCGGTGCGCGGTTCGGGCTGCGCGGTCTCGCGACAGTAGTCGGCGATTTTTTGCGGCATCTTGCCCGGCGCGGCGAAGCGCGGGTCGGCGGGGTTGATGAAGGAACGGCGCGGCTCGGCGGCGGCGGCGAGTCGGTCGAGGTCGGCGTAGGAGATGTCGTTGCCGGCGGCACTCCACGCGCGTCGGCACTCCTGAACAATCCACATGCCGACGATGTTTTTGAGGAAGCGGACGGAGTGCGCGAAGCCGATTTCGTTAGTAAAGTTGGCTTCGAGAGCGCCGGCGGTCACCACCGGTGCCGGCAGTTCCGCGCCGAGCAGCGACCACGTGCCGGACGAGAGATACGCCCAGTCCGAGCCGCTGTCCGCCGGCACTGCGAACACCGCCGCGCCGGTGTCGTGCGAGCAGGTGGCGATGACGGGCGTGCCTGCCGGCAGTCCGGTGACGACGCGCCCGAAGCGCGAGAGGGTGCCGGTGACGGTCGCAGAGGGGACGATTTCGGGCAGGACGTTTTCGGGTAGTCCGAGTGCACGGGCGAGCGGCAGCGACCACGAGCGCGTACGCGGGTTGTAGAGTTGTGAGGTCGAGGCGAGTGACTCCTCGACGACGGGGCGGCCGCCGAGTTGGGCGTTCACGTAGTCGGCGATGAACAGGAACCGCGCGGCACCGGCGGGCAGTGTGCGCTCGTGCAACTCGGCCTCGAACTGCGTGAGCGTGTTGAGCGCGAGGAACTGAATGCCACTCTCGGCAAAAATCGTCTCGCGCGGAATCTTCGCGAGGAGGCGTTTGAACGCGGCGTCGTTGCGGGCGTCGCGATAGTGGCGGGGTTTGCCAAGCGGATTGCCGGCGGCACCGAGCCAGACGTAGTCAACGCCCCACGAGTCCGCGCTGACGCCGCGCACGGGGCGTCCGTCGGCGGCGACTTTTCGCAGTCCCGCGAAGATTTCGGAGAGGATGCGGTTGATGTTCCAGCGGTAGGAGCCGTCGGCGTCGAACGCGCCGCCGGTGGGGAAGCGGTGGAACTCTTCGAG
>JAISSQ010000196.1 GCA_031273045.1 Puniceicoccales bacterium
CGTTATCGAAACATTATGCGTGGAAACTTTCTCTATGTCGGTTTCGTCGGTCTCGACAACAAAGTGAACCTAATCGCCAAACATGCCACTGCTGGCGAAATCTGGACGTTCGACAAAGATGGCGCCATTTCGAGATTCTTCATAAAAGGGAACGGAACTTTGCTCTACAGTTCCGCCCAGCCCAGCGCGCCAATTTTCACCTTTGTCCCGGAAAACCAGTAAACATCCAAAACGAACTAACATTCTCACACCAACTTTCTTCCCATGTCTCAACAAGCACAAAAATTCTTCGTTATCTGGCACGGCGTCCAGTCCGTGCCGCTCTCCGTCGAACAGGTCTTGGAGAAAATTGCCAAGAAGGAATTGACCGTTTTCCATCGGATTTCCGACGGCGTGAACTCCTTCACACTCGCCCAATTCACCGAACACTTCAACGCGACTCGCCCTTCCCCCTCGCCGTTTCCTGCTCAACAACCACCTCAAAATTTCGACCTCCCCCCAACAACACCGGTTTCTCCTGAACCGGTTTCCCCAAAATCGAAAGGCAAACCGTGGGCACTCATCGTGGTCTTGTTCCTCCTTGTCGCCGCCGGTGCAACGGCATTCCTTGTCTTCAAACCCAAAGGAGAAACACCGTCGAAAACGGAAACCGCCGCTTCTGTCGCTTCAGTGAATGCGAGCAACTCTACCACGCCGAAAGAACCGGAGCAACCGAAACCTCGTCGGTCGATGGCGTCACCGTCGCTGTCCTCTACCACGCCGAAAGAACCGGAGCAACCGAAACCCGAAGCACCGCCGGTTGCGCCATTGAAGATTGTGCCCCAACCATCGGAAAGAATCGTCCTCAAAACCGACGACACCGCAACGCTCATCGTGCTCGCCACCGGCGGAAAGCGTCCGTATTCCTACAAATGGTTTCACGAAGGCAAGGTCGTCGAAAGCACCGACAAAAACGTTTTTGTCATGCGAAATCTCAAACCGGAAGACAGTGGTCTTTACCACGTTGTGGTGAGCGACGCTGCCGGAAACACGGTCCAAAGCACAAACTCTTTCCTTCGTGTGGACCCGACGGCAAGAACAAAACCAAAAAATCCCCGCGCGGGAAACACAACTTCACAAACGCAAACATCCTCGCCTTCACAAGACACACCGCCGTCAAACACAGGCGCGACACAGAAACCGCGCCTGCTCATCGCGCCAACTCCATCGGACAAATTCTTTCCGAATATCGCCGGACGACGCAACTTCCGCCTAAACTTTGTCGGAACACGCTATGCGGACGCATGGGAAACTCCTGCCCGTCGCCACATCCTCCTGAACGAAGTTGCAGCCCAATACACTCTCCGCAATGGAAGACCCGCTCTAAAACAAGGTTTGCCAAAAGAATTCAAGAACGTCACTACTTACGAAGAGAAAGAAGAAACGACGTGGTATAAGTTCGGCAGACAGGTTGAATTTGAGTCGTTAGGGTTCACACGCTTCTTCTATAGAGGCGCGAGCGATAAACTGAAAATTCTTCAAGTCCTTGCGAGAAATCGCTTCCTCTGCATTTGTGATGGCGACCCAATTCACATTACCACGATTGGATATTACGATGCTGCGGATGACGAGGTCCTAAATTTAAAAACCGGCGCGTTCATGCGGGACGGAACATACTCCTATACAGACAGAGCAGGAGTTTATCGAACAGTAAGAAAATACATAGAAGTTGACGGAACCATGCTCCACCGCAAAGGCATCACAAGTAAAACCCAAAAGATACAAGTCCCGCACACAAAACGTGTCGAGGTTGACCAGTATCCCGCGCTGACTCGCGAAGAGGTGGAGGACTTTCTTTCGCAGGGACAAATTTTCAAGATTTCATTTACCGAAAAATTTGAAGAAATCGTGAAAGATAGCGAAAATCAAACATATCCATGCGAGCGTTGCGAAGGTCGAGGATTCTTCTATCCGATACGTGGAAGAATGGGGAGTGGTGGTCGTTGCACCAATTGCCGCGGCACGGGAAAGATTATTTCCAAAGAAAAAGCGACCAAGAAATTAGAAAAGGTATTCCTCTATTCCGTTCGTGGTCCGCTCAAAAGCGACGCAAACACGCTATGGGCGGAAGTGGTCGCAATCAGAAATCGTGGAGCATTCATCCACCGCTGCAATATGGCAAATATTCAGCATCTGGTCTTTCGTGATACTCCAATCGCAGATGTTTTCTCTGCCATTCAACTTGAAGGTCGCCGCGTTCTGCAACACGGCGAAAAGTTCACAATTATCTTCGACAAGAGCGTCCCGGAAAGCCGAAAACGAGAAATGGCAAATTTCACTTTTTCCAACATTTCCCTCTCCGCCCTGCTTGAAGGCATCCAAAAACAACACAACTTTCGCTACGAAGTGACGGAAAACAGAATCGTCGTTTTCGACGCTCTCTTTGATTAACATTCCCTTCTCCCCTACACAAACATCAACATCACACCACAACACCTCATCATGAACCTGCAAAATCTCTATTACATCATCTGGCGCGGACACCAAAGCGGTCCGTTCACCGAGAAGACAATTCGCACGAAAATCGAGCGAAACGAAATCAGTTCGTTTCACCGCATCAGCGACGGACGAACCACCCTCACCCTCCCCGAATGGGAGGAGGCACTCCAGCGCGCCCGCGACGAGGAGACCAAACGGCAGCGCGCGGAAGCGGCGCGCCAACAAGCGGAAGCCGAGCAACGCCGTCTGGCGGCGGAAGAAGCCCAACGCCAAGCGGCGATTCAAGCCGAACAAGCACGCCTCGCCGCCCAAGAACAACCTGAAAACATCGCCGCCGTCGGCGACCCGCCCCCATTTCCCCAAACCGCCAATCAACCGCTCGACGTCTTTCCCGCCACTTCTTCTCTCTCCGAAAATACCAAAAAACGAAACATAATTCTCGCTGCTATCGCATGCGTCGCCCCTCTCATTCTCCTCGTTTCCGTCGCAATCCTCCTCTTCAAAAACTCTTCCATTGACTCTACAAAAATTGCTGAACTGCTCGAAAATTCGACCGTCACTGTCGAAATTTACGGAGATATTGCCCACGCAGGTTACAATGCTCGCACAAACGAGGAAGATACTGCCTTGACACGCGAAGTTCAACGCTATGATAAATCTGATATTTTCTTGGGACTCGGAAGTGGATTTGTAATTGACAAAGAAAAACAGTTTGTCGTTACTAATAATCACGTCGCCCGAAAAGAATTAACGAAAGACAACTTCAAAGCACATCCAACAGATAATCCCAATCTAAAAATTATTGAAATCAGAATCCCTAAACGTTACAGCGTGATGTTTGCCGGCAAAACTCAACCACATCACGCTGAAATCCTAAAGACAGAGGAAAGAGTTGACCTCACTATCCTCCGTGTTAACGGCATTGCAAATAATAAAAACATTCGAGCATTGCAATTAGGTGATTCTCTGAAATTAAAAAAAGGAGACAGAATCTTTCTCATGGGGTCTCCTGGTGGCGGCGAGCGCGGCTCTTTCTCTTCTGGTTATATCACAGCACTTGATAGAATCTACGATACTACGCCAGAAATACAACACAGTGCTCCAACAACAAGCGGGAATTCTGGCGGTCCTGTTGTTAACGAATCAGGCGAAGTCATCGGAATTCATCACGCGGGAAAAGGAGGGGTCGCGCAAAGGGCATTGTTAAATCTTGCCATTCCTGTTCACGAACTCAAACGCCTACTATCGGAGATTGACAAACCGGACAAAGGAGGTTCCGACCCGAAGAAATGACGAGGTATTCCGGCATTTTTCAAACACTATTCACGCAAACAAACCATTCAACTCACTCCACTCCAAACAATCAATCATGTCCTCACCACACGAAATCACATCCTCACAAACGCCGCCGGTGATGCCGGCAACACAACCGGCATACGCGGCACCGCCGTCCGGCGCGCCCCCCTTCGCTTCGCCCGCGAACGTGCCGGAACCGTCCGAGCGTCTCAATTGGCGGCGCGCCGACATTGAGCAAAGATTCGGCTTTGCCGGTGCGCGCTACACCGACACCAACTATCACTTTACCCTGCTTGTCGCCCTTGTGTTGAGCGCGCTCATTCTCGCCGCATGCTTCTATCTGCCGTCGCTGTTGCCTGGCGGTTCCGAAAAGCAAAAGACCGTCCTCGCCATCACAAACAAATTCACCGAACGCGGTCCAACCCCCTACCCTATCGTCTTCCTTTCCGTGTGGGGTTTGGTGATTTTGGCACTCAAAAAACGCAAACTCGTTTTCCAAAAGAAGACGCTCTCCATTGCCACCGTCCCGACAACGCCCGATTTCACGCTCACGCCGGCAACGGCGCCGAGCGTCATCGCGCGCCTCGAAAACCTCGTGGACGACTGCCGGCACTTTATTCTCTTCAACCGAATCCATGTCGCGCTTTCCAACCTGCGCAACCTCGGACAGGTCAGCGACGTCACCAGCATTCTTCGTTCACAAGCGTCGGCGGATGAAGACCAAGTTTCCTCCTCCTACACGCTCGTCAACGGTTTCGTCTGGGCGGTGCCGGTGCTCGGATTCTTGGGAACGGTGCTCGGTCTCGCGGAGTCAATGGGCGAGTTCGGCGCGACCATTCAGGCGAACGGCGACATGGTGAAGATTCGCGCCGCCTTGGAGAAAGTCATCGGCGGTCTTTCCACCGCGTTCGACACCACCCTGCTCGGCCTCGTCGGAACACTCCTTTTGCAATTGCGGGCAACCGTGCTGCGCCGCGACGAGATGCGCTTCCTCGACGATTGCAATGAATACTGCCAGGTCAACGTCGTCAGCAAACTGCGCCTGCAAAACCAGACACAACCATAGAATAATGAGCAGGAACTTCCGTTCACAATCGCCGGCGGGAAGCGGTTTCTTCGCTTTCCAAGACATCATCACAATCGCCATCGCGCTGATGGTGCTCGTCATCCTCATCCTCACCGCCGGCGCAAACAACATCTTGCGCGACACTTCCGAAACGCCAATCACCGGTGCCGAGGACGACACGCAATTGAAGGCAAAACTTGCCGAGATTATGCGCCTCGAAAGCGAACTCGCCGCCGCGCTGCGCGGTCGCGCCGGCGGCGCAATTGGAAGCGTCGGCGCGGCACAAATCAAGGAGATGGAAAAGCGCGTCGAGGCCGTTCGCGCGCGAGTCGCCTCCTTTCAAAAACAACAAGATGCAGCAGTCACCCGCTCACAGGAGACGGAGCGGGCGCGCAAAACTTCCATGCAATCGGCACTCGCCAATGCGCAAAAGGAACTCGCCCGTTTGAACGCGGAGATTGAGGAACAGAAAAAAGCAAGGGAAGCGGCGGAGGAGAATGCCCGCGACCTCGACAACGCAATCGCGCTCGCGCTCAAAGAAAAGAAAAAGTTGTGGGTCATTCCCGAAAAAGCGCACACCACAAAAACACCCGTGTTCGGAGTGGTCAGCAGCGAGCGTATCCGCTGGTCGCTAATCAACCGTCCGAACGCCCTTTCCGACACCACCGGCGGCGATTTCATCTCCACCGCTGTGGAGGATTTGCGCGCAAAATACCGACCGCTTGATTTCTATGTCGTCCTCTACTTCAAACCCAGCGGCATCAGTCATTTCCGCTCGCTTACCGTAAAACTCCGCGCCGCCGGTTATGAACTCGGCTACGACGCCATCGCCGAGGAAACCGACATCAACTTTGGGCAACCCCAATAACATCCCCCCCCAACCACGAGAAAACAGACAAAACAAAGACCGAAATAAAAAATGTCCCGCTCACTTCAAATACCCGACTCCCTCGACATGCTTTTGGACACGCTGTGCAACGCCTTTGGCGGCATCGTGTTCATCGCAATGCTGCTCACCATTGTCCCGACCTCCGCGCCGCCAGAGGAAAACTCAACACAAAAGACCGCCGCCATTCTGCTCGACCGCGAACTCGCACGCGCCGACGAACGCATTGCCGCGCTCAAGGCGGAATTGGAACGCCTCGGCACGCGCGGCGGTTCCGACGCCTCCAATTCTGGCGGCGCGACCCGTCTGCAACATCTTGAGGACGAACTGAAAGCACTCACTGCCGCCGAGCGCGAGTTGCGCGGCGCGATTGACAAAACCGTAAGCGACATCCTGAACAAGGACGCCATTGACGAAGCAAAGTTAAATGCCGATTTGTCAAGAATTCGCGAACAAATCGCCGCCGCTGCGAGCGCGCTCGGCGCGCTCAAAGAGGACCTCGCCCGCTTGGAGCAACGCGCCGAGGAACTCAAAGAGAAACTCGCCATGGCAAAGAAACCGAAAACCGAACGCTTCCGCCTCCCCAAAGAGCACCGCACAAACAAGAGTTACATCTATGTTTTGGTCCGGCACGGTCGCGTTTATCCATTTGAATTCGTTGAAGATGGAACTCGCCGAATAAACACCCGCACCCTGACGTGGCGTTCGAGTGCTACCGGCGCCACGCCACAATTCGATGTCTCGCTCGGTTGGCAGACCGCCTCCGGCAGTGACGACGATTGGCGCAATTATCTGCAAAGCGTCCCCTCCGAAAAATACTACCTCGCCTTTTGCGTCTGGCCGGACTCCTTTGAGCAATTCCGACAAGCAAAGAACACCGCCACCGCCCTCAACCGCGAACTCACATGGGAACCCACCAACGACGAAATCCATTTTGTCTCTTCCGGCGGCACCTCCCCGTCGCAGCCACTGTGAAACTACTCCGCAATTTCCAACCGCAAGTCCACGACTTCCGCACGTGTGCCGATGCGCGCGGGGAAGCCCCACAAGCCGATGCCGGTGGTGACAAGGACACTGATGAAGTTCGATGCGAAGCCGTCGGAGACGAACACATAATCCACCCCTTCCGGCACTTCGTAGAGCGCGCGCACGAGCCACGTCACCGGCCAGACCTGCCCGCCGTGCGTGTGACCGGCGATGAGGAGGTTCGCCCGCTCCTCGGCGGCCTCCCGCAACGACGCCCAAACCGGCTGGTGGTCGAGCACGAGCAGCGGCTTGGCGCGGTCAACGCGGCGGTCGCGCAGAATCTCCGCGAGCGGTGCGCGCTTTCGAATGCCAAAGGGCGCGCCGCCGTGTCCGCGGTCGTTGCGCCCGGCGAGCCAGACGCCGCCGGCACCGGTGGCTGGGTCCGCGCCGACAAGCACCGCCTCGTCGCGCAACACGCGAATACCCGCGCCGCGCAGATAGGCGGTGACGGCGTCGGCGTCGTGGTCGTGGTTGCCCAGCACGGCGAACACGCCCAGCGGCGCGCGCAGCCGGCGCAGTTCGGCGGCGCAGTCGGCCTCGACCACCGGCGCGAGCGGTCCGTCCACGAGGTCGCCGGGCAGCAGGATGATGTCGGCGCCGACGGCGTTGATTTTGTCCACGAACGCCGCCACGCGGGCGCGCCCGATGAGGTCGCCCATGTGGAAATCGCTCGCGACGGCGGCGCGCAGGACACGGGCGTCGGCGGTGCCGGTGAAAGTCGTGGGACCGAGACGCACCGTCGCCGGCGTCACCACCGGCGACACATGGTTATGGTAGCCGTTGAGCAGGAGGCCGGCGACGACGGCGACCGTGGCAAAGACGGCGAGCCGTCCCGCGCGGACGCTTGTGGCGGCGACGGGCAGGAACCGCCACCGGCGGTTGGCGAGCGCGAACGCGTGCGTCCCCGCCGTCGCGAGCAACCAGTAAGGCAGCGTGATGAGCCAACCGTAACCGGCGAGACGCAGCGCCAGCGCCGGCAACGAGTGGTTTTCGCGCAGCGCGAAGCCGGCGAAGAGCGACAGCGACAGCGCGACGAGGAAAGCGACCCAAAGCCAGCGCGCCGCCTTGCCCGCGAACAGGACGCGCGCGCTACGGATTCCGGCATAGAGCGCGGTGCCGGTGGACGCCGCGAGCAGCAGCGGAATAAACAGCAGGAACCAAGGCATGGCGGCGACGCGGCGGCGGTTTGGCGCGGTTTTGCTCGAAGGAAAACGCCCGCAATCACGCCACCGGCGGCACGCCGGCGGAACCGTCGGCACCACCGGCGGCGCGCGTTCCGAGACGGTGCCGGATGATTTTGCGCAGGTCTTCGGCGAGCGCGTCGTCGCCGACCTTTTCCAAGATTTCCTCGAAGAAACCGAACACGAGCAGTTCCTGCGCGACCGCCGGCGGGATGCCGCGCGCGAGCAGGTAAAAGAGTTCGCCGGCGTCCAACTGGCTGTTCGTCGCGCCGTGCGAGCAACGGACGTCGTTGGCGCCGATTTCGAGGCCGGGGAGCGAGTCCGCCCGCGCCGCCGGCGAGAGCAACAGGTTGCGGTTCGTCTGGTAAGCGTCGGTTTTCTGCGCCCCTTGCGCGACCTGAATCAGGCCGGAGAAGATGGTCTTGGCGCGGTCGAAGAGCGCGTTCTTGAAGAGCAGGTCGGAGCGCGCGCCGGCGCTCTCGTGGACTTGCAGCGTGCGCTGGTCAATCTCGCGCCCGCCGGTCGCCGCCGCCGCGCTGTAAAGCCGCGCGTCCGCGCCCTCGCCGCGCAGCCGGACGATGCTCTCGTGGCGCGAACGGCGCGCGCCGAGTTGGAGCGAGACGGAGGTGATTTCCGCACCGCGCGCCGCGAAAACGTGGTCGAAGTGGAACGCCTGCGCGTGCTCGCCGTAGTCCTGAACGCACACGCGCGAGACCCGCGCGCCGGCACCGGCGACAATGATGGTCGAGCCGACCGCGAGCGAGCGACCGCCGCCGTGGTTGTGCTCGACGAGGCGGACGCGCGCGTTGGCACCGGCGATGACGAGCGTGTGCGGGAAAATCGCGGCACCGTCGCCGGCGAGACGGTTCGCGATGACGAACGGCAACGCGACCTCGGTGTTGTCGGGCACGTGCACGACGGCACCGGCGGCGAGCAGCGCGTGGCTGAGTTCGAGCAGTTTCGCGGAGCCGAGCGGGATGTCGGCGGCGTCGGTGAAACGCGCGGGCGCGAGCAGGTCGGGGCGCGCGGCGGCGACGGAGCGGAAGTCGCCGAAGACGACTCCGGCGGGCAGTTCCGCGCCCGCGCCGGTGCCGGCGGCGGTGGTGTTTTCGGCGGCGGAGATATGGTCGTTGTCGAAGCGGATTTTTCCGGCGGCGGCGGTGGTCGCGAAGAGGTCGGACGCATCGCCAGCGGCGGTGGCGGAGCGCGGCGTCGCCGGCGCGAGTTGGGCGGGATGGAAGCGCGAGAGGTCGGGGCGTTCGGGCGAGGCGAACCGCCACTGTTCGGAGTCCGCCGCCGGCAGCGGCGCCGCCTTGAAGCGTTCCCATGCGTCTCGCTGGAACGCCGCCAGTGCCGGCGAAACGGCGGCGGCGGCGGGGAACTCGGTTGTCTGCGAAAGGGCGTCTGCGCTCATTTTTGCGGTGCGTGCTGTGCGATTTGCGGTGCGTATGGCTGCGAGGATTTGCGTGCCGGGCGGCGTTTTGGCACCGCCCGAAAATCGCGGGCAGTTTTTGGCGCGGGGCGCAAATGGCAAGGCGCAACACCGGCAGTGCCGGCGGTTGCGGTGGCGGCGGCACCGGTGCCGGCGGCGACATCAAAGACCGTTTCGCGCGCAACCTCGCGCCGGCGGCGCTGTCTGTTGCCCAACCATGTTCAGACGCGACTTCATCTCTTCCGCCGCGGCAGTCGCGGCGGGGCTTTCTTTTTCTCTGGGCGGACGCTCCCTGTTCGCCGCCGGTGCCGGTGCCCCGTCACTCAACGTCAAGGGCGCGAACGACCGCATCGCGCTCGCGCTCGTCGGCTGCGGCGGTCGCGGTCTCGCCACCATCACCGCCTGCGCCAAGCGCAACAAGAACGTCGTCATCCGCGCCGTGTGCGACGTCAACACAACCAAACTCCGCAAGGCCGCCGCCGAGGTCGAGCGCGTCACCAAGTCGAAGCCCGCGCTCGTGACGACGCGCATGGAGGACGTGTTCGCCGACCCCGCGATTGACGCCGTGTGGGTCGCCACGCCGGAGCACTGGCACGTCCTCGCCGCCATCCGCGCGCTCGCCGCCGGCAAGCACGTTTACGTCGAGAAGAACCCGTCCATCAACATCTGGGAAGGCCGCCAACTCGTCGCCGCCGGCGCGAAATACGGGCGCGTCATCCAAGTCGGATTCCAAAACCGCAGCGCCCCCTACGCCTTCTCCGCGCGCGACTACATCGCGTCCGGCAAACTCGGCTCCATCGTCACCGTCAAGTGCTACAACATGCTCGGCGGCGGAAAAACCAATCTCCCCAAAGACGCCCCCGTCCCCGCGTGGCTCGGCGACGAGGGCTGGGACCGCTGGCTCGGACCCGCGCCGAAAGTCCCGTTCCAAAAACCCGGCGTCACCGACGAGAACGGCCGCGGCAACTGGGGCGAGTTCTGGGCTTACAGCGGCGGCGGTCTCGGCGACGACGCCTCGCACGTCATGGACCTCGCCCGCCTCGTCCTCGGCGACCCCGCGCACCCGAAATCCGTCTATTGCTGGGGCGGCAACTTCGCATTCGGCGGCAAACGCGAGACGCCGGAATTCCAAAGCATCGTCTATGATTTCGGTGCCTACTCGCTCTCGTGCGACAACGCCTACGCGACGAACTACATGACCAAGACCCCCGGCAACGTCCGCCAGAACAAGCGTCTCTTCCCCACGTGGCGCAACAACTCCACCCGCACCGAAATCTACGGCACCAAAGGACTGATGTATCTCGGCCGGCACGGCGGCGGCTGGCAAGTGCTCGGCCCGAAAAACGAAATCGTCGCCGAAGACGGCGGCGCGTTCCCCGACCCCGAACACCAACTCAACTTCATCCAAGCCCTGCGCGGCGAAGCGAAGCCCAACGGCGACGCCGAACAATGCCACCGCAGTGCCGTCCTCGTGCACCTCGGCAACATCGCCTACCGCGTCGGCAACAAGCACCTCTACTTCGACGCCGCCGGCGAACGCTTCACCGGCACCGGCACGGAAGTCACCGCCGCCAACACCCTCGCCCGCGGCGCCTACCGCAAGGGCTACGAAGTGCCGGCACTGGCGTGAGAGAAAATCCCAAGCGGAGACCGCCGTTGGGCTGCCGGTATTGCATCGGGCCGGTGGAGAGGGTGTTGGCGTCGAGCCACGTGACGATGGCGAGCCATTCGTCGGGGCGGCAACGGTGGCGTCGTCGGCGGCGGCGGTGCCGGTGGCATCGTCGTCGCCGCCGTCGCCGTCGCCATTGTCGTCGTCGTCCGTGCCGCTGATTCGTCTCGACACGTTGCGTCTTGGGCGCGTTCGCGAGTGGGGCGCGTGCTGGTTGGTGAACCGTCTGTGGCTTCAAACTCGAACACGTCGAAGAGGCCTTCCGCACCCTCAAAGGCGACCTCTCCCTGCGCCCCATCTGGCACCAAAAACCCGACCGCATCGAAGCCCACCTCTTCCTCGCCTTCCTCGCCTAC
>JAISSQ010000207.1 GCA_031273045.1 Puniceicoccales bacterium
CTTCCGCTCGCGATGCGCGGACTGCTCGCCGGTGCCGCGCTCGCGTTCGCCCGCGCGTTGGGCGAGTTCGGCGCGACCGTGATGCTCGCCGGCATCATTCCGGGCGAAACAATCACGCTCTCGCTCGGCATCTACCACCACGTCCAACTCGGCCGCGACGACGACGCCGCCGTTCTGCTCGGCATCTCCATCGCCCTCGCGTTCGGCTCGCTCTTCGTCTGCGAGAAACTCACCTCTCGCCGCGCACCACCGGCGGCGGCGTGAGCGGGGCTTCGGGGAGGTGCCGCACACATGGAGCGCCGACACATGGAGCGCCACACATGGAGCGCCACACATGGGAGCGCCGACTTTCAAGTCGGCTCGGCGGTGGTGCGGCGGTAGCCGCCTTACTTCTCTAAAAAAAGAGTGGCGGCTACGCCGCATAGACCATGCGCGCCGACTTGAAAGTCGGCGCTCCCAGGCGACGTGAACGGGGCTTCGGGGAGGTTCAGGCGGAGACCGTCGTAGGCGATTTCGACGTGGTCTGGGGCGAGGCGGGGCGTCCAAGTGGCGTAGTCCACTTGGTAGGTTGTGTGGGTGATGAAGGTGCGGCGGGCGTTGATTTGGCGGGCGGCGGCGACGGCGTCGGCAATGCACATGTGGGTCGGGTGGGGCGCGGGGCGAAGTCCGTCGAGGACGGCGGCGTCGGCACCGGCGGCGAGTTGGACGGCTTCGTCGGTGAGTTTCGCGCAGTCGGAATAGTAGGCGAGGCGGGCACCGGTGCTTTTTTCGGTGAAGACGAGGCCGAGCGTTTGGAAGCGTCCGTGGGGCAGGAGCGTTGAGCGGACGGTTGAGCCGTTGGCGAGAGTGAGTTCGGCGGGCATTTCGTGCAGGTCGAGGGCGACGTAGCCGGTGGCGGCGGGGGCGGAGCGGACGGCGTAAGGGAAAATCGCGCGGAGCCGGTCGAGTCCCTCCGGCGTGGAGTAAGTCGGAATGGCGGTGCCGTTGCGCAGGTCGCAGTAGCGGCGGAGGTCGTCGGCACCGACGACGTGGTCGGCGTGTCCGTGCGTGAGGAGGAAGATGTCCACGGCGGGGATTTGGTTGTCCCAGCACTGCCGGCGGAAGTCGGGACCGGTGTCCACCTGCACGTGCAGTCCGTCGAGAACGACGTGGATGCTCGCGCGCGTGCGGTGGTTTCGGGGGTTGGCGAGGTCGAGCGCGACGCCGCTCTCGGTGTCAATGTTTGGGTGGACGAGCAGGGGCACGCCCTGCGAGGTTCCGGTGCCGAGAAAGATGACTTCCATTCTGCTGTGCGTGCGTGGCGTGCGAGGCGTTGTTTTGGCGCGCTGCCGGCGGCGTCACTTGGACATTTTGATGCTGTCGGTGAATGTCTCGCCCTCGGCTTTGAGCAGTTCGTCGAACTTGTCGGTCGGGATGACGTTTGTCTTGTCGGCGCGCTGGCGGGCGCGCAGGTCGCGGGCGCCGTTGGGTCGCAGAATCGTGGTTCCGAGTTCGATGGAGCGCAGTTCGGCGGGGATGGGTTCGTCGTTGTCGTCCCGCAGGATTTGACCGGAGCGCAGGCGGACGCGCGTGGTGTAGGTCTCGACTTGGATTTCGACGCCGGACTTGGCGTAGGCGTCGCGGATGGGCTGCGCGATGTCTTCGTGGACGAGGGCTTTGAGTTGTTTTTTCGCGCCGGTGGTCTTGGGGATTTCGTAGTAGATGAAGACGAGGGTCAGTCCGACGATGTTCGTGGCGATGTAGTTTTGCGTTTCGAGCGCCCACGATTTCAAACTCTGCGAGCGGCGGTTGCCGGAGGAGTCGAGCACGGAGGCGGAGCGCGTCCAGATGTCGGTGACGAAGTTCTGCGAGCGTTTGGAGCCGGAGTTGGCGGTGTTGACGACGGCGGGGAGGATGTCGTCGAAGGTCGCCTTGGAGTCGGCGACGGCGCGGTAGAGCGCGTAGATTTGCTGGTGGGGCTGCCCGGGGGCGTCGAAGGGCGAGCGTTGCCCGATTTGGTAGCAAATCGCGCAGATGTCGCCGGGGATGGGCGCGGTTTTGCCGGTTTCCTTTTTCGCGCGGTCGGGGACGGCGGCGAAGAACATGATTTTGGGCGCGGAGGCCTTGCGGACGTTGCCGACGGCTTCCTCGTGCTCGACTTGGAACCACACGTTGCCGTCGTTGCGGATGAAGGCGGATTCGAGGTCTTGGCGCAGCGGGATGAGGACGTTACGCGACTCGGCGGTGGTCTGGAGCGTGGCGGTGGCGTCGTCGTAGGCCTTGAAGGTCTCGGTGGCGACATACATCACGGCGAGCAAAATGATGACCATGATGGAGGTGGCGGTGAGCACCTCAATCAGGGTGAACGCGCGGCGGACGGCGCGACCGGCGGTGCCGGCGCGGGCGGCGTCACCGGTGGCGCGGCGGACGTCAAAAAAAGCGGCGGAACGGGCGGCGGAACGGGCGTTGCCGGTGATTGCGGGGCGAAGCGGTGTCATGGTTTTTGTCCTCTTTTTGTCCTCGTTTTTTCGTCTGGGCTCACCGGCTGACGGCGATGTTCTGACCGAGGATTGGGCGGGAGTATTTTTGCTCGGAGCCGACGCCGGCACCGGGTGTGTAGGGGAAAATCTCCAAGTAGAGCGGCAGGAACGCGAGGGCGTATTCACCGGCGGTGCCCGGCAGCGGCTCGTCCACCTTGTATTTCGTGTCTTTCGGGCGCGCCGTGGTCTGGTCGAGTTCGATGCGCTGGTTTTCGAGCATGCGCGCGATGCCCATCTCGACGCGGAACACGGGGCCGTAGCCCTTCATCTCGTCGTAGCGGCTCTTGGTGAGCGTCTCGCCGTTGGTGTTATAGACGCAATCAACGAACGTGTAGCCGGTGCCGGCGGCGTCGGGCAGGCGGCGCGAGAAGAAAAACAGGTTCACGCGCTTGGTGCCGACGGCGTCGCGCAGGAGCGTATAGACGACGTCGAACTTCGCCGTGTTCGGGTCGTCCACTTTTGGAAGTTTCGTGCCGGCAATGAGTTCCGGGGTTTCAAGCGCGGTATTGATGGCGTTGACGGCGGCGAGGGCGCGGTTGGTGCGGACGACGCTTTCAACCTGCTGGAAGACGCTGCCGACGAGTCCGGCGAGCGTGAGAATCGCAATGGCGAGGATGCCGACCGCGAGGATGACTTCGACGAGCGTGAAGCCACCGGCGGCACCACCGGTGGCGGCGCGGCGCGGGCGCGAAGGACGCGAAAGGCGCGGAAAACAAAAAAAACGGGTTGAACGGGTCATGAGGTTGAGGCGGGGTGGAAGCGGTGGCGGTGGAAGCGGGCGGGCGAAGCGGACGGCGGCGGCGGGGGTGGCGGCGGTGGTGACGGTAGCGGCTGCAGGACTGCGAAAACGAATGAAAATCGGCGCGAAATCATTCCAGCGACTTGTTCATTTCGGCGACGTCCGTGTAGCCGACCGTCGAGCCGGACGGGGTGATGCAGAAGCCGGCGACGGAGTTCCGGTTCGCGAAAACGGGCTGCTTCTTTTCGGGGTCCCAGCGTCCGTCGGCGACCATGAAAACGGACATGTTCATGTTGGCGGTGCCGTCGCTGTTGAACTCGTAGAAATACCACTCCGTGTCGCCGGAGCCGTGCGTTTGCGCGCGTTTGTCCGGCTCGAAGTTGAGTTTCATGGTGACCTCGGTGCCGTCCTTGTTGGTGATTTTGCTCACGCGCCCCTCCATGCCCTCGGCATCGGGCGCGACCATAAAAATTCCCTTCGGGAGCACGGTGTCGGCACCCTTCGTTCCATACCAAACGTATTGCTCCGGCTTGGTTTCCTCCGGTTTGCGGGTGCCGCCGACGATGACGCGCATGCGCCGGCACTTGTCCTCTTGGAGCACGACGCTCTGCCGCTCGCTGTCGCGCAGGATGAGCACGCGGGCGCGGATGTTGTAGAGCGGGTTCGTTTCGGGGTTTTCGTCGGGATTGGGCGAGAGCAACGCGACGCCGCGCGCGGTGCGGAAGACGCTCTCGGAGATGCGCGCCGCGCCGTTGAGGCCTTCGGGGTTGTCGGAGCGCAGTCCGACAATCGCGCCCATGATGATTCCGACGATGGCGAGCACCGCCATCAGTTCCAGCAGGGTGAAACCGGCACTGCCGGCGGCACCGGCGGCGGCGTTTCGGGCGCGCTTGGGCAAACGCGGACAGGGCGGACAAGGCGGCGGGGTGTGCGTGTTCATGGCGGCGAAGAGCGGCGAAAGCGGCGGAAGCGGCGGCGAGGTTGGAAGGGCGAGGTTTGGCGGAGCACCGGCGGCGGCGCCTTATTGGGTGACGTAGATGTCGCGGTAGCCGTCCTTCTTCGTGTCGTCCTTTTTGAGGGTGCCGATGAAGATACGCGCCTTGAGTTTGTTTCCGTCCTTGAGGTGCAGCGGCTTCGTGTCCTCCGGCAGGTCTTTCAGCAGCACGAAATCGTCACCGTCGGTGTCCAGCACGATGCGGATGTTGGTGTTTCCGGTGTGGTCGGTCAGTTTGCCGTTCTCGAAGTCGCCCTTGACGAAGGAGTCGTTCGGGAGGGTGCAGAAGGTGAAGGCGTTCTGATTGTAACTCTGGCACTGCTCGTCGCTGAGTTTGCTACCGTCGCGGTTCTTGCCGGTGACAGCGCGGATGAAGTTTTCGAGGGTAGTTTCCTCATCGAGGTTGTAGTAAGTGTCGGTGCTGCTCGAATAGCCGGAGCCGAGATTGGGATAGTAGCCGTATTTGCTTTTGTATTGGTCGAGCGCCTTCGCCCACTGCTGGAAAGTGGACTTTTGCGCCGTGTCGCGCGTCAGCCGGATGGAATAAGTCACCGTCGGCACAAGCACCGCGATGAGGATGCCCAGAATGGCGACGACCGCCAGCAGTTCGATGAGCGTGAACGCGCGGCGGCCGGTGTTTTCAGTGCCGCGGCAAGCGGCGGTTTGGGGGAGTTTTCGGGCGGTAAGCATTTCTCGGATTTTTGAGGTTGGGGAGGGGGGTGTTCGTGGTCTCGGTGAGTGCGCGGGACTGTGCCGCCGGCGTTCCGCAGTGTCAACCGCGCAAAACCACCGGCAGCAATGCCCGCCAAAGCCCCGAAGGGGTGACAGCACCACGCGCCTCACGCCAACGCGCGTTCAATCGCAGCGCGGACGGCGGCTTCATCGGCAGGGATTTCCTGTCGGACGATGGGGCGCGTGCGCAACGCTTCGAGCGAAGGGTCGGTCGGAACGATGCCGAGGACTTCCTCTATCACTT
>JAISSQ010000223.1 GCA_031273045.1 Puniceicoccales bacterium
GGGCGGCTTTGGCGTAGGCGGCGGCGTCGGCGTCCTTCGCGCTCTTGGCGTAGGCGACTTGGATGTGGTTCGCCTTGTGGCGAGCCATCATCTGGTCGCGGCTGACGCCGTAGGTGACGGCGTGCATTATCGGCCACACGGGCGAGGTGGCGTCCCACCGGCGCTGCGTTTCTTCGGCGGGGAGTTGGACGACTTTGGCGCGCCCGATGTCGAGTTTGAGTTTGCCGTTTTCGATGAAGAAGCGGCTCCAGACGATTTCGCCGGGTTTGGAGATGCCGCGCAGCGTGCTGCCGCCGAGGCGGAAATACCATTTGCTTTGGCGGAAGCCCTCGCTGCCTTTCCAGCCGCCGATGTTGTGCTCGGCGGGGACGGAGCCGGAGATGAGGAAGACCCAGACGTAATCGGCGGTCGTGCCGCTCTTGTCCCAATCGCCCCAGCGCAGGTCGTGCAGAGTGTTTTCGACGGGTTGGTTGAGGGCGCGGTGGACGCGCTGGGTGAGCAGCCCGTCGAGGCCGGCGCACTCGTCAACCTCGTTGAAGTGAACGATTGGCGAGCCGTTGCGGATGATTTTTCCGGCGGCGTTTTTGACGGGCGGGCGGTCGGTGCTGTTGAGCGTGCCTTCGACGAGGTCGCTCGCGGGGATGAGGTCTTTCAAGCCCTGCTGGTATTGGATGCCGATGGCCTCGCACCCGAACTCGTCGGCAATGCGGCAGGCGGCGATATACATTTTGCACTGCTGGAGCACCTGCGCCTCGGTGAGTTCGTTCTCCTCGTCTTTGCCGAAGTGGAACGTGAAGCCCTTTTTCTTATACCACTCGAAGACGGCCTTCGCCTCGGCGTCGGGAACCTGCGTCGCGGCGTAGTAGAGCGCGGACTGCGAGAGGCGTTCCTTGAAGACGCCGAGCGGGAAGAGCAGTTCGTCGGGAATGACGGCGTTATACATGCCCATGCAGTATTCGTCGAAAACGCCCATGATGGATTTTTTCTGACGCAGTTCGGCGGCGAGTTTTTTCGCGAGCGCCTTCGCGCTGCCGGGAATCGTCGCCTTCGCGAACGGTTTCACGTGCGCCGTCTTGTGCTTCGTGACGCCGGTGGCGAGCCACTCGCCGAGTTTGCCGAGGAAGTAGTCGTCCGCGAAATCCTCGCTCCACAGCGTCGAGTATTTCACGCCCGCCTTCGTCAGCCCGCCGTTGAGATTGAGCATGCCGACGAGTCCGGGCCACGTGCCCGACCAGTTCGCGACGGTCAGAATCGGCCCCTTGTGCGTGATGAGGCCCGGCAGCACGTGGTGCGAGTATTGCCAGACGCTCTCGGCGACGACCACCGGCGCCTCGGGCGGAATTTTCGCGAACACCTCCATGCCTTCTTTTTGCGAGGCGATGAAGCCGTGTTTCAGCGACGGTTTGTAGGCGTGGGCGCGGACGAGTTTCGCGCCGTGCGATGCGACGGCCTTCGTCAGCAGTTTCTCCATCTCCGCCTGCGCGGGCCAACAGGTCTCGTTGGCGGATTGGCGCAGGTCGCCGCTGGCGACGAGATAGACGGTTTTGGGTTTTGGTTTGGTTGCCATAGTGAGCGGTGTGTGAACGGGTGAGTGATTGGGTTCGGGTGAGGTTTGAGAGAGAGGACGCGCAGAGTGCCCCGCGCCGCGCGGCGGTCAACAACGGGGTTGGGCGGCGACGCTTGCGCGGGGACGGGGCGGGGCGTAGGGTCGCCGACGACATGAGCGCAATCAAAGACGACCCAATCCAAATCATCTCCGAATACACCCGTTTTCCGAGCGTTTCGACCGACCCCGCGTTTGCCAGCGGAATGGAAGGCGCGCGCGACTACGCCGCCAAACTGCTCGCCGCCGCCGGTCTTGCCGTCGAAATCGTCAAGACGCCCCTGCACCCGATTGTTCTGGGGCGGCGCGCCGGACCGGCGGAATGGCCGCACGTGGTCATTTACGGGCACTACGACGTGCAGCCCGCCGACCCGCTCGACCAATGGACCACCCCGCCCTTCGAACCGGCGGTGCGCGACGGACGCCTCTTCGCGCGCGGCGCCGCCGACAACAAAGGACCGCACACCGTGGGCATTCTTGCGCTCACGCGGCTGCTCGCGCGCCGTCCCGACCTGCCGCTGCGCGTCACGTTCCTGCTCGAAGGCGAGGAGGAAATCGGCAGTCCGAGTTTCCCCGAATTTTTGCGGGCGCGCGCCGCCGAGTTGCGCGAGGCGGACTTCGTGCTGCTCTCCGACACCGGCAGTCCGAGCGCGGAGCAAATCGTCGTCACCACCGGACTGCGCGGCATCGCCGGCTTCGAGTTGCAACTGACCGGACCGCGCACCGACCTGCACAGCGGGCTGCACGGCGGCGCGGTGTTCAACCCCGTTCAGGCACTCGCCGAAATTTGCGCCTCGCTGCACAACGCCGACGGCTCGGTGAACGTCCCCGGCTTCTACGACGGCGTCGAACCACCGGCGGCGTGGGAACGCGAGGAGTTGAGGAAGTTTCCGCTCACCGAGGAGTCCTACCGCGAATTCCTCGGCGTTGACGCGCTCTACGCGCAGCCCGGCGTCACGCCCATTGAGGCGACCCGCTACGCGCCGACGCTTGAGTTCAACGGCATCGGCGGCGGCTACCAAGGCGGCGGCTCGAAGACCATCATCCCCGCGCGCGCCTTCGCCAAAATAACCTGCCGGCTCGTGCCCGGGCAGGACGCCGAGGACATCATCCGCAAGGTCACCGGTGCCGTCCTCGCGCGCGTCCCCGCCGGCGTCCGCGCCGAAGTGAAAGTCATGCAGGGCAACAACGCCTACTGCGTCGTCCCGCCGCGCCGCCCGAACACCCCCGCCGGACAGAACCCCGTTCTCGCCCGCGCCTTCGACGCGGCGGCGGCGGCGGTGACGGAGGCGTTCGGGCGCGCGCCGCTGTTCCTGCGCGAAGGCGGCAGCGTGCCCATCATCGGCGACATCAAGCGCGTCACCGGCCTCGACTCGCTCATGCTCGGACTGTTCACGCCGGAGTCGAACCTGCACGCCCCCGACGAGAGCATCGAACTCTCCATCATCACGCGCGGCATCGCCGCCTACGAACTGCTCTTGGAGCGCGTCGCCGACGGCGGGCGGTAGCCGCCGGCACCGCCGCTGCCGGTGACGACCTCGCCGCCGGTGCCGCCGGCGGTGGCGTCTTTTTCCGCGCTTGCCGGCGGGAGCGGCGCGGAATTGCTTCGCCGCATGAGACCGTTGCCGCAGTCCGACAAACCGCTTCCGAACCTGTTTCTTACGGGGTTCATGGGCACGGGAAAGTCGTCGCTTGGACGCATTCTCGCGGAGCGGTGGCGGCGTCCGTTTCTCGACACCGACCACCTCATCGAGCAGCACGAGCGGCTGCCGGTGAGCGCGATTTTTGAGCAGCGCGGCGAGGCGGCGTTCCGTGAGTTGGAGCGGCAGTGCGTGCTCGAATGGCTGCCCAGTGCCGGCGCGGTGATTGCGTGCGGCGGCGGTCTGGTGGTGCCGGCGGGAATGGCGGAGTTGTTGCGTGAGCGCGGGGTGGTCGTGTGCCTGTTCGCCGCGCCGGAGACGGTGTTGCGCCGGACGATGCACTCGACGCACCGGCCGCTTTTGCAGGGCGAGGAACCGTTGGAACGCATCCGCGAATTGCAGCGGGAGCGCGAGAACGCCTACATGCGCGCCGGTGCCGGCGTGCTCACGGACGGGCGGAATTTCCAAGACCTCGCGAGTGCCATCGAGCGCATTTACTTCCGCGCCATCGGCGGCACCGGCGGCAGAAACAGCACTGCCGGTGGCGGTTCCGGCGCAAGGAAGTCCCCGTGAGGACGGCGAAAAACCGGCGTGTAAAACGCGCTTGCGTCGCGCCGCCGCGCTCGCCATTGTCTCGCTCTTTTCATCTTTTGACTTCTTCGCGCCAACTATGAGCCACGCCGACACCGCCGAAATTCTCACCTCGGAAAAGGAACAGTCCTTCGACTACGTCTCCATTTCCATCGCCGCACCGGACACGATTCGCTCGTGGTCCAAGGGCGAGGTCAAAAATCCGGAGACCATCAATTACCGCACGTTCAAGCCGGAGCCGGGCGGGCTGTTCTGCCAGCGCATTTTCGGACCGGTGCGCGACTACGAGTGCGCGTGCGGCAAATACAAGCGCATCAAGTTCAAGGGCGTCGTTTGCGACCGTTGCGGCGTTGAGGTCACGATGGCGCGCGTGCGCCGCGAGCGCATGGGGCACATTGAGTTGTCGGTGCCGGTGGCGCACATCTGGTTCCTGAAGTCGCTGCCGAGCCGTCTCGGTTTGCTGCTCGACATGACCGCGCGCCAGTTGGAGTCCGTCATCTACTACGAGAAATATCTCGTGGTGAAATCGGGCAAAACCCCGTTGGAACCGAAGCAAATCCTCACCGAGCAGGAGTATCAGCAGGCGTTGCTGGAATACGGCGACGACACGTTTGTCGCCAAAATGGGCGCGGAGGCGCTCAGCGACCTGTTGCAGGACATGGACCTCGCGCAAATCGTGAAGGAGTTGCAGGAGCAGATTCAGACCACGCGCTCGAAGCAGATTAAGAAGAAAATCGCCCGCCGCCTGAAACTCATTCAGGGCTTCATTGACTCCGGCAACAAGCCGGAGTGGATGATTTTGAAGACGCTGCCGGTCATCCCGCCCGACCTGCGCCCGCTCGTCCCGCTCGAAGGCGGCCGCTTCGCGACCTCCGACCTGAACGACCTCTACCGGCGCGTCATCAACCGCAACAACCGCCTCCACTCGCTGCTCCAACTCAAGACGCCCGACGTCATCATCAACAACGAGAAGCGCATGTTGCAGGAGGCCGTTGACGCGCTGTTCGACAACGGACGCCACGGTCGCCCCGTCACCGGTGCCGGCAACCGTCCGCTCAAATCGCTTTCGGACATGCTCAAGGGCAAGCAGGGACGCTTCCGCCAGAACCTGCTCGGCAAGCGTGTGGACTATTCCGGTCGCTCGGTCATCGTCATCGGTCCCGAACTCAAACTGCACCAGTGCGGTCTGCCCAAGAAGATGGCGCTCGTGCTCTTCGAGCCGTTCATCATCCGCCGCCTCAAGGAACTCGGCTTCATCCACACCGTCCGCGGCGCGCGCAAGATGATTGAGAAAAAGTCGCCGGAGGTCTGGGACATTCTCGAAGAGGTCACCAAGGGGCACCCCGTGCTGCTCAACCGTGCGCCGACGCTCCACCGCCTCTCCATTCAGGCGTTCGAGCCGGTGCTCATCGAAGGCGACGCCATCCGGCTCCACCCGCTTACTTGCACCGCTTACAACGCGGACTTCGACGGCGACCAGATGGCGGTGCACGTCCCGCTCTCCTCGGAGGCAATCATGGAGTGCAAACTGCTCATGCTCGCCACGAACAACATCTTCTCGCCGTCGAGCGGAAAGCCGATTCTGACGCCCTCGCAGGACATCGTTCTCGGTTCCTACTACCTCACCTACGAGCCGGCCGCCAAACCCGCCAAGGACGAGCACGTGCCCATCGTCACCAACGTCCGCGAGGCGCAACTCGCCGAGGCGGAAGGCGCGCTGCACTTCCACTCGTGGGTGGACTTCGTGAACCCCGACTTCGGGAAAAAGACCATCTACGGCAAGCCCGACGCGCGCCACATCCGCACCACCGTCGGTCGAATCATCTTCAACACCATCTGGCCGAACGACCTGCCGAAGGAACGCCGCAAAGTCGCCGGCTTCGACGGCATGGGCTTCGCCAATTTCCCCGTCAAAAAGGGACAAATCGGCGACCTCATTCTGAACACCTACCGACTCGTCGGCAAAGAGGGTAGCATTCCCGTTCTCGACGCCCTCAAGGCACTCGGCTTCAGCATGGCGACCCGCGCCGGCATCTCCATCGGCATCGGCGACATGATTTTCCCGAAGGAAAAGGCGGGCATCGTCAAGAAGTCCCGCGCCGAGGTGGACGAGGTGGACGCGCAATACCGGCGCGGCGTCATCACGCCGGGCGAGCGGCGCAGCAAGGTCGTCGAACTCTGGACGGGTGCGACGGACGAAATCGCCAAGTCCGTCTTCAAGACCCTCGAAGGTTCCGCCACGCTCTCCGGTCAGCGCGAAATCGTCTCCGCCTCGAACATCGATTCCGAGCGCGCCATCCGCAAGACCAGCGACCCGCGCAACCCCCACCGGTGGCTCATCAACCCCGTGCACGTCATGATGGACTCCGGCGCGCGCGGCAATAAACAGCAGGTGCGCCAACTCTGCGGCGCGCGCGGCCTCATGGCGAAGCCCAACGGCGACATCATCGAGCGACCGATTCTGTCCTCGTTCCGCGACGGTCTGTCCGTGCTCGAATACTTCGTCTCCACGCACGGTGCCCGAAAAGGTCTCGCCGACACCGCCCTCAAAACCGCCGACGCCGGCTACATGACGCGCAAACTCTGCGACGTCGCCATGGACGTCATCGTCACCGACGACACCGTGGCGGAGGCCGACCGTGCCGACGGCATCTGGAAATCCGCGCTCTACGAAGGCGACGACGAAATCGTCAAACTCCACGAGCGCATTTACGGACGGTGCGCGAGTTTGGACGTTCGTGACCCGCAGAATCCCAGCCACGTCATCGTCAAGGCGGGCGAGATGATTTCCGAGGAGACCGCCAAGGAAATCGAGACCGCCGGCATTGAGCGCGTCAAAGTGCTCTCGCCGCTCACGCACATGCGCGTCAACAGCATCCCCGCGCAGGCCTACGGGCTTGACCCCTCGACGGGCAAACTCGTCGAGCGCGGAACCTCCGTCGGCATCATCGCCGCGCAGTCCATCGGCGAACCGGGCACGCAGTTGACCATGCGCACGTTCCACGTCGGCGGCGTCGCCAACCAAGTCCTGCGCCAGCCGGAAATCCGTGTCCGCAACGGCGGCATCGTCGAGTTCGACGGCATCCGCAGCGTCGAAATCGGCGACGGTCGCGCCATCATCGTCCTCAACAAGAACGGCATCGCGCGCATCCGCGACCCGAAGAATCCCGAAGGCGACGCGCTGGAGGAGCATCCGATTGTCATCGGCTCCGTGCTCACGGTGCGCGACGGCGGCGAAATCAAGAAGGGCGACCTGCTCGCCAAGTGGGACCCGCACAACGTGCCGATTCTCTCCGAGAAGGCGGGCGAGGTGCGCTTCCGCGACATGATGCCGGGCGTCACCATCAAGCGCGAATTCGACCAGTCCACCGGTCGCGTCTCCACCGTCGTCATCGAGCACAAGGAAGACCTCAACCCGACGGTGCAAATCGTCGTCGGCAAGGAGGTCGTCGCCGAGCACTTCATCCCCGTCGGCGCCCAGGTCGTCGTCGGCGAGAAAGACCGCATCGCCCCCGGTGCGCTGCTCGCCAAGACGCCCCGTCAGGCGGCGCGCACGCAGGACATCACCGGTGGTCTGCCGCGCATTGCGGAACTGTTCGAGGCGCGCCGCCCCAAGGAGGCCGCCGAAATGTCGCGCTTGGAGGGCATCGTCTCCTTCGGCGGCACCGTGCGCAGCAAAAAGAAACTCATCGTGACCAACGACGAGGGACAGCACGTCGAGCACCTCATCCCGCACAGCAAGCACATCATCGTCCACGAGGGCGACCGCGTCCGCAAAGGGCAACTCCTCACCGAAGGCGCGCCCGACCCGCACGAAATCCTCGAAATTCAGGGCGCCACCGCCCTGCAGGACTACCTCATCACCGAGATTCAGAAGGTCTATCGCACGCAGAGCGTCACGATTAACGACAAGCACATCGAAATCATCATCGCCCGCATGCTGCGCAAAGTCCGCATCAACGACCCGGGCGACACCGAGTTCTTCTGGGGCGAGCAGGTGGACCGCCATGCCATCGCCGCCAAGAACGCCGAAATCGAGGAGCAGGGCGGTGCGCCGGCAACGGTCGAACCCATCCTGCTCGGCATCACCAAGGCCTCGCTCGAAACCGAGTCCTTCATCAGCGCCGCCTCCTTCCAAGAGACGACCCGCGTGCTCACCGACGCCTCCACGCTCGCCCGCAAGGACGCCCTGCGCGGCTTCAAGGAAAACGTCATCATGGGGCACCTCATCCCCGCCGGCACCGGCCTCCCGAAGTATCGCCGCCTCACCGTCCAGACCGGCGCGCTCGCGTCGGGCGTCGCCGCCGACCCCTCCGACGAGAAGCCGGCGAAGCCGAAAAAGAAAAAGGAACCCAAAGCCGCCGCCGTTGCCGAGTAACCGCGCCGGCACCGTGCAATGCTCTTCCGACGAAACCGCGCCCGTCCCGCGACGGGTGGCGGTTCCGTCCGCATTCCGCCTGAAAACCAATGACTCCCCGATTGACCGAAAACGAAAAGCATTCCCGAACCGACGCCGCCGGTGACGCCCACGGAGGCGACGGCGTTGCTGGGACCTCCGCCGGTGGCGGCGTTGCCGGTGCCGGTCGTTCCGCGCCGCGCCGCGCCTACGACGCCGCCTTCCGCGCCACTCCCGAATACCTCGCCACCCTGCCCGACATGCAGAACGCCGGCGCGGGGCAAATCGCCGGCGCAAACGTCCCAATCCTCCAAGTCGGCAGTTCCAATTTCCGCCTCCCGCTGCGCTACCGCACCGCCGCCGGCGACCCCGTCACGCTCGAAACCGCCGTCACCGGCACCGTCTCCCTCGCCGCCGGTCGCAAAGGAATCAACATGTCGCGGATTATCCGCAATTTCTACGAGTTCGCCGACGCCGTCTTCTCCCCCGAAACCCTCGTCGAAATCCTCCGCCGCTACGCCAAAGACCTCGACGCCGACCGCGCCCGCCTCCTGCTCGCGTTCAACTACCCGCTACGCCAGACAAGTTTGCGCAGCGGTCTCTCCGGCTTCCAATACTACCGTTGCGCCTACGAAGCCCTGCTTACCACCGGTGGCGACGCGCTTGGCGGCGTCGCGCAACGCATCATCCACTTCGACTTCGTCTATTCCTCCGCCTGCCCCTGCTCGGTCGAACTTTCCGAGCACGCGCGCGACAACCGGAACGTTTTCTGCGTCCCGCACTCCCAGCGTTCCAAGGCGCGGGTCAGCGTGCGCATCGCCGGCGGTGCCACGCTCTCCCTCGAAGACCTGCGCGACCATTGCGCCGCCGCCCTCCAAACCGAGACCCAAGTCATGGTCAAACGCGAGGACGAGCAGGCGTTCGCCGAACTGAACGGAGCGCACGTCAAATTCGTCGAGGACGCCGCCCGCCTCCTCCACGCCCAACTTGATGCCGACCCGCGCATCGCCGACTTCCAAGTCGCCTGCGCCCACCTCGAATCGCTCCACTCCCACGACGCCGTCGCCGTCATCAACAAGGGCGTCCCCAACGGCTTCGCCGCCGATTTCACCGACTTCGGCGCGCTCGTGTGCTGATTGTCGCTCGACACTGCGCCGCGTTCCGCTTTGTTGCGCGGAATGCGTCTCCTCCTCGTTCGCCCGCTAATCCTCCTGCTCGCGCTCATCGCGGCACCGGCGGTGGTGCCGGCGGCGGAAACGTCACCGGCAGCGGCGTGGACGGACGCCGTCCTTTCCCAAATGCGCGTCTCCCTGCGCAACGAAGTCACCGGCGAAAACGAAGTGGCGCACAAAAGCGAAACGGCGCGTGAAAGCGCAGCGGAGCACAAAAGCGAAAACGCCCCGCACGCCCCGGCGTCGTGTCCGCGTTTGGGAATCACCGTCGAAACCGAAAACCGCACCTGCGGAAAAAACCGCGCAATCACGCTCAACTTCACCGGCACCCGTCCTGCCGCCGGTCACACGGTGACGATTGATTTCCCGCTGCCGGTGAACGCGACGCACATCTTCACGCCGACCGAGCGCGGGGCGGCGTCGCTCGCGCTCATTCCAAACTTCAAAACAAACAACTACGGCGCGCCGGTGCATCGCGCCCCAAGCAATTTCGTTTTGCCGCTCGCGAGCATCTTCGACGCCGCCGCAAACCAAGCGTTCACAATCGCCATTCCGCCCGACGAAAACATTCCGCATTTGCAAGTCGAATGGTTCACAACCACCGATGGCGCGGCGACACCGGCGCGAGTGCTCCGCTTCACGCTAAAACATCGCGGCATTGGCACTGGTCGAAAATCACAACTCAAACTGCTTTTCACCGGACACGCCGCCGATTACCGCTGCGCAATCGGTGCCTACGCCGCCGCGTATCCCGCGTGGTTTGAACCGGTTATGCCGAGCGGTGAATTCGACGGCGCTTTCTACTATCACCACATTTTGCGACGCCCGCCACCGGTGGAATTGCGCCGTCAAAACGTCCGCTACATTTGGTCGTCGTTCTGGTTCACGCACCTCGGAAATTATTTGCCCGACACCTCCGAATGGCTGCCTTACACATTCTCCAAACGCGCCCTCTTCGCCGTCCCGGGAGAAAAAATGAGCGACGCGAAAATCAACAAGTTCGTCGCCGACCTCGCCAAGGAAAACATCGGCGTCTTCGCTTATTTTAACGTCACCGAATACGGCGGAAAAGGCGCCGGCGGCAACGCGGCGGAGGCGGAGAAAATTCTGCGCGGACAATTCGCGAACGCGCTCGTTTTGCGAAAAAACGGAAGCGTCATTCGCACGTGGGAAGGCGCGCTCGCAATGAACGCCGGCGAAAAACTCTCCCTCTGGCCGTTTCTCAAAACGCAGGTCGAGCGGCACCTCGAACGCCTCCCAAACATCGCCGGTTTTCTCATTGACCGCCTCGATTGGGGCGCGTTGCTCGACTACGCCCGCGACGACGGGTTGACGATGGATGGGGCGCGTCCGGCAGAGAACCTCGCGCTCACCGTTGCCGGTGCGGTCGGGCGCGTCTGCGCGCTCACTCACGCAAAAGGAAAACGGGTTTACGTGAACCAGTTCACGCGCGTCGAACCGCTCAAAGACACCGATGGCTACTGCCACGAAACCGATTTCCCCGCGCTCGGTTATTTGAGCGTTTTCAAACCGGCGGCGGCGTGGTTCGAGCGCAAACCCTACGCGAAAACACGCGACCTCTCGCCGCACGAAGCGCAACTCAAAAAACGTTTGCAAATCGCGCTCTTCCCGCAACTCATCCCGCGCGAATTCCCGCTCTGCCAGCAACGCCCCGACGCGGCGGCTGCCGCCCTCAACGAACTCTACACGCCCCTCTTCGCCCCATTCGTCGGCAAACGCCAAGTGCTCCTGCCGCAATGCGTCGCCGCCACCGGTGATAACGATTGCAATCTTTTCACCGACAAAGACGGAAACTACCTCGTTCCGCTGACGTCCCGCTCGCGTTTTCACACGCTTGGCGATACGCGAACCGCACCGGTGACGCTCACCATTTCAACCCCCGACGCCCCCAAACTGCGCCACGCGAAAATCATCCCCCTTGGCGGCGCACCCTTCGTCCTCCCCGTGCGCACCACCCCCGCCGGCACCGCGCAAATCACGCTCAAAGAATTCGGCGCGGCAGCAATGGTGGTGGCGAGTGCGAGCGACGCGAAAAGCGATACCCTCGACACTTTCGATGCCATCGAAAAACAGCCCGCCGTTGCCGGCAGCACCGGTGCCACCCCCGCCGGCACCGCCGGCACCACCGGTTCTATCACCGGCGTAGCGTCAACGAAGCGTAGCGGAGTTAGCGAAGCCGCCCCCGCCCTCGCCACCGCACCCAAAATCCGCTCCGTGCACCTTGCCATCAACGGCCGGAACTTTGAGCACGCCACACCCCACGCCGTTGCCATCAACGGCGTCCCCTGCGGCGTCCTCACCGGCGACAACGGCGAATTCGTCCTCACCGGCGACGCCCTCCGCGACCTCGCCACCGACGCCCTTACCCCAACCGCCGGCACCGGCATCGCCCCGTTCCGCCTCACCCTCACCGCCGGCGACACCGGCGCGTGGTTTCTCGCGCACGAAGCGCGCCTCACCCTTCACCTCGCCGACGGCTCCACCCAAAAACTTACTTGGACACGCCCCGACGGCGTCGCCGGCGAGTCCGACGCGCTCTCGCAAGTGCTCCATTTGCGATTCCCTTAAAAATCGCGGCGTGGTGCGGATTGCGCAAACCGTGCCAGACACAATTGTGTTTCCCTGAATATGCCATTCGTGGAACACGGTTTTTGTTTTGCTGTTTTCCTTGCACGAACTTCCTTTCACGAACTTCTCTTTCCCGTGCATACCTCTCTCGTCTTTTCGTGGTCATCCTTTCTTTCCCGCGCCGCCCTTGTTGCGCTCGTCATTCTCGGCGGGGCGGTCGGTCCGGTGAACGCCGCATCGCGCGCCAACACCGCCGCCAAGTCCATCACCGGCACCGGTGCCGCCGCATTCTCGTCAAAGCGTTGCTTCGACTTCGGTTGGAAGTTCCAACTGGGCGACAATGCCGGGTTCGCAAAGGCGGACTTCAACGATGCCGGTTGGCAGGACGTGCAGTTGCCGCACGATTGGAGCATTCATCTGCCCGCCGCAAGCCGGTATTCGCAAAGCAACGGATTTCGTCCGGGTGGCGTCGCGTGGTATCGGAAGCATTTCAAAGTCACTGCCGGTGACGGCACCGGTGCCAATGGCAATGCCCAAAACAAGAAAATCACGATTCTCTTTGACGGTGTTTATCATCAAAGCGATGTCTATCTCAACGGCAGGCATCTTGGTTTTCATCCCTACGGATACACCGGTTTTGAATACGACCTGACGCCCTATTTGAGCACCGGTGGCGACAATGTGATTGCTGTTCGTATTGACCATAGTCGCCCGTCTTCCCGTTGGTATTCCGGCAGCGGCATTTACCGGCACGTTTGGCTGCGGACGACCAATGCGGTGCGGGTCGCAACTTGGGGAACTTATATCACAACGCCGCGCATCACGGAAAACGCCGCCGAGGTGCGAATCAAAACAACGGTTGAAAACAACACTGCCGGCGGGACCTTGGACGGGAACGGGAGAAAAGTTGTTGTCGAACAGCGCGTCTTTGACGCCGCCGGAAACGTTGTGGCGCAAAACGAAAAGGCCGTCACGCTGACCGGAAAAACAACGGACATTGCACAAGCATTATCCGTCGCGCGTCCCGCTCTTTGGTCGCCGGAAACACCGAATCTTTATTCCGTGCGAACCGTCATAAAAGACGCTGAATTCAAAACGGAAATTGATTCCTATGCTTCAACCTTTGGCATTCGTTCCATCAAATTCGACCCAGATAAGGGCTTCTCCATCAATGGGAAAGCAGTCAAGTTGAAGGGAATTTGTATGCACCACGACCACGGTGCGTTGGGAACGGCGGTTCCTGACCGCGCGAATGTCCGCAAGTTGGAAATTCTCAAAGCGGCGGGCTGCAACGCGATTCGCACAAGCCACAATCCGCCGACGCCGGAGTTTCTCGACGCCTGCGACAAACTCGGCTTTCTCGTTATTGACGAGGCGTTTGACAAGTGGAAGGGCGGCTACTACGCGAAATACTTCGACGCTTGGTGGAAGAAGGACTTGGCGGCGATGATTCTGCGCGACCGCAATCATCCAAGCGTGATTCTTTGGAGCATTGGGAACGAGACAAACGAGCAGTGGGACAAGGGAACCACCGGCACCAAACGATTGATAATGCTTCGGGATTTCGTTCGCGAACTCGACCCGACGCGCCTCGTCTCGGCGGCACTCGCGCCAAGCCAGTTGAGTTTTAACAAAAACGGTTTCGCCGACGCGCTGGACGTCGTTGGGCTGAATTATCAGGAGCAGTTCTTTGAGGATTTCCACAAGGATTATCCGAAGCGGATTTTCTTCGGAACGGAAGTTTTCCCGTATTACCGAAGCAGCAAGGCGCGCATTCGCGAATACGACGAGCGCAACCCGTGGTATGACGCCGCGAACAACGACTACGTCGCCGGCTCGTTTATCTGGACGGGCATTGATTATCTCGGCGAGAGCGCGGGCTGGCCAAGCCGGGGATGGTCAACGGCACCGTGGGACACGTGTATGTTTGAAAAACCCTACGCCGCGTTTTTCAAAGCGGTGTGGAACCCGGACAAACCGCTCGTGAGCATTTCCGTTGTTGACCAGTCGCTGAACATTGACTCCGGCAAAGACCATTGGACAACACCGCTCTCCGCCTCGCATTGGACGTTCCCGCAATACGAAGGATACATCTTGCATGTGCAAACGCGCACCAATTGCGACGAGGTGGAACTTTGGGTGAACAATGCCTACATGGGTAAACGCAACCTCGCCGATTTCAAGAACAACACGATTGACTGGCGCGTCCGCTACCAGAGCGGAAAAATCATCGCGAAGGGTTGGAAAAACGGAAAGGTTGTGACGACGGATGTGTTGAGAACCGCAGGGAAGCCGGCGAAAATCGCACTCGTTCCCGACCGGACGACAATTGCCAGCGACGGTCAGGATTTGGTGTTTATCCGCGTCGAGTTGCAGGACGAAAAGGGCGTTGTCGTCCCCAACGCCGACACGCAAATAAAATTTTCGGTGCGCGGCGGCGGGAAACTCGTCGGCTTGGACAACGGCGACTTGCGCAACAACGAATCCTACAAAGGAGATTCTCACTCAACTTACTTCGGGAAACTCCTCGCGATTGTCCAATCCAACCTCGGCGACGCGACACCGGTCACGGTGTGCGCCTCCGCATCTGGATTGCCGGAAACTTCGCTCGAAATCCAACCAACAGCCGAGGTTGCTCACACTGGCGTCCGCTAATGTTTTAGGGGTTAAAAAACGCCTTGCGCGAAGTGGCGGTTCGCCGTAGCAACGGTGCCGATGAAACCCGTTCCTCCGACCTCTCTCTCGGCTCTTGCGTCCATTGTCGCGTTCGCCGTCACGACCGCATTCGCGCCGGTGGCGCTTTCGGCAGCACCGGTGCCGGCGCAAAGCGCGGTTGCCCTCGCCGCCAAACATCCCATCACCGCCGACAAACCGTGCATTAACTTCTTCGAGGGCGCGGTGCTCGGCAACGGTGCGCTCGGCGTCGTGATGACGACCCGTCCCGACAACATCGCGTTCCACTTCGGACACAACAACGTTTGGGACATTCGCATCGCCGAGGACAACAAGGAGAAACTCGGCACGTTCCAGCAACTTTTTGACCGTGTGAAAGCGTTGCCGGCGAACGCGACAAGCGTCAATCAGGACAAGTGGTTGCGCGATTACATCGCGATGTCCGACGACAACTATCGCAAATCCTATCCGCGCCCGTTTCCCTGCGGCACGGTGCAATTTTTCTTTGACCCGACGAAGACGGAATTGCTCGGACACAAAATTGACATCAGCACCGGTCTTTGCGAAGTGTTCTTCAAGCGCGTCAACACAGGCGAGACACTCCAATTGCAAGTGTTCGCGGATATGAACGCCGACGCGTTGCGGTTCCGTCTCACCGGCGCCAATTTTTTCAGCCGCGTCAAAGTCATTCCCGACTCTTCGACGCCGCGGAACTTTCCAAAACACACCGTCACCGGCGGCGGCACCGGCAACGGTTTCACGCAAATCCTGCCGTATGCGGAGAATTGCAAAACGCACCCAAAGGACAAAGCGTTCCGTTTGGAATTGTTTTTAACGCAAACAGTCGCCGGCGGACTGCACACGCCGTTGAAAGAAGGCGCGCCGCTGCTCGGCTGCGTCAAACTCACGGAAGGGCTTTTCACATCGCTCGCCTCCGCCAAAACAGAGGCGCCGGTGGCGGCGTTTGACACCGCATTCGCCGCATCGAAAAACGTCTGGCGCGAGTATTGGGAAAAGTCGTCCGTAGAGTTCGCCGGCGACGCCTTTCTCGAACGCATTTGGTATTGGAACCATTACTTTTTCAACTGCGCGACGAAGGCGGGCGCGACCTGTCCGGGCTTGTTTGCAAACTGGTCGCTCGGAAGCATTGGCACCGCATGGCACGGCGACTACCACATGAATTACAACACGCAGCAACCGTTCTGGCTGCCGTTCGCAAGCAACCGGCTCGACAAAAATCTGCCCTACGTTTCGCTCGTCCACCACCTGCTGCCGGTGAGCAAAAGTTGGGCGAAAAATTACTACAAAATGCGCGGAGCGTTTTTCCCTCACTCGGCATATCCCGTTGACATGACAATACTTCCGTATCCCGTCCCGACTTGGGGTTGGGAGGTGTTTGAAACTCCGTGGACGGTGCAGGGATTGTGGTGGCATTATCTTTATTCACAGGATTTGCAATTTCTCAAAGAACAGGCGTTTGAACCCATCAAGGCGGCGACGGAGTTCCTGATTGACTACATCAAACGCCCCGACGCCGCGCCGGCGGTGTTTAGCGAAATCACCGGTGCGCCGCTCGACGACAAGGCGCACATCTACCCGTCCGTCCCGCCGGAATTATACGGACTGCGTCCGCGATTCAAATACAACTACGACACGCAGATTGACATCGCGCTGACCAAGTTTCTCTTCAAGGCGTATCTGCAAGCGGTGCGCGATTTGGGAATTGAAGACAGCGAGAAAACGAACGTGCGCGACGTCAAAGAAATCCTCCCAAAACTGCCGCCGTATTCAACCGTGACGCACCCCGAATACGGCGAGATTTACAACTGCGTCCCGGACGAAAAAGCGGACGTCGTTTACAACCTGCCGGCGAATTTGCAGCACGTTTTTCCGGGCGAGGATTTCGGCATTGCGACGCGCGAAACCGACCCCGCGACCTACGCCAAATTGGTGAACACCTACAAGGCGCATCACAACGAAGGCGGCAATGACTTGGTCACGCTTTCGATGATTGGCGCGCGCCTCGGCATTCTCGACATTGAGCGTTGGAAACGGCAGGTGAACTACTGCATGCTGCCCAACGGCACCGCCTCCGACCGTGTCCTGCAAGGCGGCGGACGCTACGACGACCGCACAAACCGCGGCTTTATGGACCCGATGGGAATCTGGTTTGAGAATTTCGCCACACCGGCGGTGATTAACGAATGCCTCCTGCAAAGTTACGACGGCATCCTCCGGCTCTTCCCGAATTGGGACAAGAAAAGGAACGCCAAATTCACGACCCTGCGCGCCGCCGGCGCGTTCCTCGTGTCGTCGGAAATGCGCGACGGTCAATGCGCCGGCATTACTGTTTACAGCGAAAAAGGCAAAACACTGAAAATACTCAACCCTTGGACAAACCAAATCGAGACCTTCAAAACCCGCGCCGGCGAAACGCTGAAATTGGCACCGCCGCGGTGAGCCGGTGATGTTCGCGCCGCATTACTTCACGGCTTTGTGGATGGCGACGATGCCGAGGGTGGGGCGGGTGAAGGTGGCGGTGGCGAAGCCGGCGGCGCGAAGTTCGGCGGCAAAGGCGGGGGCGTCGGGGAAGGCGGAAATGGAGGCACCGAGGTATTGGTAGGCGGACTTGTCACCGGTGGCGGCGCGCGCAATCAGAGGCAGGAGGGCGCGCAGATAAAAATAGTAAAACGGGCGGAGCCAGCGGCGGGGTTGCGAGAATTCGAGGATGTGCGCTGAACCGCCGGGCTTGAGCACGCGGAAAATCTCGCGCAGGCCGCGGGCGCGGTCCTGAAAATTGCGGACGCCGTAGGCGATGGTGACGATGTCTTGGGAGGCGTCGGGGAGGGGGAGGTCGAGGCAGTCGCCAAGGGCGAAATGGGGAACGGGAAGCGTGGGGTGGGAAATGGATTGGGCGCGTTCGCGGGCGATGGCGAGCATGGGTTCGCAGAAATCGAGTCCGGTGATGCGCGCGCCGGCACTGCCGGTGGCGGCGAGGCGTTCCGCGAGGGCGAAGGCGACGTCGCCGCTGCCGGTGGCAAGGTCGGCGACGGAAAGCGGCGCACCGGCGGCGGTAGCACCGGCGGCTTCGGCGGCACCGGTGGTGGCGCACCGCCCGTGGTGAACGGGCGGCACAGCACTTGTGGTGGAAAGGGCAGGGGAACCGCTGCCGGCGGCGCTTTTTGCGGCACTGTCGGCGAGGCGGGCGGTCCAGTGTTTGGAGAAGCCGCCGCTGAGGAGCAGGTTCGCGAAGTCGTAGCGGCGCGCCACGCGGGCGAACATGTCTCGGATGTCTGCGGCGGCTGGCATTGCGGCGGAGCGGGGCGGAAGCGGCAGCACCGGTGGTGCCACCGCCATCCCTTCATCCTTCATCCTTTATTTCATCCTTTATCCTTCATCCTTTCTTACAGCGGGATGTTTCCGTGTTTTTTCTTCGGGCGTTCTTCGCGTTTGGAGAGTGTGTTGCGGAGGGCGAGGGCGACGCGGGCGCGGGTCTCGGCGGGGGTGATGACGTCGGTGACCATGTTGAGCGAGGCGGC
>JAISSQ010000232.1 GCA_031273045.1 Puniceicoccales bacterium
ACCGCCTCGCACGAGAGTTCGCGCGACCTGTTCGAGAACAGTTGCGCCGAGTTGGACTTCCTCGTCGAAGTCGTCACCGCGCTCCCCGGCGTTTACGGCGCGCGCCTCACCGGCGGCGGTTTCGGCGGCGCGATTATGGCGCTCACCGACGCGAAGTTCGGGACGGCGCAGGCGAACCATGTTTCCGCCCGCTACGCCGCCCGCCACGGCGCGCTGCCGACCGTCTTCCACGCCCGCACCGGCGACGGCGCCGGCGCAATCGCCGCCGGTGAGGCGTGAGGGGCTGCCGCCTGCCGCCGCCACCGCCTTCTTCCACGGAAAATTTCCCGCGCCCTCATGGACCCCCAGCAACTCGCCGGAGCCGCCCTTCTGCTCATTATCCTGCTCGTGTCGCTCTCGCTGCACGAGTTCGGGCATGCGTTCGTGGCGGACTTGCGCGGCGACCCGCTTCCGCGCCTGCAGGGGCGCGTCACGCTCAACCCGTTCGCGCACCTCGACCCCATCGGCTCGTTCCTCATTCCGGGGGTGATGATTTTCGGACCGCTGCTCGTCGGCGGCGCGTTTCCCGTCGCGCTGATTGGCTGGGGGCGTCCCGTGCAAATCTCGTTGCCGAACCCGAAGACCCGCCGGCTCGACGACATCCTCATCACGCTCGCCGGACCCGCCGTGAACATCGTGCTCGCGCTGGCGGCGTCCCTCGCCCTCGGCGTTGTTCTGGCGAACGCCGCCGCTGATGCGGAAAGCGGTCAGGGGTATTTTGAAGCGGTCCGCTCGTCGCCGGTCATCGTGCGGTTCCTGCTGCCGGCGCTGTTCATGAACGTCGCGCTCGCGTTCTTCAACATGCTGCCGGTGCCGCCGCTGGACGGCTCGCACCTGCTGCGGCACGCCGTCGGGATGAGCGACGAGAAATACGCGCTGCTCTCGCGGCACGGCTGGTGGGTGATGCTCATCCTCATCAACATCAGCGCGGTGTCGAACCTCCTGCAGAAGGGCATCGAATACGCCGCGTATCCGTTCCTGATGCTGGCGCAACTCGTGCAGGAGGCGGTTTTGCGCGTGAGCGCGTGAAAAGTCGCCGCTGCCGGCACCGCCGTTGGACACCGCCGGCACCGGCGGCGCAATGCGCGCTTGCAAGCCGCCCGTTTCCCCACAAACCCACTCCCGACCTGCTCCAAGACCATGCAACCGACCATCGGACAACGACTCGCGGCGGCGCGCAAAAACCAAGGCGTCCGCCTTCAGGACGCCGCCGACGCCACACACATCCGCGCCCTCTACCTCGAAGCCCTCGAGAACGACCAATTCGCCCAAATCCCGCTCGCCGACGTCTATAAGCGCGGCTTCGTGAAAATCTACGCCCGCTACCTGCGGCTCGACCCCGAGGTGCTCTTGGAGGATTTCCCCAGCGCGCAGCCCGACGGACGGTCGCGCCGCCACCCGGCGGCCGTTTCGCGAACCGCCGCCGGCGGCGGCACCGGAAACGACAGCGACGACGCGCCGTCAACGGGCGGCGTCACCGGCGGCGTCGCCGTCACTGGCGCGAACCGTTCGCGTTCCGACGACGCTCCCGCTCCGAACCTCACCGAGAAACGCCTCGGCATCGTCCTGTGGACGCTCATCGGCATCGCCGCAATCGGCCTTGTCGCGCTGATTGTCTCCTCGTTTGTCGGCGACGATGACGGCCCCGGCGGCGGCACGACCGGACCGCAAAAGACCGCCGCCCGTGACGGCAAGCCGGCGGGGAACGCCGCTGCCGGCGGTGCCGGTGGCACGACCGCGCCGGCGCGCCAACTCGACTACTCGATGGTCGTCTCCGTCACCAAGCCGCTCCACGTGCGCGTCTATCAGGTGGGCGACAAAAAGAAACTTTTGGAGCGCAACATGACGCCGAGCGAACCCGTGCGCGTCTCCTGTTCGGGGTCGGTGCAGATTTACGGCTACGACACCGTGGCGCAGCGCCGCACGTCGGACTTCATTATAGTTCAGGTCAACCGGAAGGGCTTTGGCACGAACGACCCGAACTCCGAATTCTTCACCGTGGACGAAACTCTCGTCCGTTCCGCGCTCGGCCGGTAGCGGCACCGCCGTCGGTGCCGCCGGCGAACGCGCCCATCACCCCCGCTGCCGGCGCAGGTATTCGTCAACCTTCGCGGCGACGATGACGCCGTAGTTAATCGCGCCCAGCCAGCCGGACATGATGATGCCAACGCTGCCGGCGTGGTAGAGGCCGGCGACGCGCTCCGGCAGTTCCAGCGAGATTTTCAGCCCCTCGAACTTCGTCCCGAACGACGCGCCCTCCCAGTGCCGCGTGTAGCGCGCGAACGTGCGCGGCGTCGCCGTCTCCTCCCAGTCAATCGCGGCGCGGACGCCCGGCGCGAGCCGCTCCAGCCCCGCGAGGGCGTCCTCGGCGAGGCGGCGTTTGCGCTCCTTGTAGGCGGCGGCGTCGAGGTCCGCCCAGTCCGCCCAGAGTTGGTTCGTGCTGGCGACTGCGGCGAAGCGCGGCGCCGGCGCGTCCGGGCGCGTCTCGGGGTAGTAGATGCTGAAGGTGCGGCTCGACGTGTCGGGCGCGGTGAGTTCGCGGCTCGAAAAGGGCGAGCAGCCGGAGGTGAACACGAGGTCGCCCACGCGCGGGATTTCCGCGCCTTCGCGCACGCCGAGATAGACCTGCGCGGAACTGTTGTTGAGGCGGACGGCGGCGGCGGCGGCGGCGAAGTCGGCGGGGACCGCGCCGGCGCCGGCGAGTTCGAGCACGGTGTTCTTGATGCCCGCGTTGGACAGGACGGCGCCGGCGGCGATGTCGCGCTCCGAACCGTCGCGGCGGAACTTCACGCGCACGCCGGCGGCGCGCGGCAGTCCGTCGGCACCGTCGGTGATGTGGATTTTCTCGGCGGAGGCGGAGGTGGCGATTTCGACGCCGGCGGCGAGCAGTTCGTCGCGAAGCGCGGCGATGAAGGCGTCGGTGCCGCCGGTGAACGTGAAGACGCCGCGGCTCATGAAGTTCGAGAACACGATGCCGAACGTGATTGCGGGGTCGTCGAGCGTGGAGCCGTTGGCGTAGGCGATGGGTTCGAGCAGGAGGCGGTGGATGTCGGGGCGCGCGGGGAAGAACTCCTCGAAGAGTTCGCCGGTGGTGCGCCCGTCGCGGTCGTAGTAGTTCATCGCGCGCAGGTGCGAGAAGAACGCCTCGACCGTCGCCGCCGGCGCGCGGAACCGCTCGGTGAGCAGCCGCGTGAAGTCCGCGCGGTCGAAGGTCGTTTGCAGCGTGAAGTCGGGGTTCGCGAACCGGATGTCCGTGAGTTGCCGAATCGCGCCGGCGACGGCGGGCGACCAGTATTTGCGGCACGACTTGACCATGCCGAACGGGAAGCCGTGCAGCGCGACGTCGAAGACGTGCCCGCGCGGACGGCGGAACCACGCGGCGAGACCGCCCAGTTGCGAGTGCTGCTCAAGCAGCAGCACGCTGCGCCCCATGCGGGCGAGTTGGCGCGCGCCGGTCATGCCGGCGAGACCGGCGCCGATGACCACGGCGTCGTAGGCGGAGTTTTTGAGCGTTGGCGTGTCGGAAGTGGTGGACATGCGAGTGACGCAGGAAACAGCAATTGCCGGCGCGGGGAAAGCGCGAGGGCGCGGTGCCACCGGCGGTGGTTCCGCTGCCGCCGGCGGTGTCGGCACCGCCGGCGGCTACTCCGCCTCCCACCAAGGCAGGCGGGCGTAAACGCCGGCGGGGTCGTCGAGCAGCGAGAGTTGGCGCAGGAGGCGGCGCGCGGGACGGAGCATTTTGCCGGCGGCGGAACGGGGGTTCGCGCGCGGCGCAAAGGCGTTGGCGGCGGCGGTGCGCACCTTCGCCACCGGCGGCGCGGTGCCGTCGTCGGAGAGGATTTCGAGGATTTGCTCAAGCGGGGTGCGCGGTTCGGGGTATTGGCGGACGGCGTGGTCCGCGCCCAGACCGGCCTCGTTCGCGGCGAACTCGACCGCTTCGCGCAGCCCGCCGATTTCGTCAACGAGGCCGTGCTTCCGCGCGTCGGCGCCCGACCAGACGCGGCCGCCGGCGAGTTCGGCGACGCGCCCGCGTTCCAATTTCCGCCCTTCGGCGACCTTGTCCAGAAAGGCGTCGTAGATGCGGTCGGTGAGTTTTTGCAGTGCCGCCATTTCCTCCGGCGTCTTGGGGCGGGTGAGGGTCTCGATGTCGGCGTGGGGCGAGGTCTTCACGCTGTCGAACGTGACGCCCCACGAGGCGGCGAGTTGCTGGATGTTGGGCACGATGCCGAAGACGCCGATGCTGCCGGTGACGGTGGCGCGTTCGGCGAAGATTTTCCGCCCGCAGGCGGCTATCCAGTAACCGCCGCTGGCGGCGACGCTGCCGAACGAGACGACGACCGGCTTGCCGTTCGCGGCGAGGCGGCGCACTTCGCGCTGGATGACTTCCGAGGCGTAGGCGGAGCCGCCCGGACTGTTGACGCGCAGGACGACGGCGCGGGCGTCGGCGTCCTCGGCGATGGCGCGGAGGCGCGCGGACAGGGCGCGGCCGGAGACGGTGCCCTCGGTGTCGCCGCCGTCGTCGTCCACAATCTCGCCCTCGGCATAGACGATGGCGACGTGCGCGCCCTCGCGCTTGCGCGCTTTCGCGGCGATGTCGCGGGCGTAGTCGCGGGCGTTGACCTGCGCGAAGGTCGCGCGGGCGCCGGCAGTGCCGCTTCCGCCGCCGGTGGCGACCGCGCCGAAGCCCTTGGCACCACCGGTGGTGGAGGAGGAGGTGTCGGCGGTCGCGCCGCGCATCCGCAGTTCGGCGATAACCTCGTCGAGGTAGGCGGTGCGGTCGGCGAGGCCGAGCGCGACGGCGGTCTTGGCGTCGAGCACGGGGAACTCGGCGGCAATCTCTCGCAACCGCGCGGGCGTGATTTTCGCGGCGCGCAACGAGGCGCCGGCGCTGCCGGTGCCGGCGGCGGCGTCGGCGGCGAGGCGGCGTCCGGCGGTGGCGTCCGTTGCGAACGTCTCCCACTGCGCGTCGAGGAGCGCGGTGCGCTGCTCGCGGTCCTCTTCGCTCATGCGGTCGGAGGTGAGTGCCTCGACCGCGGACTTGTAGCGGCCGCACTTCACGACTTGCGCGCCGACGCCGTATTTCGCGAGCGCGTTGCCGATGTAGATGTTTTGCGAGACCAGCCCCAGCGGCGCGCTCTCCGAGTAGGGGTTGAGCCAGATTTCGCCGGCGGCGGTGGCGACGTAGTAGTCCTTCAGCGTGGGCGCCTCCAAGTAGGCGAGGACGAGTTTCGCGGGCGCGCGTTTGCGGAACGCGAGCAGGGAGCGGCGCAACTCGGCGAGCGCGGCGAGGCCGTTGCCGCTCTCGCCGGCGGCGAGCGAGCCGGTGACGAGCACGCCGGCAATGCGCTTGTCGCCGGCGGCGGCGTCGAGCGCGCGCGTCAAATCCCACAGCCCGACGCGCGGCGCGCCGCCGCCGGTGAAGTCGGAGAACGCACCGTTTTCGCCCGCCGGCGCGTCGTTGATGCTCATGGAAAGGTCGAGCACGAGAATCGCCTTGTCGGGGACGGTGAGCGTTTTTTCGCCGCCGCCGGCGGAGAGACCGATGAGCACGAGGGCGATGAACGAGCATAGCAGAAAGCCGGAAATCGCGAGCACGAGCAGGTTGCCGACGACCGTCGCCAGAACGGTTTTTAGAAAGTTTTTCATCGGGGCGGCGTTTTGCCCGCGCGTCCGCGCGGCGGCGAGTTTTTATCGAAAACCTTCCCTTGCCCGAAAAGACGCCGCACGCAACCTGCCCCGACGTATGTCCAAATTCGCGCTTCTATCCGTCAGCGACAAGACCGGCCTCGCCGAGTTCGCCCGCGCTCTCGCCGAGAAACACGGCTTCACGCTGCTGTCCACCGGCGGCACCGCGAAACTGCTCCGCGAAAACGCAATCGCCGTCACCGACGTGAGCGAGCACACCGGCTCGCCCGAAATTATGGAAGGGCGCGTCAAAACCCTGCACCCGAAAATCCACGGCGGACTGCTCTGCCGGCGCGACAGCGCGGAGCACCTCGCGCAGGCCGCCGCCCACGACATCGCCCTCATTGATATCGTCGTCGTCAACCTCTACCCCTTCGAGCAAACCGTCGCGAAGCCCGACTGCCGGTTCGAGGACGCCATTGAGAACATTGACATCGGCGGTCCCTCGATGCTGCGCAGCGCGGCGAAAAACCACGCCGCCGTCGCCGTCGTCACCGACCCCGCCGATTATCCGCGCGTGCTCGCCGCCCTCGATGCCGCCACCGCCGGCGACGCCGCGCCGCTCGCCGCCCTGCGCCGCGAACTCGCGTTGAAGGTCTTCCGGCGCACCGCCGCTTACGACGCGGCGATTGCGGCGTATTTGGGGAAGGCGATTGGGGAACAGGGAGCAGGGAGCGGGGAGCGGGGAGATAGTGCCGCCGGCACCGGCACTGCCGGCACCGGCACCCAATCCAGTTGCAGCGTCGGCGTTCACGCCGACATCGGCACCGCCGCTCCGCTCACGCTCACGCTGCCGCTCGCGCAGAAATTGCGCTACGGCGAAAACCCGCACCAGAACGCCGCGCTCTACGGCTCGTTCCACGACGCCTTCGAGCAACTCCAAGGCAAGGAACTTTCCTACAACAACATTCTCGACATCACCGCCGCCGCCCGCCTCATCGCCGAGTTCCGCGACCGCCCGACCGTCGCAATCCTCAAACACACGAACCCCTGCGGCGTCGCCACCGCCGGCACCCTGCGCGACGCTTGGGACCGCGCATTCGCCACCGACCGCCAAGCCCCGTTCGGCGGAATCATCACCGCCAACAAGCCCGTTGACGCCCCGCTCGCCGCCGCAATCGCCGAGATTTTCTCCGAAGTCATCATCGCCCCCGGCTTCGACCCCGAAGCCCTCGAAATCCTCTCCAAGAAAAAGAACCTCCGACTGATGCGCTCACTGCTCCCCGCAGACGCCTACGCCGCGCCGACACGCGAACTGCGCGGCGTCATCGGCGGCGTTCTCGCGCAGGACAGCGACAACGCGCCCTTCGACCGCGACGCCTTCCGCGTCGTCACCAAACGCGCGCCGACGGACGCCGAGTGGGCGTCGCTGCTCTTCGGCTGGCGCGTCGTCCGCCACGTCAAATCGAACGCCATCGTCTATGCCGGCGACGAGCGCACGCTCGGCATCGGCGCCGGTCAGATGAGCCGCGTTGACAGTTCGCGCATCGCCATCTGGAAAGCCGGCGAGGCCGGCCTCTCGCTGCAAAACTCCGTCGTCGCCAGCGACGCCTTCTTCCCCTTCGCCGACGGTCTCATCGCCGCCGCCGACGCCGGAGCCGTCGCCGCCATTCAACCCGGCGGCAGCGTCCGCGACGCCGAAGTCATCGCCGCCGCCGACGCCCGC